>DKJY01000060.1 GCA_002454955.1 Bacteroidales bacterium UBA6680
AGGAGTACTTAGCGGTAAAAGTGTAGTCTACCCACATTTTACTATAGCCCATTTACATCGACAGCTACATCTTGCAAACAATATTTTAAGCTGTGCTTTTAGCACGCCTGATATACTTCTTAACTTAGCCCAATATGTTACATTGGCTAAATTAAGCTGCTACTTAGTGGCGAGAAAATGCAATGTTGTTTGGTATTTGTCAATCATTCTATATTGTCTGTAAAAAACAGTTTATTCTTATAGCTTCTATAGCTGTAAGAGTGGTTTATATTAAACTATGTTTTTTATATTTAGTAGATGAACAGAGCCGGGGATTGTATATATTGCATTTTATACAATCCTGATTACATTTTTATATTACAGTTTTAGTATGTACAATTTTAAAAACGATTACTCCGAGGGCGGACACCCTAATATCCTTAATAGACTTATTGAGACAAACCTGACACAACAGTTGGGTTACGGAGAGGATGAGTACTCAACTCAGGCAAAAAAATTATTAAGAGAAAATATAGATAACCCGAATGCCGATATATATTTTGTATCGGGAGGTACACAGACCAACCTGCTTGTTATATCAACCCTGTTACAGGTTCATGAGGCGGTTATAAGTGCCAAAACAGGTCATATATTTGCTCACGAAACCGGTGCTATTGAAGCAACAGGACACAGGGTAATAACAATTGAGACCAATGATGGTAAGATATACCCAAAAGATATAGATAGTACTTTACAAGAGTATACTTTGAGACCTCATGTTGTTAAACCAAGAATGGTATATATATCAAACTCTACAGAAATAGGAACAATATATACAAAGAGTGAACTTACCGATTTATCGACATTTTGCAAAGAGCATAACTTGTTACTATTTGTTGATGGTGCAAGATTAGGTCATGCATTAACAGCTCAGAATAACGATCTTAAGTTATCAGATATCAGCAAACTTACAGATGTTTTTTATATAGGTGGTACAAAAAACGGTGCTCTGCTTGGCGAGGCTATTGTTTTTAATAATTCTGATATAGCGCCAGATTTTGATTATGCACTAAAACAGAAGGGTGCTCTGCTGGCAAAAGGAAGAGTACTTGGCATTCAGTTTCTTGAGTTGTTCAGAGATAATCTCTACTTTGATCTGGCTGCACATGCCAACAAAATGGCTATGAAGATAACTAATGCTATCAGACAAAAGGGATACTCATTTTTAACAGATTCTACCACCAATCAGATTTTTCCGATACTTCCTAAAGAGATTATTAAGAGATTAGAGGCTAAGTATCTGTTTTACGAGTGGGCTGTTATAGACAACAACAGTTCTGCTGTAAGAATTATTACATCGTGGGCAACAGATGAAAATGTTGTTGATGAGTTTATATCTGATTTGGATTGATACGGCTCAATATGATACAAGCCCAATGTACCGCATTGGGCTATATTAAGCTGTAACTTTGCGACGATAAATATATGCAGAAAAAAAATTCTTGCTCATAAAGTAGTACTTAAATTCATGTTATTTCAGAACACTTCCTTGCTCTTTCTTCTATTAAAAAAAGTACTAAGCAAACATTATAAGAACTAAAGAAATAGAAAAAAGCTTCTATGCTTAACTATTCAAATTAAACTAACTATCTTAACACCATCATTAACCTACAAAACTTTAACTATGAAGAGATTAATATGCTACTTTATAATAGTTCTAACCATACATTCAGCGTCATTTGGTCAGGAAGAGGATGGTAAGATTCTGGGTGGCTATGATAACTGGCCCAATGAAGTAACCGAAAAATTTGTTGCTACTGTAAATTGTGGAAGCGAGATAACAAGAGAGGTCAATTACAGGATCATTCTAAGACCTTATGAAGGTGCTACAGAGCACGACGATATGTGGTATAATGTATATCTAAGAGTAGATATGTGTCCGGATCTTCTATTCACAAAAAAGCTTAGAATCAGATTTAAACTTGCTATGGATTTAAGGTTAACCTTCGATATATGGAAGGAGGATTATATATCGTGGGAGAACGGTTTAGATAATATTGGTAAGGAGTTACTTCTTGGTCACACAGGCAAAGGGTTTTACAAACTTGAAACAGCTCTGATATGTGATGATTCGCCAACAGAAGAAAAGAAGATGGCTCTTAAAGCAAACAATAAACAAAGCATAGATAATAGTAGTAACAGCTACTCTCCAGCAGGAAAATTTATATATACCACAAAAAACATTAAAGGCAACTCTGCTTTAGAGGGTGACCAGGAATCAATTATAACCAAAGAGGCTTCAAATGAGATCGCTAAACATATAAACAATAATTCAGTAATCGGATATACATGGGATTACGAATCAAACCATGTTACAAACCACAATGGAAAAGATATAAATACTACACTTAAATTTCACTATGAGATAATTAACACATATGAATCAAAAGAGATTAATGGAGAGCTATATAATAATGTTATTGAGGTAAAATCAAATATGGAGTCATTGTCTGAATCACCAATAGAACAATTTAATTATGAAACTAATAAACCTTATATGACAACACATTCACATTCCATAATCCATTACGGTACAGAATATTACGCCAAAGGTGTTGGCCAGATCTACTCTATTAGTGATTTTTCGACTAGTATCAAGATTGGAGATGAGGATTTAAATGTAATATCAGAAGGTAAAGCAGAATCTGTTTTAAAGAGTTATATATTAGATTAAGACAACTAAATTAACGATAGTAACTCTGCCACAATAGCTCCAAGGTAATTACCAAGGGCGTAACCTATTATACCAACGGTGAGTCCGGGTATAATTACTTTGGAGTTTTTTAATGCCCCTGCTATAACCGGTACAAATGGTGGAGAACATATTAGTGCTACGCTTGTGGTCATAGTTGTATCGGCGTCTATCTTAAATATCTTTGAGAGTAGTATGTGTATAAACAACGACCCAAAGATAACAAACGACATATATTTAAGCAGATGTGGTGTTGCTCCTACAAACCTGTTTATATCTGCCATAGAGGCTATATCTACACAGAATATCAGTATAAGATACATACCCATGCCAAATGACATTTTTGAGGTTCGCACTTTGCGATTAAACGATGCCAGAATACTGAGTGTTGTTATGAGCAACATTATTATAAGCATTTGACTGTTTTCTGCAAACAGCAAACTAATTACAAACGATGTTATAAATATAATAAGCGATATTACAGGAGCCTTGATTATCTCTTTAAAACTAATACCACGCCACATTCCCCAATATGCCGCTGATGACTTTATATCGTTTTTACTACTGTCGGTATCTTTATTATGCAAATATTTTGGCAGTATCTTTCCTATTGTATATCGGCCAACAGCCACCAGAAACAGAAGATATACTGATGTAATAAGCATATCGTAGGTATGTACAATTATGTAAGCCTCATCTGAAACGTTCAGCATAACCTTAAGCGATGCCAGATTTGGTGTACCTCCGGAGTATACACCTACAAACATCCCTCCTACTTTCCACAAATCCGGAAAGCTCTTATCCTGATAATATATGTAACCTATTATAACCACCAACACTACTGATATAAGTGCCAATAGTAACGATACAAAGAATCGTCGCGACATATGTAACCACGATCTT
This sequence comes from Bacteroidales bacterium UBA6680, assembly GCA_002454955.1. Taxonomy (GTDB): domain Bacteria; phylum Bacteroidota; class Bacteroidia; order Bacteroidales; family UBA6680; genus UBA6680. Next base: position 3,635 of record DKJY01000060.1, read on the forward strand.
ACATCTGAAGAGAACAGAAGCATTGGTATAGCAAATGGTATAGATATGTTTGCCACCCACTCCTGAACCACCTTATATTCTGGTGATATTATTCCGGTATTTCCTATTATAAGACCTAAAGCATACGCTACCAAAACGCTGCCAATTCTGTTAATAATGGTAAATCTGTTGCATAGCCACAGTATTATCAGTGGTGCTAACAGATAGAAAAGAATCAGCACTGTAGTTATTAGCATAGTTTGGGGTTACTCTTTTGTCTCGTTCTCCTCCCTTATCTTCTTTCCTTCTTCGCTTAATCCGTAGATATACAATGAGTGATAAGCCGGTTTAAAGTTTGCCAGTTCGCAAGCCGTCTGTATAATCTCATATATTCGCGGATCGCAAAACTCAATAACCTTCCCTGTCTCGGTACATATAAGATGGTCGTGCTGTTTACACTCATGTGCCTTCTCAAACTGAGCAATATTTTTACCAAACTGGTGCTTTATCACAAGGTTACAATCTAGCAGAAGTTCTATAGTATTATAAAGTGTGGCACGACTAACTCTGTATTTCTTCTCTTTCATTGAGAAATAGAGTGTCTCTATATCAAAGTGTCCCTGACGTGAATATATCTCATCTAAAATAGCAAAGCGCTCTGGCGTTTTTCTGTGTCCTCTGCGCTCAAGAAAATCGGTAAATATTTTCTTTACAGTCTCTTTGGTTTCATCACAATACATAAGCATCATAAATAGTTAAATGCGAATGTAAAAATAGAAAAAAAAGATATACCTAGCTATTTTTATTTAGAATAATTTAAAATCACTCAGCATCACCCGTTAATTCAACCCTCGAAACTCTCTCAACACCTTTAACTTTACCAAGTTTCATTAACAGGTTATTCAGGTTGTTCACATCGTGTACATACAGATCTATATAACCCTCAAAAATACCATCATGACTCTCAATAAAGAGTTTACGGATGTTTACATCAAGTTCATCTGATATTATACTTGTGAGTTCGGCTGTTATTCCCTGACGGTCGATACCGCGAAGATCTACGCGTGCCAGGAATGAGAAGAATTTCTGTTTAGCCCATTGTGCATCTATAATTGAGTTTCCGTGGCTGGACATTAACTTTATTGCCTCCGGACAGGCTCTGCGATGAATTACAATTTCTCCCGATGCTGACAGATATCCAACAACATCGTCGCCCGGTATTGGATTACAGCATTTGGCTATTTTATAGTTGTCGCCACTATCCTCTGTATCCTGAGTAAGCATATATGGTTTCTTCTTATCAACCTTACCTTTTTCTCCGGATTTATTTTTATGATCCTCTTTTCCGCTAGGCCATATCTTAACACCCCAGTACTTTACCCATCGGCTTTTGGTGTTCTTTTTAAGTATCTTCTTAAGATCTGAAAGATCTATAATGCCACTACCAATTTTACTATACAGCTGATCTTTTGATGAAACCAGATAACCTGGTATCAGCTTTTTTAATATATCTGAGTTTGGATGAAGCCCTATAGCATCCAGCTCCTCCTCCAGTATCTGTTTTCCTATTAGTCGTCTGTTCTTTGTCTCTGCCTTTATAGATGCCGTTATTGCCGATTTTGCTTTGGCTGTAACAACATAGTTAAGCCACTCACGATGTATACGTACCTTTTTAGATGTAATAACCTCTATCTGGTCGCCGCTACGCAAACGATGATTAAGAGGTACCAATTTATGGTTTACCTTACCGCTTATTGCGGTATTTCCAATCTCTGTATGTATTGCATATGCAAAGTCGAGTATTGTTGCATTCTTTGGCAATGTAAATGTTTCACCCTTTGGCGTAAACACTACTATCTCTGATGCATAAAGGTTAAGTTTAAACTGATCTAAAAATTCAAGGGCATCAGATGTTGGGTTCTCAAGCGTTTCGCGTATATGCTCTATCCACTTATCCAGCTCATTTTCGTGCTGATCGGTATCCTTATATTTCCAATGAGCAGCAAATCCGCGCTCTGCAATATCATCCATTCGTGAAGTACGAACCTGAACCTCAATCCAATTTCCGCGTGGTCCCATTACAGTGGCATGCAGTGCCTCATATCCATTAGCCTTTGGCGAACTAACCCAGTCTCGCAATCGATCTGGTCTTGGACGGTATATATCTGTTATGTGCGAATATACATTCCAACACTGGCTCTTCTCTGATATAATATCATTTGAATCCAGTACAATACGTACAGCAAACAGATCATATATCTCTTCAAATGGTACATTCTTGGCTTTCATCTTACGCCATACTGAATATACCGATTTCTGGCGTCCGTTTATTGTATGGTTTATACCATGTCGGTTAAGTTTATCGCTAATGGGCTTTATAAAATCGTTTATAACAACATCACGTTCAACCTTTGACTTATTTATCTTTGATTGTATATCGGCATAAGCTTTTGGCTCCTGATGTTTAAGGCACAGGTCTTCAAGCTCGCTTTTTATGGAGTATAGGCCCAACCTGTGTGCCAAAGGGGCATAAAGAAATAACGTTTCGCCGGCAATCTTCATCTTTTTATGCTCAGGCATTGCATCAAGCGTACGCATATTGTGCAATCTGTCTGCCAGTTTAATTAATATTACCCTTACATCGTCAGACATAGTAAGAAGCATCTTTCTGAAGTTCTCTGCCTGTAGAGATGATTCACTATCAAATACCCCCGATATCTTTGTTAATCCATCAATTATCGATGCTATCTTCTCGTTAAACATCTTCTCAATATCGCTAAGGGTATACTCTGTATCCTCTACCACATCGTGCATTAGAGCACATATTACCGATTTACTCCCGAGGCCAATCTCTTCTGATACAATACGAGCCACAGCAAGAGGGTGAAATATATAAGGTTCACCTGATTTTCTTCTTGCTCCGTAGTGCGCTTTATGTGCAAGTTTCATTGCTCTGTCAACCATTGCACGGTTATCTTCGTTTGTGCATTTAGGACAGTTATTCAACAGCGCCTCATACTCATCCTGAATATGCTTCTCCTCTTCGTCAGTAAAGTGCTTCATGAACAGTAATATTAATTTCCCCGAATATAGTATTTTTTTGTCCCTTTGAAAAACAATAGGTCAACGAGATTGGCTTATAGATTGTATTTACACCAAATTATACCGTTAACCTAATATCTGAAATATAATACTACGGGATAAGTATTAATCGTAAATTACGGTAACTGTTCCTCTCTTCTCAACAGTTTTTCCGTTATCGTAATCAATCTTTACTATATAAATATATGTTCCCTGCACAACCTGTTTACCACTCTTATCAACACCTTTCCATGGCTCGTTTTTACCAAAATATATAAGATCCTTCCATCGATTATATATTGCTATGCTATACGGAGAGTTAAAAGATAGTTCCGGCTTAAACCTTCTATTTGCAGTATGAACACTGCTAGGGTTTATTGCTGTAGGCAACCATATACGTGGCTTAAGTCCTATACATGGTTCGTTTGACACTACCTCAACATCGCCAAATTTACCGGCAAATGTAGCTTCTACAATATAACATATCTTGTTATCCATTCCCTCTGATATATAGCTGTAGTCATCGTTATAAGAGCTGAAGTTATCCTTTGTAACAAGATCTCTCTCAACACCCGTGTTTGTTGATTTAACAGTATAACTAACAGTTTTATTGGATGGTTTATTCCATTTAATATTAACATTATCATCGGCCTGAACAGCAGTAGCAGATATAACCCTTACTGTATCAGAAGCTACATTAACAGCTCTACACCGGTCAATAGACAACAGGGCGTAGTATGCCTCATCTGTTGGTGCACCAATATCAGAGTAGCTCTTTACCCCTACATCTGTATATTTATAGATTGTATCAAATGCATTTCCATCAACAGATCGCATTAACCTGAACTTATTATACTCCGCATCAGATGATACCTTAAGGGTAAACTTTATCTCTGCATTATCCTTGTTCTCCATCTTTGATATCATAACCTCCGATGGCAGTGTTGGTTCATTGGCTACAACATTTGTAAGTATTGTTGTTGCTGTAACAGAAGCATCGCCATTACGTTGAGCTATTATATAGTAGTAACGTTTGTCTTTTGGTTTAAACCCGGAGTGATAAAAGAGTGTATCTGTTGTTGTTCCTAACAGATTGAACTCACCTTTAAATCCGGTTTCCGACACATATACATTATATTTGGCAACCCCTTCGGCCCATCCTCTGTATTTGTTCCACATTATTTTTGCCCTGTCAGTGCACTCATCGTACTCTGTTTGGCTAACCATGGTGAAACCACCTGTTGAATTTAACTCATTATTAAAGTTATATTTTGTCCCAACAGAGAACCATAACTGCTTATTAAGCACTATTGCTTTTGATTTCCACTCGGTAACACCAACACCAACAGAGTCTATATGTTTCCAGTGTTTATTGCCCAGTGCATCAGATACCCATTGGTTTATATAGTAACCATGAATAAGCGACGGATCACTGGTACTCGGTTTCCATTTTATCTCAACCTTATCATAAAACGGATCAACTGATACCGATATTACCTCGGGTGGCAGAGGTTTATCTTCGGCCTTTAATGATAATACAAATGTAAATAGTATAAGAACAATTACTACTGCTTGTCTATTCATCTGATTCTTTATTTGTTTATCTATTTATAATTGTTTCTTAGTTGCCAGATGGAACTCGCATAATTTAGTCATCCTCGTGTGTTTGTAAAGCCTTTCTAACGCTCATCTCTCATATGTGCGAAAAAAACCTTTACTTATGCTTCGTTTCAACTCAATTCACATATTACCATTTATGGTAAAACTATTGTTATATCACAATTATCTCTTCCAGATATCACGCTTATTCAGTGTTGATATCCGAAATCGACAGGATATTAATATCGTCCGGCTACTGCTGTGTACATACTCTCTTTACTCAGGTACTTCTGTGCAAGAAATCTAATCTCTTCAGCAGTAATATTCATTATGCACTCCTGTTGATATTTGAAAAACTCTGCACCAAAACCAAAATCTATCACAGACTTTACTGTCTCTGCAATATTAAAAGCTCCGTCAAGATTTCTTGCCAGATCGCCCATCATATAGTTTTTAACAAGCATCAACTCGTCTTGTCCAACCAGAGTGTTACATAGTATATCAATCTCTTTATTTATCTCTTCAACTGCGCTTTTGCAAACATCGGCTCCAACTTCAGATATTATTGTAAAGAACCCGGAGTGTTTAAGCGATACCAATACCGATCCAATACCATAGGTATAACCTTTCTCCTCTCTGATATTCTTCATTAACCGCGATCCGAAATATCCTCCAAGCAGTGTGTTTACAACCTGTAGCTTTGGATAATCAGATGAGGTCAGGTTTATCAATGGTTTTCCGAATCGTACCGACGACTGAACCGCACCATCTTTCTCTGAATAATTAAACTTAGTATCTGATGATTTTAGTATATAACCCGGCTCTGAATTATTATAATTCCCGAAATTATCTCCAAAATATTTATCTATCAGCTTAATATGTTCATCGGTTACAAACCCGCTTATTAATATAGAGCAGTTTTTATTTGAATAGTACTGATTAAAATATTCCTTAATCTCATCAAGACTAACACTGTTATATTGCTCCTCTGTAAGAGACTCGCCATAAGGATTATCTGCTCCAAACAGATTCTTCATAAGTACTCTGCGCGATATAACACTAACCTTCTGATTCTCTATCTTAAAGTTTTGTCTGCTCTTCATCACAAGTACATCAAGCTCATTGCTATCAAAATGTGGTTCTCTTACAATATCGTTAAGTATAGAGAGCGTATTTTCAAAATATTTTGACAGTGTATAGGCTATAAAACCTGCATTATCTTTATCGCAATGTACCTGAAGATGCGATCCGTAATAGTCGATATTCTCAGCTATCTGGTGTGCATTGTATTTTCCTGCACCTTCGCGCATAAGAGCATTTGTCATTGCTGCAATAAGCGGACTTGGCTGGTACCAATTACCGGCACCAAATGATACATCTACTCTTATAACCTCTGCACCTGTAGCTCTTACAGCATACACTTTTATTCCGTTCTTTAGAGTATACTCCTTTATATCCGGTATCTTTACCTCTGTAAGCGGATTATATGTTGGTTGTATATTTCTATCCATTATTAGCTATTTTTTCTGTAGTATAATACCGAGCAGTTATCTTCTGTAAACACCTCTTTTGCCACTCTCTTTATATCATCCGGAGTAACTGCGGCATATTTATCCATCTCGTGGTTAACATTATGGGCATCGCCTAAAAGCTGATATAGTCCGAAGTTCATAGCCCTGTTCAGTATTGATGTATCGGCATATACAAACCCTGACTCAACCTTATTTTTAACCTTCAGTAACTCCTTCTCATCAACGGTTTCTGTTGTCAACGATTTAAGTTCATTCATTATCAATCTCTCTGCCTCATCAAGCTCTACACCACTATTTGGTTTTCCGGTTACAATAAACAGTCCCGGATCTCTATCGCCCGATATATATGCATTAACCTCTGAGAATTTCTGAGTCTCTTTAACCAGCCGTTGTGGTAACCTGGCAGAACGTCCGTTTGACAGGATATCAGAAATCAGATCGCAACTCTGATAATCTTTATCTAATCTGCCACACATATGAAAAGCCATATATATAGCATCAGAAGGAACATCTCTGGTAACCTCCATAAATCTTCGCTCTGTCTGTTTTGGCTCAACCGGCAGATTCCTTTTTGCTATATCGCGCGATGGTATATCACCATACCATTTCTCTACCAGATTAAAAGCATCATTCTCTGATATATTACCTACAATTGACAATATTGCATTATTAGGTGCGTAATGCTTATAGAAGAATGCCTCTACATCAGATAGTTTTGCATTCTCAATATGTTCAATATTCTTTCCTATTGTAGCCCACTTATACGGGTGTTCATTATAAGCCAATGGTCTTAAGATTAACCATACATCACCATATGGTTGATTAAGGTATCGCTGATTAAACTCCTCTATTACAACCTGCTGTTGCACCTCCAGGCTTTTGGGGGTAAACGCAAGCTTAAGCATTCTGTCGCTCTCAAGCCACAATGCTGTCTCAATATTATTTGCAGGCAACGATATATAGTAGTTTGTTATATCGTTATTTGTAAAGGCATTATTCTCGCCACCAACCTGTTGTACAGGAGCATCAAAGCTTGGTATATTCTCTGAGCCACCAAACATAAGATGCTCAAACAGATGTGCAAAACCCGTCATCTCCGGATCTTCATCCCTTGCACCTACATCATACACGGTATTAACAGCTACCATAGATGTTGAGTCATCGTATTGATGTAATACAATTAACCCGTTATTTAAAATCTTCTTATTTATTTTTTGCATAGTAATCCTGAATTGTATTCAAAGTTAAGAAATAGTAGTTACAATTCATCTGTTTATAATTGTTTTTCTTTTGCCAGAAGGAACTCGCATAATAATCATTCTTGTGGGTGTAAAAAACCTGTACTAATGCTTCGTTTCATCTATTTATTAATTGTTTTTTTAATACTAATGGTAACGGGTTAAGCCAGGTTAATTCTTATATGTTAGGTCAACATTATACTCTCATTTTATATGTAGCTATAAGTAGAAAAAACTTTTTTTATGTAAAAAACTGGACTTTAGCATTTAAGTTTTGTAAATTTAATAGAAGAGTATATTTAAGTTGATTTATAAAACAGTAAACCCCATTGTAAACATGACCCGGAATATAATCAGATTAATAGTTAAAAATATTGGCATAATAATTATAGCTCTTTATGTCTCAACAGATATAATGGCACAGGAGTTATCGCTTGATAATTATCAGTTAATCCAAAGAGAGAGGTTGAAATCTATAATTGGTGGGTATCACAACTTCAGCAATAGTGAGCGCATGGCGTTTAAAAACTACATTGGTCAAGAGTGGGTTACCAACTATGTATATATGGGCGAGACATATCTTGAAAAGACAAAACCAGAGATACTGCCATCTAAAATAATAAGTTATAATACATCTGGTATTCTGCAAAAGATTCTTATTAAAGACGACAAAGGCTATAAACATAAACTGGAGAAGGAGTTTGATATACTAAAGATTCCAAAAGACAGCATTCTGTATGAAGATACCATTACGCTTAACTACTGCAGTAGCTTATCGTACTATTACATGCCTAAGAAGATAAGCAATATACACCTTACCGGGGTTAGCGAAGAGATTATTGCCGATACATACTTTAATACAAAACCAGAACATATAAATCATATTATACACCAGTTACTACTAGATAAAAAACGATTTAATATAAATGATTGGGGTTTTATTGAGCTAACAAGAATACTCTCTGAAGAGATATTTGATAAAAGAAACGATCAGATATTCTTTAGCTGGCTAATACTTATGAAATCAGGATACGATATAAAGCTTACCAGATCAAATAAAGATCTGATAATATTCTATGCTGTATTTCAGGAGGTATATGATACAGAGTATATGATAATAAATAATAAACGATATTACTGTCTGCACGGAGAATCTTCGCCATCTGTTATGACATATAAAGAGGATTTTAACTATACAACATATCCTATCGATCTATCTATTCATAATACTCCTAATCTGGATGAGAATCTTGAAAAGCGGATGTATGAGTTCTCATACAAACGCAAAAGACATGTTATAGCACTACATCTTGATAACTCTCTTAATGAGTACTACAAGAACTATCCTAACTGCGATCTGAATATATACTTCAACAGTCCCGTCAGCGAAACACTAAAAGATGAACTTTTCAGGGAGTTACATCCTATAATAAAAGATATGACAGCCGTTGAAAAGGTTAACTTTCTTCTGTTTTTTGTGCAGAACGTATCTGGTTATAAAACCGACTTTGAACAGTTTTATAAGGAGAAATACCTGTTTCCGGATGAGTTTCTGTTTCACGACTATTCCGATAGCGACGACAGATCTATATTCTTCTCAACACTTGTGTCTATATTTCTTGATGCACCCGTTATAGGTCTTAAGTTTAAGAATCATATAGCCACGGCAGTATCAATAGATAAAGCCAAAGGCAGATCGGTAAGTTTTAGCGGAATGATATACTACATTGCCGATCCTACTTATAAAAATACAACAATAGGTATTCCGGAGCAGGATTAACTCTTTTTAGTGGTTCTGCTTTTGAGATCATCTGTAGGACACTCACTACATCCTGAGCAGCCATCAGACGATCTCTTTCTGAATATCTTTATTAGTTGATATACAGCATAAGCAACTGCTGCAATCACTATAATATATGTTACAATATCCTGTATCATTTAGGTTATCTTAATATTAAAACATGCTTCCTACCTGGTATATTGCAAATGATACCAACCATGCTAAACCTGTGGTAAAAAACACAGTAAATATAGCCCACTTCCAGCTTCCTGTCTCCTTTTTTATTGCAGCAACAACTGCAACACAAGGGAAATATATAAGTATAAATGCCAGAAAACTAATTGCAACCAATGGCGAAAATACCTTTTTACCTTTTAGTTCGCCTTTGCTATGCTCTACCGCCTTAAGTTTATTACCTAACGACTCATCTACATCCTCCTCAGAATCATCAACATGATATATAACCCCCATAGTACTTACCACAATCTCTTTTGCTGCAATACCAGTAAACAGTGATACACCCATACGCCAATCAAAACCCAGTGGTTCTATAGCCGGTTCTACAAAATGCCCTAATTGTCCAATATAAGAACTCTCCTGTAGCTCACTGCGTTTGTTCAGATTCAGTTCTCGTTTTTTCTCGTTTAACTCAGCAATTACAGTCTCCGATTTCTCTACAGATATCTGATTCTCTATTGTTGCTATAGCTGTATCGTATTTCTTCTCAACAACACTGTTTTTCGGAAAGGTGGATAGTGTCCATATAATAATCACCGAAACAAGAATAACTCCACCCATCTTTTTTAGATACTGACCAGCCTTATTCCACATATGTTTTACCACCGATGTTACTGTAGGTATACGATACGGAGGAAGTTCCATTACAAAAGGCTCTTCGTCTTTTTTAAACATTGTTTTATTAAGAATAATTGCAACAATGGTTGCCAGAGCAATACCAGAAAGGTAAACCAGAAACAGTACCGTACCTGGATTCTCTGTAAAAAACGCTCCTATTATAAGCAAATACACAGGTAACCTTGCACTGCACGACATAAACGGAGTTATCAATATTGTGAGTATCCGGTTATTACGATTCTCGATAATACGCGTAGACATTATGGCCGGAACATTACAACCAAATCCCATTATAAGTGGAATAAACGACTTACCGTGCAAGCCAATCTTATGCATTATCTTATCCATAATAAATGCAGCACGTGCCATATATCCGGTATCTTCAAATATTGATATAAACAGAAACAGGATAAGTATATTTGGCAAAAATACCAGTACACTTCCTACCCCCGATATAATACCGTTAACCAACAGATCCTTAAATGAGCCATCGGCCATTGTTGAATTTAAGAAACCAGACAACCACTCTACCCCCATCTCAATCCACTCCATAGGATATTTACCAATAGTAAATGTAGAGAAGAACATAAGCCACATAAAGAACAGGAATATTGGGAACCCCAAAACCTTATCGGTAAGAAAGCTATCTATAGCTGTAGTGAACATATTTTTCACATTCTTACTGCCCTTAAAGGTCTCCTTTAGTGCTCCTGCAATAAACCCATATCTGGCGTCTGTAATTATTGTTTCGCTATCCTCATTCAATAACTTCTCAAGGCGTTTTACACACTTATTGCTGTGCTCTATAATAACATCACCTTTCTCCTGCCCCTTTATCATTGATATAACCTCAGGGTCTTTCTCAATAAGTTTAACAGCAAGGTATCTTGTTGAGTAGTGGTCAACAAGTGTTTGATCAACAGATTTATATACGATATCCTGAAGTACAGATATCTCTTTCTCTGTTGACTCACCATAATTTATATGAATATGACGTACAGTAGGATCATTATCTTTATACACCTCAATAAGGCGTTCAAACAACATACCCATACCTTTACCTTTTGATGCCACTGTAGGAACAAAAGGTATACCTATCATCTTACCTAACGATATATAATCAAACTTATCGCCGTTACGCTCAAGTTCATCATACATATTAAGAGCAGTAACAACCTTTATATCAAGATCTATAAGCTGTGTTGTAAGATAGAGGTTACGTTCAAGATTTGAAGCATCTATAACATTTACAACAATATCCGGAGTCTGTTCAACTATATACTCCCTAACATAAATCTCTTCTGGCGTATATGCCGACAGAGAGTAAGTACCAGGAAGGTCTACTATATTAAACACATAATCGTTGTAAACAAAACGGGCACTCTTGGCACCAACAGTAACTCCACTGTAGTTACCTGTATGTTCCTTTGCTCCTGATACACGATTAAAAAGTGTGGTTTTTCCGGCATTAGGATTTCCTACAAGAGCAATATTTATCTCTTTACCTTTTTTCTCTGACGACTGCTTAAGAATTTTAGAGTCTATTACACCCTGAAAATCAGCTTCGCCCATTTTCATAGCCTCCTCAACTGAGATTACCTCAATATGGCTGGCTTCATGGCGACGCAGAGACACTTCATATCCCATTATTTTGTATTGTACAGGATCTTTTAACGGAGCATTCTTTATAACCTTAAGATGCTGACCCTTTACAAATCCCATCTCAATTATCCTTTTTCTGAAAGCTCCCCTTCCGAATACCTTTACAATTACCCCTTCTTCTCCTGTTTTAAGATCTGACAGTCTCATTCAGATTACATTTTTTTTAAACACCAAAAATAAGGTAAATAGCTCATTTTACAAATCCCATAATTGTGGTATTTATAAAATATACGTTAACAATTATTGATTTTAACAAACCATTTACGTAACTTATTATCTGAAAACATAAGATACTACAATTAAATGAGTAAAGACGAAACAATTTACGACAAAATACAATCTGTTATAGGAAACCTTAACGGAAAGCTGAATATTCTTGAAGAGGAGATTAGTGTAGATATACAGCTACAGTATTTTGAGCTATCTAAAAAAATGAAACAGAACAACAGCTATATTAATGCTGATAAATGTTTAAAGATACTTAAGAGTAAAAAGCCTAAAGAGCAGGAGTTAAAGGAGGCTCTTATAAGCCTGTCTATCATTGATAACGTTGAGGTTATGCGTGCAATGGAGGATTATCTTGACTATATTGACGGCGACATTAGAAAGTGGGCTATTATTGCGTTTCAGGAGAACCGTATGTTAATTGAGAGTTCGCTGCTGGAGCAGAATCAGATATTCATCACTACCGGATTAGGAGGCAAAGATAATAAACTCAGATACTTTCTGCTTGTAAAGGTAGATATTGAAGAGTTATCGTACTCACAAAAGAAGTTAATAACCGATGAGTTTACTGAGATCTTCAGACAGTTTGATTCTGAGATTGAGGAGTTGTACTTTGACAAGAAGGAGTACTTTACACTAACATGCCTGATACCTATGAAGATACCTATAAAGAGAGTATTTACACTATGCATAGCACAATGCAACGAGTATGGTGCAATATTGAGTCCTGAATTTTTGGTTACAAACGTTAAAAAACCTACTGCAGAGGAGATTGAGAATCATTTTAAAGATAAACAGAGAAGATAAAGGGGTTACCTTCTCTGTTTATACAACTATCCTTTAACTTCCAGATCTTCAAATTCAACATCAGTGTATACGTTCTCCTTTGTTATAGAGTCGCTCTCAAGTGTTGATTTAAAATTGCTTTCGAAATTCATGCTCTCGGGTTGTAATTCACGAATTTTAGCTACAACTTCTGTTAAACCATCAGCAAATTTGTCAAAATCCTCCTTATAAAGGAATATTTTATGCTTCTCAAAAAACATTTTACCTTCCTTGCTGAAACGTTTTTTACTTTCGGTAATGGTAATGTAGTAATCCTCGTTTTTAGTAGCCTTTACATCAAAAAAATAAGTTCTACGTCCGGCTCTAACAGCCTTTGTAAAAACCTCACTCCTGTAGTCCGTGTTTTCTACCTCTTCGGTTTTTTCATATCCATCCATCGCAATAACATTATTTGTTAATCATGTGATCAGATTTCAAAAATAGAAAAATATTTAAATCATAAGTTATTAAAACGTTCATATTTTCAATATTTCGTCAATATTTTTTAAACATTAATGGTTTGTTAGCACCATAATCTCACATTATATTCTTTTTATTTGTTACAATTTCAAAAAGATTTACCTTTGCAACAGATTTAAATATTATAGATAAACAAAAGGTTCTTTTCATGATTAGCAGACGACTGATACGTATTAAGGCGTTACATATGTTATATTCTCATAATAAAAGAGAAGATAGTACATTACAAAACACAGAAAGCGAATTGTTATACAGTATTAGTAAATCGCATGATTTATACCACTTTACACTATTAATGCTGGTTGAATTCAGAGAGTATGCTAACAGAAAAATAGATATTGCAAAGAACAAGAATATTCCTACATTCAGTGATCTGAATCCGAACAAAAAATTTATTAAAAACAAACTATTGTTGCAACTTTCTGAGCATATAGATCTTAGGTCGTATGTTGAGAGGCACAAATTGTCGTGGGCTAACCAGCAAATTGTTTTTAAGAAGATATATAACGACTTTATTGCAACAGATGTGTTTAAGGAGTATATGAAGAACGAAGAGGTTTCATATGCCGAGGACAAAAAAATTATTGTATATCTGCTAGAGAAGTTTCTACTTACAAACGAAGATCTTTACTCAGTTCTTGAGGAGGAGAGTATATACTGGAACGATGATATTGAGCTTATAATAGGCATGGTAGTAAGAACCATCAAAAAGTTCAAAGCAGATAAATCAGGGCATCTTATGCCGCTATATCGCGATACAGAGGACGAAGGTTTTGCACAGAAGCTTATTAGGCATTCTGTTATGAACCATAACAAACATGTTACTCTTATTGATAAATATATTAAGAACTGGGAAATTGAGAGAATTGCATTTATTGATATTCTTTTAATGAGCCTGGCAATATCTGAGGCTAAAGAGTTTACATCTATTCCTATTAAAGTTACCCTTAATGAGTATATTGAAATTGCCAAATACTACAGTACACCCAAAAGTGGTAACTTTGTAAACGGTATTCTAGACAGAATATTTACCGACCTGCGCAAAGAGAATGTAATTGTTAAAGCAGGAAGAGGTCTCGTAGGAGAGAAAAAATGATATACAAAAACAGAAATATAATACCTGTATTAATAGCACTATTATCTGTAGTGCTATTTGCATGTAATAACAATTCTGAGAAAACATCAGCAATAACCTCAGGTAAACCGGAGTTTGTATTGTCAAAAGATTTTCATGACTTTGGTAAGGTTGAGTATGGCGAGATGTTATCGTATTCATTTAAGTATTACAACAGAGGAACATCGCCGCTAATTATAAATAAGGTTATGAATGCCTGCGGATGCACAGAAGCAGTATATAATAAAAAACCTTTAATGCCAGGCGATAGTACCTATCTTGAAATTATTTTCGATACAAAAGGATGGAGAGGTGTACAATTTAAACAAATTTCTATCTTTACGAACGAAAGAGAACATGCCACAAACATAATTGTTAAGGCTGAAATTAATGATATTACTAATTAAAAACAGATAAACATGTTTAACACTATTCTTTTACAAGCAGGACAGCAAGGTGGTGGAATGCAGATGCTTCTTATGTTCGGAGCAATCCTTGTAGTTTTCTATTTCTTTATGATTCGTCCGCAAATGAAAAAACAGAAAGAGCTTAAAAACTTCCGTAGCGAACTTGGTAAAGGCGACAAGGTAGTTACCACAGGAGGTCTTTATGGTAGAATACACGAGGTTAAAGAGACATATTTTGTTGTTGAGCTTTGTGAAGGTGTAAAAATTAAGATAGACAAAAATGCTATTTTAAAGGATCCTTCGGATTTGGCAGCTAAAAAGTAAAAAAATATTTACCTTAGTAAAGTTCAAAACTATGTTTAGTTTTGAACTTTTTTGTATAAAAACATATGGTAATGACGGTTTATATTGATAAAATAAAGAGTTATATAGAGAATTTCAAGTGGAAGAAGGACAATAAATTTCTTATATATCTGATATTTGTTGGTATAGCCACAATACTATGGTTTTTAAACAGATTAAATAACACATACGATGCCGAGATTACATATCCGGTAACATATACCAGTATACCATCTGATAAAAAAATTCTTAACGACCTTAAACCAAGCATAACATTAAAAGTAAATGCACCGGGATACACCCTGCTGCAATACAAAATGAAAACAACACGTAAACCACTAACCCTGAATCTAAAAAAGGGTACAATGGTAAGACGAAACAGCAAACGATTCTATCTGCTTACAAAAGATTATAGAAACAAAATTGCAGATCAGCTTAAATCTGATGTAAAACTACAATCGGTTGAGCCGGATACAATGTTCTTTAACTTTACAGAGATTGTTACACGCAAAAAACCTGTTATTCCGGTACACAACATAACCCTTGCAAAACAATATCAACTAAAAAGATATCCGTATTGCTCGCCAGACAGTGTGGTTGTTACAGGACCGGAGATAATACTCGATACCCTTAAAGCTGTATATACAAGCAGGGTATCTATAAAAGATATAAACCGATCTACAAAACGAAATGTAGCAATAAAAGATATTCGCGAATTATCAATATCGCCAAAAAGAGTTGTTGTAAACATTGATGTTGAACAGTATACTGAGATTGTTCTTAAGCTACCTATCAGAAAAATAAATGTTCCGGACAGTTTAAACCTTATCATATTTAATGACTCTGTTGAAGTAAAGGGACTGATTGGCGAAGATTCATATAATCTTCTGTCTCCAGATAAATTTGAGGTTGATGTAGATTTTAAAGACATAGTACTTAAGAACGATTCTCTGCTGAATATCAATATCAGAACAAAGCCGGGATTCTATGAGTTAAGGTCTTTTTATCCTCAAAAGGTTGAATATCTAATAGAGAGAAAATGATTATTGCAGGATTAACCGGAGGTATAGGAAGTGGTAAGAGTACAATAGCAGATATTTTTGCTCATCTTGGCGCTCCTGTATACAATGCCGACTTTTACGCCAAATGGTTGTTAAATAACTCTGCTGAGTTAAAAGATAAACTGATCAAAGCATTTGGTAGTGAGATATATGATGGTAACAGAATAGACAAAAAGCATTTTGCATCAATAATATTCTCTGATAAAGAGAAATTGGCTTTATCAAACAGCATAATACATCCGGTTGTGTTTAATCATTTTAACGAATGGGTAAAGAATCAGCCTAATGGCACAAAATATGTTATAAAAGAATCTGCAATACTTTTTGAGAGTGGTGCTGACAAACTGACAGATGTAAGCATTACTGTTGTTGCCGATAAAGCAACAAGAATAGAGAGGGTTTGCAAGAGAGATAACGTATCTGAAGAGCTTGTACTTGACAGAATTAATAATCAGATGACTGACAAAGAGAGAATTAATTTGGCAGACATTACTATTGACAATAACAACAACATGATGATTGTTGAACAGGTTCTTAAGATACACGAACAATTAATAAGGAGATAACAATATGGGCAAATATTCGAAATTGATTGGTGCAGGTATAGGATGGTTTGCAGGAGGACCAATTGGAGCAATTCTTGGCTTTGCTGTTGGATCTATTATTGATAGCAGCAGCCAGAGAGCAGAAGATCCTTTGGCACGACAACGCCAGCAGCACGATGGTTTTGCTGCATCACTCATTGTACTTATTGCTGCCGTAATGAAAGCCGATAAAAAAATACTCAGATCGGAGCTTGATTTTGCAAAGGAGTATTTTAAAAGACAATTTGGCGCAGAGCAGGCTAAAGAGGCAACATTAATGCTCAGAGATATCATAAAGAAAGATATCCCGTTAGAGCAGGTATGTTTTCAGATAAAAGATCATGTAGACTACTCATCGAGACTACAGCTGCTACATCTGCTTTACGGTATTGCAAAGGCCGACGGACATGTACACCAGTATGAGAAGGATATTATAAAACGAATTGCATATCTGTTAAGCATATCTGATGCCGATCATGAATCTATTATGGCAATGTTTGTTGATAACACAAACGCATCGTACAAGATTCTTGAGGTAGACAGCAATGCATCTAACGACGAGATAAAAAAAGCATACAGAAAAATGGCTGCCAAGTATCATCCGGATAAGGTGGCTCATTTAGGCGAAGATTTTAAACGCACAGCAGAAGAGAAGTTTAAGCAACTTAACGATGCGTACAACAAGATTAAAAAAGAGAGAGGGATAAAATAAAAGTGATTTGAAATTCGCTTTAATATATAATAAAACGCTATATAGAAAGTTTTATATATTAAACTAAACTATACGTTTGAATAATTTTAACAGAACACGATAATTTAATAAAACATGGAATTAAAGGATATTTTGGCAATATCAGGACACGGAGGATTATTTAAATTTATTTCGCAGGGACGTAACGGTATTATTGTTGAGTCATTGGCTGATAAGAAAAGGATTAGTGCATCGGCTACAGCAAAAATAAGTGCCCTTGAAGATATTGCTATTTACACTGATGTTGAAGAGGTTTCATTAGCAGATGTATTTACATCTATCTACAATAAAGAGGGTGGTAACCAGACTATCTCACACAAATCTTCGTCAAACGAACTTAAGTCATATTTTGAGGAGGTTCTTCCGGATTATGACAAAGACAGAGTTTATGTTTCTGACATTAAAAAGGTTTTAAACTGGTACAACATTCTTCAGTCGTTAGATATGCTTAAGCCTTCTGAGAAAGAAGAAGAGAACAAAGAGGAAGAGAAGAGCGCAGAATAGTATATTCAGCAAACTCTAAAATAGTATTAGCTGTCAGTTATCTGGCAGCTATTTTTTTATCACACCAGCCATATGTTTAAAATATAACCCGATAAGAATGACAGATACTGAAATTGAAGAGAGATTATTTTAAAAGCACAACTCTAAATACAGCGTAAAAACAAATAACATCAGTAATACTTCTTACCAAACCTGTACGATACCCCCACCCCAAATGTAACTGAGCTATTCTTAACTCCATATAAACCTGATTTACCAATTGCTGCATTATACTTAAGCTCGCCAAACAGATTAAACCTATCATTTAAACGGTGTCTGTAACCTACTCCAAGATTCAGAACACCAAGTATTGAGTATTTATCGCCAAAACCTAATGATTTATTTCTATACTGTTTATCTGATCCTGCAATTACCGTCTCTGTTGATCTCTGTTTTGCAGTTATTACAGCAGATACACCAACAGATATATAAGCACTGCTATATTGTGTTTTATATAGCGAGTAGTTTATAAACAGTGGCACCTGCATATATAACGATGAGTTATCTATATGCAACGTTGAGTCTAATATTGTAACAAAAATTGTATCCTTCTTCTCAGTATGTGAATAATCCTTCTTCTGCTTCCATTTTGTATCTCTTACAGCAACACCAAATCCGAACTGCATACGCGACGACAGAGGCCCTGTAAATGTAATCTCGCCGCCATGAGAGAACGACGACGATGTGGCAATACCATTAAACATAATACCCGGACTATATGTAGCAGAAATAACCGTGGGCCCAACAAATCCATTATAGAGATTATCTGTAAAACTTGGCAACTCAAGCGATACTCCACTAAACCATCTCCTCCTTCGTCTTTTCCTCTTTTTATCTACCTCAGGTATAACAATACTATCGTTATAACAGTTATTATTGGTTATACTATCAGTTTCACAGAGCTCCTCTTTATCAATATCTGTACTGTTATAGTTATATCCTACAGCAACACTATCTCTACAATCCTTGCTGTCCGGTTTACAGTCTGTATCTAAAGCAATCTTCTTATCACTATTACCCACATCTGTATTGTTGTTGTTATATTTAACAGCAATAGTGCCTCTGTCAGCCTTGTTATCAGGCAGTTGCTCTGTATCAGATGTAATTTTTTTATTATAATTATATGTTCTTTCTACGGCTATGTCTGGTTCGGCATCAGTAATATTATGCGTATTCTCAATGGCATAAGTATAGGTTACGTTATTATCGTCATATCCGGAAACAGCCTCATCATACTCACTGGTCTCCGTATCCTTAACCTGACCATCTATTGCAACAGTAATATTATCTGACTCAGGCTTTTCAACTATTATATCTTTATGGTTAACATCAGAAGATTCGTTACAAAAACGGAGGCACTCCTCACTATTACCGGATGGTATTTTATTAGAAAACACATCACTATCCTGTTCAAATACCACTGCCCTGTTCTCAGAATCACCCTCTGAACTATAAGCCATAAAATATATTGCCACAAGCATTGCTATTATGCTGGCAATAATAATATAGAGCAGATAATAACGGCGTTTTGCCGGCATCTCTCTATCAAGCCTGTCAGACATATCTCTCCATGCAGACGGATTATACTCTACTGTATAGTTATCCAGTTTGCATTTAATATCCCGGTATATATCGTTCTTGTAGTTATCAGGCATATTAAAGAGATTTTGTTAATATATCTTTCAACTTCTTCTTTGATCTTGTTAAGTATGATCTGGAAGTACTTTCTGTTATATCCAGAAGGTTTGCAATCTCTCTATGTGAGTACTCCTCAACAATATAGAGGTTAAATATCACCCTTCCGGTCTCTGTTAACTGCTGAAGTGCACAAATAACTTCGTCAGCATCAACATCTGTATTATAATCGTTATCGGCTATATCGTCATATAAAACATCAGACAGAGGCAGCGTATTGTTTTTTAACTCTTTACGTACACTGTCTATTGATGCATTAATAATTATTCTACGTAGCCAGGGTTTAAAATTATCTGGTAAATTATCATTAACAAGGCTTTTAAAAACCTTTACAAACGAATCGTTAACAACCTCTTGTGCAGTTTCATATGACGATGAGTACCTCAACGAGATACTCATCGCATAGCTATAGAAATCCTTATAAAGCTGCTCCTGAGCCTTTCTGTCGGCTCTGGAACATCTTTTCAAAATCTTTTTTAATCTTTTATCTATTAAGCAATCTCTTTTACTCACAAAAAGTAATACGTTATTAATTAATCTTGCTTATAGCCTTTACATCTACAAACAAAACCTCCTTTCCTTTCCAACTGTCGCACACCTTTGTTGAATCCTTAAGATATGTATAATCAATATCCAGTCTCAACCTATCATTAACATTAGCTTTATAATTTACTGCATCTGATATCTTTAACGGCACATAATAGATATTATTATTATCATTACCAACTCCTTTAAACCAGAAATTTTTAAAAGCTCCTATCCCACAGTTATCGTCTAAAACAGTAACCTCAATATTCTTAGTATTCTCGCTTGAACCATTAACATTACTACCGCCTTCGCTATACTTTATAAGTACAGAGTTGCTGTTATTATATGCATTAATCAATCTGTACGATACCTTTTTATTTGATATCTTTTTGTGAATATCAATCATACTCAATAACAGTGAATCTCTATATGCAGAACCATCTCCTGTAGCTTTCTTCTCGTTATACACAAAAAGTTCAGCTATCTCTAATCCGTCTTCTTTCTTAATTTCGCCACTCCACTCCATTCTGAAATGACCCGATTTTGGTTCTCCGGTATACTCTACGGCAATACTCATACTATCTGCCACTATTGCAGCCGAGATAATTGAGAAAGGCATTGTTTTACCCTGCTTTACTCCTGAATTTTCTATATACAAGCGCCCGCTCTTTTTATCTGTCTGTTTAATATCATCTATTTTGTCGCTCTTTTCGCAACTCATAATAGCCAATGCTATTAATGCTAATAACAATACTCGTTTCATACGTCTTAATTTGTTTTTCAGTTTCAGATGCAGCTCTCATAACTTGTCAGTTCCCATGCTTGAGGGAACTCTTTGTTAATGTAAGCTTCATACATCATTATTTGTTTCTCAGTTATTTAATGAAACATTCATATTTGTGCACTCCCGTTAATAGAATACCTTACAATGCCTGTTTCACTCCTTTTAGTAGTAAAATGCAGTATTACTTGCTTATACCACACATCACAAAAACCTGTATAACATAATCCGGATTATATGTTTTTACTCCCATGACGTACAAAATTGCATATACGCTGCAACGATGCGCATATTTTTCTGAAAATAACTTTGTTTCACTTCAAACAGCTCTCTGACTATCGTTAAACACGCTTTTATGTAAATCATCTTTGTTTATATCTTTCATATGTCTAAATTTGTCTCTTAAAGGTCATATGGAACTCGCATGATTTAGCCATCTTCGTGTGTGAGAAAAACCTTTACTCATGCTCGTTTCATCTGTTTACTTTTGTTCAGATAAAATCATAAACCTCTGATGGAACAGTACATTAAACAAATTCGGGAAAAACTAAAAGATGAGAAGTACTATGAGAACTATCTTGACTACTCAATAAGAACTCTGAAAAAGTATATTGAGCAATTTAAGATAGAGAGTCCGTCAGATATCAATTACAATAATATTATAGACTACTATATACAGATTGAGAAGAGATCGTATCTGATAAAATTATCGTTCTGCAAAGCTATACGATTACTTATTGATATAAGCGAGTGCAAACATGTGCTAAAAGATATTATTGAACCAAATCTGCTAAGCATAAACAAAGAGATATATACCGATGAATTTGTATTAAACAGCATTGGTAATATAGATAGTTATAATATTAAGGTTGGTTTTATGCTGGCATATGAGTTAGGATTATCAATTAATCAGATAATAAAGATTAAAACCGAAAACCTGAATACCGAAGCTAAAACCCTTAATATTGACAACTACACTCTGCCATTATCAGACTACATGTTTAACACCATTACTAATGGTATAAAAGATAACGAGTACCTGCTAACCGGATATAGTAAAAAACATATAAGTCTTAACTATATAAAGACAATGCAGAGTACACATAAGATAAGTATACATAAACTGCGCCGTACATTTCTCTATAAAAAGTACCGAAACAGTTTAATGGAGAGAGCACTCAAAGGTATATAGCTATAAATAGCGGTATAGCAATGGGTATTTATTCATGCAGATATCAATATAGTGTAAGTATATAAGATAGAGCTATTAGGTATCTAGATTCAGTTTCATGAACAATCTCTGAACAATCTCACATGAAGCTATTAACAGATATAAAATAGCATTGGTACAATACAAAAAGCATATATTGTGACACATGAAGCCATTACTCGCAAACATAAAGCTACTGGTAAGCCAACAAAATAGCGCTGTTACAATACAAAAAGCATATATTGTGCTACATAAAGCCGTTACCTGCAAACATAAAGCTACTGGTAAGCCAACAAAATAGCGCTGCTACAATACAAAAGGCAGATATTGTGCTACATGAAGTCGTTACTCGCAAACATAAAGCTATTAGTAAGCCAACAAAATAGCGCTGCTACAATACAAAATGCAGATATTGCACCACATGAAGCCGTTACCTGCAAACATAAAGCTATTAGTAAGCCAACAAAATAGCGCTGCTACAATACAAAAGGCAGATATTGCGGCACATGAAGCTGTTACTTGCAAACATAAAGCTGTTGGTAAACCAACAAAATAGCGCTGCTACAATACAAAAGGCAGATATTGCGCCACATGAAGCTGTTACTTGCAAACATAAAGCTACTGGTAAGCCAACAAAATAGCGCTGCTACAATACAAAAGGCAGATATTGCACCACATGAAGCCTTTACCTGCAAACATAAAGCTATTAGTAAGCCAACAAAATAGTACAATAACATTGCAGAATAACCATATATGTATTAAAAGTGATACTATCGCAATACCTCAGCTTGTAATTTTAACAAAACAGCATAACAACATCTATCGGCTATCAATTATTAACATCTACAATAAATTTAATACAATCAAGATACTTTTTATCAAAAACAAAATATTACTTATTATTAATATTTATTCACTCCTCCACAATAAGCAAAAGCCAAATACAATTATTAATCAACTAATTAAATAGACAACAATATTAAACATGCTAAACAACATGCACAATTACAAATATTAATAATTAGTAACATTGTACTTTCATCAGGTATTTAATAACAATAATCAAAAGCTATAAACATGAAAAATTTCTATTTGAGTTTTTGTGTTTTAATTTTATCTCTACTACCCTGGAGCATAACAATTAAAGCGCAAAGTTACTGTGAATGTACCGCCACAAGCGATTTTTTGGGGTACTTTACAAACGTAACATTCGGAGATATAAACAACGATTCCGGAAGAGAGAAGTATGGCGATTTTACAGCACTATCTACAACTGTTAGTGTTGGTGGTCAGTTTACTATCTCGGCAAATGTAGACAGCTACACAACCGGAGACCATGTGCACGTATGGGTAGACTGGAATCAGGATTTCATTTTCTCTGACGATGAGATGGTGATTCTTACACCCGTAACAAAAGGTAATGTAACATCGGCAGGAACAGTTACAGTACCACCAACAGCACTACCCGGAAGTACAAGATTAAGGATTATATATCAGCTTGGTGCAAAAGAGCCTGAGCCATGTACAAACATGATGTTTGGTGAGGTTGAGGACTACACTGTTACTGTTCAGGCATACGATATATCACCTGAATTTACTTCAGACAAGACCAGTGCAGAGGTTGCAGAGGCAATAATATTTACCGATGCATCGGCAGGAGATGTAACAGGTTATGTATGGAACTTTGGCGATGATGCAACTCCGGCAACATCAAACAGTAAAGGACCACATACCGTAACATACAGCACAAGCGGTAAAAAGATAGTCGCACTAGAGATAACAAACGGAACAACAACAAAATCTATATCAAAAGAGATAGAGATTGTAAAAGGTTCATCAAGTTGTCCGCCACCAAAATACTTTGGTGCTTCTGGTAAGCATAATATAATACAGATGTCGTGGGCTACAGCAACAGATGTTCTGACATTTAACACACCTGAGGGGTTTGAGTCTGGTATCTTTCCGTTATTCGGATGGGAAATAAAAGTGTCTGAAGGGTTAACATCTGACCATAAAGATCTGCAGCCAGATCAGGTTACATGGGAACTTAACAGCGATGATCATTATGTTCACTCAGGCAGATTCAGTGCTTATATAAGCGAAACATGTAAACAGTCTAACTGGTTAATTACCCCTCCGGTAACAGTTGGCAATAGCAAACAGCTATCGTTCTATCCGTTCTTTAAAAACTATAATGGTTTTACCTCAGAATTAAACATTATGGTTAAAGAGGGTGATAATCCATGGGTTAGTATAAAAACACTTGACAAAAACTCTGATGCCAACCTGATGCAGATAGCAGAAAAAGCTGACCTATCGGCGTATGCCGGTAAAGAGATAAGAGTGGCATTTGTACAATCATATACAAACGGATACGCAATTGCCATTGATGATATTACAATAGAGGATATTACTACCGGCAAAGAGGTTAATAACGAGATGTACCGCACACTCAGAAGCTGCTCCGTTATCCCTCAGCAACCAATAGCTATTAAAGAGAGTGAGAGAAGCAAATATACATGTATAAACAGAGCTGTAACAACAGATGTTAAGAGCAATAAGGTTCCTACAGGATTTAAGGTGTATGTAGATGATGTAATGGTACAGGAGGTTGCTGCCGATGTAAGAAGCTATAGTGCAGAGAATATCAGCGAGGGCAATCATACCTGCTCTGTACAGGCTGTATATACCGATGGAGAGTCGTTTATACTTGATCCGGTAACAGTAACCACTACCAACCCTGTTGTTAGTTTTAAGGTAGACAAAACTGTGGTTAGCCGTAACGAGAACGTACAGTTTACAATTGATATTAAAGGCTCGTACAACACCGTTGCATGGAACTTTGACGATGGTGCAACCCCGGAAACATCAACTGAACTAAATCCGGTTGTAACTTACAGTACGTTGGGTAAAAAGAGCATATCTGTTACTGTTAATGGCATTGTTACAGAGGCAAAACCAGATCTTATTACTGTTCGTCCGGGTGACCCTTCGGTACCGGTAATAGAGAATTTTGGTATTGCAACAAACTACAATAGAGTAAAACTAAGCTGGTTACCACTAACATCTGAGGATAAATTCAGCGAAGGATTTGAGGGCGAGACATTCCCTCCTGAAGGGTGGTCGATAAAGAAAACTACCGTAATAAATCAGGATCTTGAAGAGCCTAAAGATGACGATGAGATATGGTTTCAGTGCAGTGCTGAATCGTTTAGTGGTTCTGGTGCAAACTATATTAAAAACGGGGATAAATCGGCTGCGATATCGCTAAGTGCAAAGAGATTAACATGGTTAATTACGCCAGAAATAGATATCACAGATAAGGATATGTTAAGCTTCTGGATGTGGTATAATAACGGATATGCCAGCGATAATGTATTCTACCATACCAACTTTCATATAATGGTAAAAACAGATGAGGGGTGGAATGATCTTATGCTGTTTAACAAGATAAGCCCTGCAAATAAATATCAGAAAGAGGTTTATGCCGATCTTTCTGAGTATGCCGGCAAGAGTATTCAGATAGCATTTATATATAATTTCAGTAACGGGTGGCAGCTTGCTATTGATGATGTAACTGTTATTAACACTACAGCTAAACGGAGCATTGCCGATAATTTCACAAAGCTTAATATATACAGAGACGATGCAGTTATTCATGAGGTTACTGATATAACACAAACTGAGTGGATTGATGAGAATCTTGAAACAGGTGAGTACAAATACTATATCACTGTTGTTGATGGCGACAATAAGGAGTCGTATCCTTCTGAGGAGGGCACGGTTAAAGCATACAAAACAATAGACATTCCATATACTCAGAATTTTGAATCGGATAACCTTAACTGGATGTTTAATGAGGGGGAGCATAAATTTGCTGTTGGCGAGAATGGCGATTTTGCTTTAGATAACTACGATATACCTGCCCACGACGGGAAATTTGTAGCTGTAAATACATCAGATATTAAGAACGGATACTTTGTTGTTCCTGCACTTGACGTTATACCGCTACCAACACTAAATCTTGCAGCATACGGAAGGGTATATTTTGAGCTGGACTACCTGTCTGATATGCCAATGTTTGGTATTGTTGGTCGTGACAAACCGGGCAAAGACTGGGAGCTTCTGCACTCATTTGACAAGTCCGACAACTGGACAAAAGCAAAGGTTAATCTTCCGGACAAAGTTCTTAAAGATGGCTATCAGTTGGGTATGTATTATAGTAACCATCAGGAGGTATCTAAGGGTGTTGCTTTTGATAACATAAAGATAACATCGTGCGAGGGACAGCACATTACAATACAGTATCTTAACAAAGAGATAGGTAATAATGACGATCACTATCTTGGTATGATTAAACCTGAGACAACTGAGGATTACACATTTACTATTAAGAATATTGGTACAACCGATGTTGATTTAAGTAATATTGTAATATCAGATGGAAGATTCTCTATTAAAGATTCACCTGCCAATACAACCGTAGCACCAAAATCCAGCAGCGAAATTGTTGTTACATACACCCCAACAGGTGCTACAACAACGCCTGATAATGCTACAATAACCATAAACAGTAATGCCGAGGAGAATCCGTACCTGTTTAATATATCGGCAGATTGTGGTATAGCAAAATGGACATATATGCTGTATCTGTATGAAGATGGTACAGGACTTGACGGTAATAGAGATCTTAATGAGTGGGAGGTTCTTGGATCGGTTGATAAGGACATTAACTATGTGGTTCTTTACGATGCAAACGATGACTCTAAGGATGGTATATACTATATTCAGAAAGATCCTGACGGAGCAAACAGCAGTTTAATATCTACCAGAGTTAGTACACATCTTAATGAGAATATAAATATGAATAACTATGAGACACTACAAAACTTTATAGTTTGGGCTAAGGAGAACTATCCGGCTGAGCACTATGGGTGTAATGTATGGGATCATGGTTCTGGTATATTTGATCGTACACCACAATGGAAAGCTGCTTGCGGCCAGATGAAGGTTTGGGAGCTTGCATCTGCACTAAAAGCATTTAAGGATATTGATGGTAAAGGTTTTGATATATTCGGATTTGATGTTTGTCTGCTTGGTCAGGTTGAGACAGTATATGACATTAAGGATTATACCGATATAGTAATAGCCTCTGAGAAGACAACACCGGGTAATGGTTGGGATTACAACACAATGTTCCAGTCGTTAAACAATAACCCCGATATAGATAAATATGAGCTTGCCGATGATATGGTTGTGGCTTTTGATGCTTCATATGACGGAGGTTCACAGGGTGCTGATGCAACAACAATATCTGCAACCCGCACAGATAAATTTAACAGCGAGTTTATTCCTGCATTAAATGCATTTGTAGATGAGATAAACCCTGATATTTATGAGCTAAAAACAGAGATATCAGACGCTATAAGATCGGCATGGTACTCTGATGGCATTGAGTTCTCTGAACATAGAGATTTAGGGCATTTCTTAACGCTGTTAAAGGCTAAGGATAATGTATCGGCTGAGATAAAGGCAAAAATAGATAATCTGATTACAGCATATAACAACTCTATTATCAAGTCGCTTGATAACCAGCGCGTAGATGCAACAGGTTTAAAGATATGGATTCCGGATGATGTTACCACAAATGCAAAAAGTAACTACTATCTTGAGGCAGATAAATATCTTAAGATATCAGAGACAAAATGGGATGAGTTCCTTAAAATGTACGAGCATCCAATACAGAAAGGGATACCACAACCTGAGATAGAGGTTATTGGCAATACATCTATTACTGCTAACAATATTGTTCAGTTTAAAGATATTACAAAATGTAATCCAGTATCTACGGGGCGCACATGGAGTATTACACCAGACACCTATGAGTTTGCAAACGGAACCGATGCCTCATCAGAGATGGCAGATATCAGGTTTACGGCAACAGGAAGTTACACGGTAACACTTTTGGTTACTAATGCAGAGGGCGAAGGAAGTTTAGAGAAGGCGGATGTTGTAACAGTAAGAGAACCTGTTTTTATTGCTCCAAAGAACCTTATATCGTCGCAAGATGATAACAGAGAGGTTACCCTAACGTGGGAAGAGGGTGATGAGACATTCCCTGGTGGTGTTAAGTTTGAAGAGGGTTTTGAGAATACAACCTTCCCTCCTGCCGGATGGTCTGTTAAACATAGCGAAACACTTAACGGAACACAATCTGATCCTACAGAAGGGGGCGCAAAAACATGGTTCCACTGTAACGAGATGTCATTTGCCGATGCTGCCGGAACCCCTAATAAAGATTATATACATAGTGGCGACTACTCTGCTGCAATTGGTTACTCGGCACCGGAATTTAACTGGCTTATAATGCCATCTGTTACTGTTAAAAATGGCGATATGCTTAAGTTCTGGGCATGGTATTACAATGGTGAGTATCAGGGCACAAATTATCATACAAACTTCAGGGTAATGATACTTGCTGATAACACATGGAACGAGGCGTTATACTATACAGAGGGTGCTGAACCTAATGATTATAAGTCTGAAATAACTGTTGATCTGTCTACATATAAAAATAAGCCTGTTAAGATAGCATTTGTTTATGAGTTCACAGATGGTTTCCAGTTAGCTATTGACGATATAAAGATTCAGTCTGCATCATCGTCAAGATCGAGAATTAAAGATGGTACACTTGATGGTTACAAGGTATACAGAGATAACGAGGTTATTGCTACTGTAAATGAACTAACATACAGCGATCAGTTACCTGATAAAACAGCAACATATGAGTACTATGTAACGGCTATTTATTCAGATCCTGATGGCGAGTCTGAAGCATCAAACAAGGTTACCATTAACACAACCAAAAGTGGTACAAGTAATATAGATGAGTTAGAGATGTATGTAACAATATATCCTAACCCTTCTGCAGGAAAGTTTACGATAGATACTAAAGAGTTAAGAGGTGTTTATCAGATAGTAAACTCTGTTGGTAAAACCATTAATAGCGGATTTATTAATGGCGAAAGAACAGACATTACTATTGACAAACCGGGTATATATATGATTAAAATTATTTCCGATAGCATGTTAATTACAAGAAAGGTGGTTATTAAATAGCCACTCTTTGTCAGAAGCAAAAAAGGCTGTCGGGTTACCGACAGCCTTTTATTATATAGTGTAATATTTTTATTACCATGCAAACATAGGGAACTGCTCCATAAGTTTGTTAACCTCAGCTCTAACCTCATTAATAGCCTCTTCGTTATCAATGTTGCTAATTACTCTGTCAATAAACTCAACAATAAGCGGCATGTGCTCTTTCTTCATACCACGAGTTGTAATTGCAGAAGTTCCAACACGAAGACCAGACGTAGAGAAAGGTGAACGAGTATCAAACGGAACCATATTTTTATTTATAGTAATATCTGCTTTCACAAGAGTGTTCTCAACCTTCTTACCTGAAATCTCAGGGAACTTAGTTCTAAGGTCGATAAGCATTGAGTGGTTATCTGTACCATCAGAGATTACTTTATAACCTCTCTTGATAAATTCATCAGCCATTACAGCAGCATTATCTCTTGTCTCAGTGATATATGTTTTATAATCGTCAGTAAGAGCTTCACCAAAAGCAACAGCTTTAGCAGCAATAACGTGCTCTAGTGGTCCACCTTGCTGACCAGGGAATACTGCAAAGTCAAGTACTGCAGACATCATTTTGTCCTCTCCTTTAGGAGTTTTTATTCCCCAAGGGTTAACAAAATCTTTACCCATAACAATAAGACCTCCACGTGGTCCGCGAAGTGTTTTATGAGTAGTAGTAGTACAGATATGACAGTGAGGAACAGGGTTGTTTAATAGTCCCTTAGCAATAAGACCTGCCGGGTGAGCCATATCGCACATTAAGATAGCATCTACCTTATCAGCGATCTCACGCATACGAGCAAAATCCCAATCTCTTGAATAAGCTGATGCACCAGCAACAATAAGTTTTGGTTTGTGCTCAAGAGCTAATGCCTCCATCTCATCGTAATCAACCATTCCTGTCTCCTCTTTTACGTGGTAGTGAACAGCATTGTAGTTGATACCAGAAAGGTTTACAGGAGATCCGTGAGAAAGGTGTCCTCCGTGTGCAAGGTCAAGCCCCATGAATGTATCGCCTGGTTTTAAACAAGCAAAGAATACTGCTGCGTTAGCCTGTGCACCTGAGTGAGGCTGTACGTTAGCGTACTCAGCACCAAAAAGCTCACAAGCTCTGTCAATTGCAAGTTGCTCAGTCTGGTCAACAATCTGACATCCTCCGTAATATCTTTTTCCAGGGTAACCCTCTGCATATTTGTTTGTTAAACAAGAACCCATAGCTTGCATAACCTGCTCACTAACAAAGTTCTCAGAAGCAATAAGCTCAATACCTTCAGCCTGACGCTTTGCCTCTTGCTCAATAAGATCAAAGATTTTTTCGTCTCTTTTCATATCAATTATATTTATAGTGTATTATTTTATCTGTTATAACTTGTTCTTCATTTGTCCAGACAAACTTGCATTTATAATCATTCTCAAGCTAGTTTTATCTGTTTAACTTTCTCTTTTCAATGGTCAAACGGAACTTCACATAATAATCATTCCCGTGTGTGTGAAAGTTTTTGCTCATGTTCCGTTTCTGAACATTCTGCCAAAATTACATCTTTTATCCGATTTTCAATGGCTTTGATTATATGCTTTTATATGTTTATTAATAGTTTTACAGATTACATTTCTGTTTGCCCATAACACTATATATCAATATACAAGAGATACAAACAGCATAATTAACAACATATATTTATCGATATTGTTAAATTATTAACCAATAGTTTAGTCTCCTTAAACATGTTTTATTCTAAAAACTGATGTTAAAATTGTATTAAAAGCTATTAACCTCTATTCGTCAGAGAAATGCACCAGAATATTACGATACGCTGAGAATATCTTAGATTTACTAACAAATCCCTGATACACATCATTCTCATCAACAACAGGAAGGTTCCATGCATCTGTATCGTTAAATTTCTTCATAACATCATCCATTCGGTCGGTACAACATATAACATCAGGAGCCGAAGACATAACATCATCAACCTTCAGAGAGTCGTACTGTTTATGGTCAAACATAAGTTCTCTTACATCGTTAAGCAGAACTATTCCTAACAGTTTCTGCTCCTCATCAACAACAGGAAACAGGTTTCGTTTTGTTTTTGCTATAACCTTAATAAGATCGCCCAGCGTATAGTCTGGTTGTATAGGTTGAAAATCTTTCTCTATAACATCGTTGAGTTTAAGCAGCGTAAGAATAGCTTTATCCTTATGGTGTGTAATAAGTTCGCCACGCTGAGCAAGGCGTTTTGTATATATTGAGTGTGGCTCAAAATACATTATTGTAAGATATGCTATTGTTGATGTTAACATAAGTGGTATAAGAAGCTGATATCCTCCGGTTATCTCTGCAATAAGGAATATTGCCGTAAGCGGCGCATGCATAACTCCCGCCATCATTCCGGCCATACCAACAAGTGCAAAGCTGTTTGCCGGCACCTTAACACCCGGAAACGAGTTTATTACCTGCGATACAAAATATCCGGCCACTGAACCTATAAACAGAGTAGGTCCGAATATACCTCCTACCCCACCACTTCCGGTTGTTATTGCCATTGCTATAACCTTAAACACCAACAAAAGTCCAAGGAATACAAGTATTGTAATTTGATTATCAGCAAGGGTACCCCATAACCAGTTATCAGGTATTCCGTTTGTATTTCCGTGAAGCAGCGATTGCATTGTTCCTATACCCTCACCATAAAGCGACGGAAGAAACCATATAAGTATTGATAGAGAGAATGCTCCAATAAGTATCTTTACTACCCAGTTCTTAATCTTTCCGAATGTGTTCTCTACCTTCATTGTTATTCTGGTAAAGTACCATGATACCATTCCTGTAAATATACCGAGTATAAGATAGTATGGCAGGTGCTTAAGATCAAAAGCCTGTGTAAGATCAACTGAGAAAGCAACCTCGCTGCCTATAAAAAAGTATGCCATAATAGCTCCGGTAACCGAAGATATCAGCAGTGGTACAACCCTCTTCATAGAGAGGTCTAACATAAGTATCTCTAATGCAAATACAAGTCCGGCAATAGGGGCTTTAAATATGCCACCAATAGCTCCGGCTGCACCACATCCAACAAGCAGCATCATTGTTTTTGCATTCTGTCTGAATATACGTCCTAACCAGGACCCTAATGATGCTCCGGTAAGTACAATTGGTGCCTCTGCTCCTACCGATCCTCCAAAACCAATAGTAAGCGTACTGGCAAACATACTTGTATAGTTATTATGTCTCTTTATGCGCGAATTATTCTTTGATATAGCATATAGAATACGTGATACTCCGTGCCCGATATTATCTTTTACCCAAAATTTTACAAAAATTACAGTAAGCAATATACCTATGAAAGGGAAAACAAGAAACATGTAACTGTTGGTAAGGTCACCTGTTACAAGATTATCAAGAAAATGGACTGCGTTTTTAAGAACCACAGCAGCCAATCCACTAGCTAATCCAACAATAAAACTAAGAACGAGTATTAATCTGTACTCTTTTTTCGAGTCGTTGGTTAGTGTTGCCAACCTTCTCATAAATGCTTTTCTTCTCATCTTATATATATTCTAACACATAAACGACCTTCACAGGCCAAACATATCTGTCTTATCTTACGGGATATCTGTTTATATCAGGTCTACAGCTCAGAAGAGAAATCTTTTACCAACTTTCTGTATGCTGAGAACACATTAGCACGCGAAACAAATCCCACATATGTACCATCATCATTTAAAACCGGAAGGTTGTAGTGCTGGCAGTTATGAAACTTAGCCGCAACATCTTCCATGCTTTCGCTCTGTAATACTATTGGCTCCGGCATAAACATCAGGTCTTCTATATATGTATCTTCATACTTTGTATGATCAAATACTATATGACGTATATCATTAAGAAATACAATACCAATAAGCATATTCTCTGAATCAACTACAGGAAAGATATTTCTCTCCGATCTGGCTATAACCTTCACCAATTCACCTAGTGTAGCACCCGGATGAATTGTAAGAAAGTTCTTTTCTATCAGATCATCAATTCTCATGAACTTAAGTGCCGCCTTATCTTTGTCGTGTGTAATAAGGTCGCCACTACGTGCAAGCTGTATTGTATATACTGAGTTTCTTTCAAAAATACGCACAACAAGAAATGATACTGTCGAAACGATCATCAAAGGTAAAAATAATTTGTATCCTCCGGTAAGGTCAGCAATAAGGAATATTGCCGTTAGTGGCGCATGTAAAACTCCGGCAATCAGCCCACTCATGCCTAATACAGCGTAATTACCTGCCTCTATATTTTTTACACCAAACTTACTAATAAGTACACCAAAGAACAATCCTAGGTGAGAACCCATAAACAGTGTTGGAGCAAATATTCCGCCCACACCTCCGGCTCCGAACGTTACTGAGGCTGCTATTACTTTCAAAAATATTGTAATACCTATAAGTATCAGTGCATAAATCCAGTTCTGCTCAAAGAATGTGAATATAGTCTCTTTAAATACATACAGATAGTCGCCACGCATAGCGGAGTTAATCTCTGCATAACCCTCGCCATACAGGCTGGGGAACATAAATATTAGTGCTCCAAGTGCCAGACCTCCTACCAACCATCGCATTCTCTTTTTCTTCATCTTATCAAACAGCGAAGCTATCTTCATATATCCACGTGTAAAATATGCAGATGTTAACCCAGCCAGTACTCCTACAATTAAGTATAGGTGAATCTGATTCATAGAGAAGCCTATCTCTACATCGTAAGGATATATTACCTCTTGACCAAGAAACAGATACGAGGTAAGTATTGCCGAAACCGATGCCATTAACAATGGAACCATTGAGGTTAATGTGAGATCTAACATTATTACCTCTATGGCAAATACAATTGCTGCAACAGGCGCTTTAAATATGGCCGACATGGCCGCAGCACAGGCACAGCCAAGCAGTAAGGTTATCTGTTTATAGTTAAGTCTTAATAATCGTCCCAGATTACTTCCCATTGCAGCTCCGGTAGATACCGTTGGTCCCTCAAGTCCTACTGATCCTCCAAAACCTACAGTAAGCGAACTGGCAATTATTGATGAAAATACATTGTGCCGAAGAATTTGTCCGTTATCGCGTGATATAGCATAAAGTACACTTGGTATACCATGCTTAATAGGTTTGCGCAGAATATATTTTATAAACAGGACAGTAAGAAGTATACCTATTGCGGGAAAAACAAAGTAGAGATAGTTAAAATATTCTATCTCTTTACCTGCTGAAATCAGGCTCTGAATAAGGTGAACTGCATTTTTAATAACAACGGCTCCAAAGCCAGACATTACACCAACAACAATACTCAACAACCAGATAAATTGTCTGTCAGACAAGTTTTTATATCGCCACTTAAGAATTCTGCGTAATAGTTTTGTTCTAAGCTTCATAGTTTAAAACAGTAATTGATTAATTATATAATCTGTCCTATAATGCAACAAAAATAGCAATGCAAACTTCAATCCCTCATATTATCACAAAAAAATAATTGATTACATCAAAAAAAATATTTTTCGTCAATATATCGTATCCAACAATATGTTTGCCGGCATATATTATAAAGAGAGGAGCCGTCTATAAAATATGACGACTCCCAAATACAAATATCAAAAATCAAAATAACTGCTATACACTCTCTGCTGTTTGTAATTGAGCCTTCTCAACAGTAGTTTTCCAATTACTAACAATCTCTCTTGCCATCTTACCAGAAGGGCTAAGATCATCACTAGTCCAGCCTCCATTAGGATTTGCATCTTTCTTAAGTGCTGACGCACCTATAATGTGCTCTTTCTCTAATACTTCGTAAGGTGAACACTGACACCCCTCTATCTTATCGCATACAGACCAATTACAGTGCGACAACTTCTGCTCTGCCATAAATTGTGTCCATTGGTGTGTACAGCAAACATTTGGACTACACTGACCTAGATTATTCACAGTACCCCACTCTGTAACAAATAGTGCAATACCGTCTTGTTTAGCCTGTTTTGCTCTATCCATCAGATAACGACCATGCGTTGCTGCATAAAAGTGCAGTGAATAAGCAATATTACGTTCTTCACTATTTTGCAAAGGGTCTGCCGCTGCCTCTTCTACTCTCTGACACCACTCTCTTGTTCCTACAATAATAAGATTTTCATTATTATTATATCCTCTTATTTCATCAATTACAGGGTTTGCATAATTCTTAATTGTTTGCCATGAGGTGGTATCCAATGGCTCATTATATATCTCAAAAATAAGGTTATCTACATTACCAAACTCATCAATAACCCACTTAAAGAACTCTATTGATTCATTTTGATAGTTTTCAGCCTCGTGTGAATGGAAATCTACAATTACATATATCCCCAAATCAATAGCCCTATTAATAACCGTTGAGATAGTTTCTTTATTCTGAGTTGGATTACTGATATATCCGCCTTCATCCTCTACTCCCATTGCACATCGTACAACCTGACAACCCCACTCATTTACCAACTCCTCAACACTACCTTCTGTGTAAAATTTTTTCCCATCCCAATCTTCATTAGACCAGAAATAACTCATTCCTGCCAGAGAAACCTCATTTAGATTTTTATCAACAATCTTGTTTCCCTGAACACGTAATCTACCATGCTCTTCTACGATTCTACTTGATCTTTTCATAGAAAATTAAATTTAATAGTTAATAATATTGATTCTACAATCAAATAATTGTAATTAAAATCGTACTATTAACCTGTAGTAATAGTTTTTCAAACAAAACAGACCGAGGGTTATACATGCAAAAAGACATAGGTATATAAATACCCTATATTCACACATATAATTAATCAAATAACTATAAAGAATTCTTAGTTATATATATTGAAGTTAGAACTATTATTCTGTTTTTCAAAATAATTACAGAATTTTTTTAACAATATGCGATTTTTTAATACATATTTAACATTATACAGTATATTCAGCAGATTATGTTAGCATATTAATAAGATTGGTGAGAAGGTTTTTCATTCGTTTAAGCTCTTCAACATCTATACTACCATCTAATAATTTGCCCATTAAGGCTGTAGGTATATTGCAAGCCTTCTCTTTAAGTTCAATACCTTTATTGGTAAGTACAACAATAACCTTTCTCTCATCTACAGAAGATCTTTCTCTGTTAATAAGCTCCATACTCTCCATACGTTTAAGAAGCGGGGTTATTGTATTTGTGTTCAGAATAAGTTTTTTGGCAATGTCATTTACAGGAATAGCATCCTGCTCCCACAAAACCATTAAAACCAGATACTGCGGATAGGTAATTCCTAACTCATCAAGATATGGTTGATATTCTCTTATTATCAATCTTGATGCAGCATACACCGGGAAACAGAGTTGATTATCCAGTTTTAATTGATCGTATTCCATTATTATATATTGTAGATTAACAGGCAACTATTCCTTTATATATCGCAAAGATATAAAATTGGAGATAACTGCCTGCATATTTATCTGTGCAACTAAGCATGTTAGTCTATGTTTGTAACAAACGTATCCATTGGTTTACGTACCTTTGGTAGCTTCTCTAACCAATCTTTTTCAGAATCTCTGTATCCTAATGGTAATATTAATGTACTTCTTAATTTCTTTGATCTCAAGTCAAGAATCTTATCTAACTCATCAGGATCAAATCCTTCCATTGGAGTGGAGTCTACACCTTCATATGAAGCTTGTGTTATTGCCGACATAAATGCAATATAGGTCTGCTTTGCAGCGTGTGTAAAGTTAACTTCAGCATCTCTCTTTGGATATATATCAAGCAACATGCTTCTGTAATTCTCCCAACCCTCATTTTTAAATCCTCTAACATCGTTGGTAAGATCAAACATATAGTTTATTCTATCTTCGGTATAGTTATCCCATGCAGCAAATACAAGCAGATGAGAACAGTCTGTAACCTGTGGTTGATCCCACGCTATTTTTCTAATATCACTTTTTACCTGCTGATTTGTTACAACGAATATCTCAAACGGTTGTAAACCACTTGATGTTGGAGCCAAATGAGCTGCTTCAATTATTCTGTCAACACTTTCTTGTGGTACACTCTTACCATTCATTGCCTTTGTGGCATAGCGCTCGTTAAGTTTATTCAAAAAATTTCTACTATCCATCACTATATTTTTTAATTTGTTATTCTATTTATTCTTAACTCTTATAACCTGTTTAATATATGCTATTGCATTGGTACTCCACAGTGCCATAACTATAAGTACCGGCTGAAACAACAAACGTATAAACCTTGCTTTGTCACTATTTAGTCCAAATGCATTTATCTCATTAACATACTGATTGATATTACCCGGAAATATAGCTATATAGAACAGTGCCAACAACGCACCAACTTTTGGTTTATGCTTTATAAGAAATAACATTCCCAATCCTAATAGAAGCTCAGCAATACCAGAAGCCAATACTACAAAATCTTTACCTAAAGGTAACCACTCAGGAACCTGAGCTTGAAATTCGATTCTGTTAAATGTAAAATGACTTATAGCAGCATATGTCATAAAAAGACCTAGCAGTATTCGTATAATATTTTTTGTTATAGATATAAGGTTCATTATTTATATTATTTATCTGTGAATATTTTTGTTACCAGATACCTGTCAATTACTTCAGGTTTTGCTGTTGGAGAAAATCTCTTTATAGGATTTCCGTTACTATCAATCAGAAACTTAGTAAAGTTCCACTTAACTCTCTTACCAAACAGTCCGCTAAGTCTACTTTTCAGGTATACAAACAGAGGGTGGGCATTATCTCCATTAACATTAATTTTTGAGAACATCTGAAATGTAACACCATAGTTTATTACACATCCTTCTGATATTGATTTATCATCGCCCGGCTCCTGATTTGCAAACTGGTTACACGGAAAACCTAAGATGACCAACCCCTTATCTTTATATTTATTATATAATTTCTCAAGCCCGGTAAGTTGCGGTGTAAAACCACACTTACTTGCTGTATTAACTATCAGTACGGTTTTACCTCTGTATAAATCCATACCTATCTCTTTTCCTTGAAGAGTATCTGCCTTAAAAGTATAAAACTGTTTTTCCATAACTCGATTCTATATCGCACTCGTTTATATCGTTTACGATACAAATCTAAGTAAATTTATTTATATCGCAAGCGATCTAAATAAAATATTAGTATATACCATTACATAAACCACATACAACAACCTTTACATCAACCAGATAACAGTTAAAGTTTTCTTATAATAAAAAAAGGTCTGCAACAAAATGCAGACCTCACAACTAGAACTATAACTTTACTGTAATCAGATTTTACTTAATCTGATATATAATTTAAGCGCCGCCTCGCGCAACTTAGAATTCATATTCTGTCTCTTTTTTACTAAGAATCTGTTTCCCTTCATCTGTTTATAATTTGTTTTTTATTTGTCAGATGGAACTCGCATTATAGTCACTCTCATGTGTGAGAAGATACTTTTACTCATGCTTAGTTTCATACGTTTATATTTCTTTTTAATGGTCATATAAAACTTCGCATAATAATCATTCTCGTGTGTGCGAAAATTCTTTCTTGTGCTCCGTTTCATATTAAAAAGTCTTTGTTCGTAACAAATCTGTTTAAGCGCAATGTTTTCAATTATACACATACTACATTAATCAATTTTTGTACCAAACTATTTATTTCTGTTTATCAGTTACATCAACCACATACACAACCACACCTATTGCTTCACTTGCGGTAGCTTTTTTATCAACTGACATTACACGCACATCAAACGGATTCTGTCCACATTTTAACAACTTACTGAATGAGTAATTGCTATCACTTGGTATATAACCAATCTTGTGTTCGTTATAGTATATTGCCACAGCACCAGAATCGTGCGGGTTTACAGGTTCAACCTCTAATTTTAGTGGAGTTCCTATCTCCAGTTCGCTAAAGACTATTGTACCCTCGTTATAGGTAAACCCGGCAACATAAAAATGATCAAAATACTCTCGTTTCATACCTTTATTAACTTTGTTTTGTATAAAATCCTGCACATCGCAAACCGTTTTACAAGACCTTATACAGTGCTTTTTGAAATTATAGTTGCAAGGTATTACATTGGAGTTTCAATATCTGAACAGTTTTTTTATCATATGTAAACAGCAAACAGATACGTACAGATATTAATCTGATTATATGCAAGATAAAGCACACAGATAATAATTTTTTTTATGATTTTTTCTACTTTGGGTAAAATCAATTACTACAGACTATTTCACATCTTGAATAAAACTCTTAAGCGCATCGGGAGTTACAACATCAATCTCCTTATATAATCCTCTTATAAACCTACCAACTCCATCAAAAGAGGCAACCTTTGCTGAAAAAATATATCTGTTATTTCCATCAGGTTTAATGTATCGTCCAGCAGAATAGAACTCCTCCTCAAGTAACGACTTTGCACGCTGTGTAAGTATTAGCTCAACAGGTATAAGCGTATCACTCGTCATACCAAACATATCTGATTTTTTAGCACAATGTTTACTCTTATATCTCCACTCATCATCTGTTGGTTTTATATCAGTAATACGAGATATTTTAAACACTCTAACATCCTTATTGTCTACATCGTAACACCAAACTGATCTAAAACCATTAAAGAATTTAAAAGGCTCAACTACCCTATCTTTTATTGTAGAAGAGCTGGCCGATTCATATCCTTTAAGAATAACCACTCTCTTATTATCAATAGCCTCGCGTAGCCGCTTTATAATAGTAAGTTCATCGTATTTTATAAAAGAGTATATAACAGGATCTGAATAACAAAGATTAGATATTTTGTCAACAAGCTCACGTTTCTCATCTGTATCAACATCGGCATACTCTACAGTATTTGACAGAATCTGCTTCTGCTTGTCTGAGAATAGTACGGCAGATGTAATTGTATTCAGCAGAGAACAATCAGGGTCTATTCTGTAGTAGTTTCCTGGTTCTTTCTTAACA
This sequence comes from Bacteroidales bacterium UBA6680, assembly GCA_002454955.1. GTDB lineage: Bacteria > Bacteroidota > Bacteroidia > Bacteroidales > UBA6680 > UBA6680. The sequence goes on from DKJY01000060.1 coordinate 44,069, forward strand.
GCAAAACCACAAGTCTTAAGGTTATCTATATATCGCCTAAAAGTACTATCAGATATACTAAGGCTTTGTAAAAGAGTCTCTTTCTTAAACCCATGATTAGAGTTTAATGTTAAAATAAAATCAATAATTCTGAATATCTTCTCCTGACCTTCCATACAAAATATTTTATTAAAGGGGATCAAAAATAGTTATTATAAAACAACAAAAACAAATCTTTAATTAGAATTAATAAAAATTACCATCCCCCAAAATTGGTATTAACAAAACTGTGAATTCAAACAATTATTATCAAAAATTCACACAAGATAGTCCGTCGAGTTATCCATAACACATAGTACAAACATAACAAACAACTATAAACATGAATATTACATATCTGTAAAACAACTACCAAACGGTTTTTAAAATAAATCAATAAAATAACCATTTAATGGTATTGACCACATCTTATACAATAGTGAATTTTGTCTCCCAAACAGAACAATACCATTGATATGCTAAAGTTAAAATTTTGTGTTTACTTTTTGTTTATTGCTATTACAACATTTAACACTAATCTTTTCGGTCAGGCTAAGATCACTCTTAATGGTATTGTTATATCCCAAAAAGAGGAGAAACCTATTGTGTTTGCCAATATATTGTGCAAAGAGGTAAACAGATGGACAACCAGCGACGAGAATGGTCTTTTTAAAGTAGATAATCTTAAGAAAGGAAAGTATAGAATTCAGATATCATATATTGGTTATAAATCGCTTGATACAACAATATATATATCTAACAATAAACCTATAAAATTTACACTTACAGAAGATAATATAGCTCTTGAAGAGATTGTGGTTATTGCTACAGAATCAAAGAGTGATGGTTCAGGTTCTGTTATAAAAAAGCATGCTCTTACCCATTTACAACCAACAAGCTTTGCAGATATTATTGAGCTTCTTCCGGGAGGTTTATCAGGAAGTAAAAATCTGTCGCAGATGAAACTGATAAATTTTAGAGAAGCCGGAGGAGCATCAAAAAGTGACTATACATCGTCATTAGGAACCTCATTTGTTGTTGATGATATGCCTCTTTCAAATGATGCTGAATTGCAGACTGTATCTGGTAGTTATGATAGTGATAAATTGAGCATAAATCAGCGTAATACAACAGGAAAAGGTATTGATATGCGCACAATATCAACCGATGATATTGAATCGGTTGAGGTTATACGTGGTATCCCGTCCGTAAAATACGGAGATCTTACAAGCGGAGTTGTTAACATTAAAAGAAGTTATAAAAAGACTCCTCTCAAATTCAGATTAAAATCAGATCATTCATCAAAACTATTTGCCGCAGGAAAAGGTTTCAGGATAAATAAAAGTGAATTTATAAACATGAATCTGGATTATATAAAGTATCGTCCCGATCCTAGAAATATAAGCTCAAAGTATTCAAGGTTTACATCTTCTTTAAGATACAAGAGAGAGAATAGCGATATATCAAATCCATACAGAATTATGGTTAATTTTGATTATACAGGTTCTTTTGATAAACAGAAGGTTGATCCACAGATAGGTTACCCTGAGACCGACAAGTACGATAACTCTTATAATAAATTCATACTTAATACAACTGGTAGATTAACCACAAATAGTATAAAATGGATAGATAATATAAACTATCGTATATCATCAAGTTATACTCATAATAAAAAAGAGGTTACAAGACTTACCTCAGCCGGAAGAAATATACCAATGCCTCTGAATTATGACACAGGTATACAAGATGGTGTTTTTCTTCCATCAAGTTATATTTCTCATCTTATTGTAGATGGTAAACCTGTATATGTTAATGCTTCGCTATCCGGAAACTTAAGCTTTTTCATTTTTAATATAAAACAATCAGTTTATTTAGGTGGCGAATGGCGGTATAACAAGAACTTTGGCGATGGCCAGGTTTATGACAAGTTAAGACCGCCATATCCCACTACCAGAGTACGTCCAAGAAAATCCTCTGATATTCCATCATCACAGAAACTATCGTTTTTTGTTGAAGATCGTTTTACAGCCAGGATAGGAAGTAACAGATTAAAAGTGAGTGCTGGATTAAGAGCAACAACACCTTTAAATTTGTCAGATAATTATCTGATGAGGGGTAAATTTTACATTAATCCCAGAATTAATGCTTCATGGAAATTTCCTGCACTATCAATAGCCAAAAATGAGTTAAAAACAAGTCTGAATATAGGTTATGGTGTTCACACAAAATTTCCTACAATATCTCATCTGTATCCAAACATGCATTTTACAGATATTATTCAACTTAATTACTATTCTCAGAACGAGAATTTATCCAGATTGAATTTCATTACATACGCTACAGATCCTACAAGTTACAATCTTAAACCTGCAAAGAACACCAAGTACGAGATTGGGTTTACTTTAAAATATAAGAGATCTCGACTTGATGTTACTGTGTTCTCTGAGAAAATGGAGTCAGGATTTAAACGATTAACACAATATAAAACACGTGAATATACTGATTATGACGAATCATCAGTTCCGTCATCAGGCTTAACCGGACCACCAGACTTATCAATGTTTAGTTCTGAGACAAAAAGGGTATTTGACACTTACTCACAATGGATAAATGCAGGTGTAGTAAACAAAACAGGTATCGAATATCAGTTAGATCTTGGTAAAATAGAACAGATATATTCAAGAGTATCTATTAACGGAGCATGGTTTAAGACGGAATATGATCAGAGCTTACCAGAATACAGAGGTGCATCAACAGTAATTGACGGTAAACCATATCCTTATATAGGACTTTATAATTGGGATAAAGGAGAAACATATGAACAGTTTAACACTAATCTGCGATTTGATACTCATATACCCTCATTAAGGTTGATATTCTCTTCTATGATACAAACTGTCTGGTATACAAGCAGAGTATATAATGAGCATAACGGAATGCCTGATTACTATATAGATGTTAATAACAATATTGTTAAGTACAACATAACAGATACAACAGATCCTATACTGAGACATCTGTATGAAAAACCATATGACAATAAGTTTTTACCGGATAAAAAGGCTCTTGCAATGGATCTGAACCTTAAGGTTACAAAAGAGATAGGTAAAAACATGAAGTTTGCATTTTATGTGAACCGAATACTGCACTACTATCCGGAGTACAGACAAAACGGAGGAAATATTGTGAAGAGAAGAACAACACCATCATTTGGGATGGAACTAAATATAAAATTATAGTTATTATATATTCAAATACAATGAAAAAAACAGTTCTAGCGATGTTTGCCATTGCAGCAATGGTATTCACATCATGTAAAAAAGACGATGAAGACAAAAAGACAGATGTAAAGGTTAAGATTACAATGCCTCAGTCTATAAGCGGATTAAAATCTGTTAAACTAAAAGAGGGTACAATTACATTTACAAACATGAACACAGGTTCTGTAAAGAGTCAGCAGGTATCTACTCTTGATGCTTTTGCAGTAAATGTAACAGACGGAACATATAAGGTTCTTTTTGAGGGTAAAGCTAACTATACAGAAACAAATGGCGATCAGAATACCGAGAGAGAGGTAAACATACGCGGTATTAAAGAGAATCTTGCAATTGTAGGAGGAAACGTTGATCTTAATATGGATCTTGTAGTATATGTTGAGTCTAAGGGTTTTGTTCTTTCAGAGATATTCTTTTCTGGTACAAAAACTCCTGAAGGAAAGAGCTATCGTCAGGATAAGTTTTTTGAGATTTACAATAACAGTTCAGAGACACTTTATGCTGATGGTCTAGCAATTGGAGAGTGTTATTTCAATACTTCATGGGCTAAATTATTCAAAAACCTTACTCCTGATAACCGCGAATCGCATACAGCAATTCAGGCATTCTACCGTATTCCTGGTTCAGGAAAAGATCATCCTGTAAAGCCGGGTGAATCTATTATTCTTGTTGATGTAGCTAAAAATCACAAAGCAGAGAATGCAAACTCATTTGATCTTTCTAAAGCAAACTTTGAGTGGTTTGATGATCACGCTTTAGATGTTGACGTTGCAGAGGTCCCAAACCTTGAGAAGGTATACTGTTATACTGCTACAGTATGGACACCACATAGCCGTGGATACAACTCTTACGTACTATTTAAGCTGGATAAAACAAAAGATGCATTTATTGCTGAGAACACTCAGGAGTACAGCTACGTTTTTGAATACAACGGTAACGTAAAAAATCTTACAAAGCAGACATACACAATTCCTAATAATGTAATTCTTGATGCAGTAGAACTTAGTGCACCATCAAAATATGCATGGCACGTATTATCTTCTGCTCTTGACCTAGGATGGACACATAGTGGCGATAGTAATGACGAAACAGTAGGACACAGTGTAAAGAGAAAGGTTTCTCACACAACTGCTGACGGAAGAAAAGTTCTGCTTGATACAAATAACTCAAAACTTGATTTTCAAGCAACAGCAACACCTTCGCCAGGGGTTATTGACTAAATATTTTATAAAGATCTCTGCCATGCGCAGAGATCTTTTATGAACTGAATAGTAATATAGATGATACATATACTTTTGAAAAAGATAATCCGATTTGTAACTATTGCTGTTGCATTCATTATAATGTCGCATAATATAAATGCGCAATATAATGGTGCAGAACACTATTTTGATACAGATATAAATAATCATATAGGCATGCAATGGAATAATGTATCTATGATCTATTTTCAGCCTACTGTATCATTTACCGATGTTTCTGTTGGTTATAAAACATTCGAATCCGGAAAATATCATATAGTACAAACCGGAGATCTTGATAATCAATTCAGATTCAATGCCACTTCGCATTTCAGAAATAAAAAGAGCATATATTTTGGCAATGCAATATATAATAACGGAACACAGCATAATGTTAACTGGAATAGTGTAAATGATTATCAAAAAGTTGCACCCTATATAGTTGCAGATACCATTGGAGGTAACTTTAATTATGAGTTATATACCTTTGGCGGTGGATTTGCCAGAAAATATGGCAAAATTACTTTTGGGCTAAAAGGAAAGTATACTGCTAAGATAAACTATCGCACTATTGATCCCAGACCTAAAAATACGGTTTCAGATTTAACCCTGTCTGCAGGAGTATCATCAACAATAAAGCATAAGTATATTGTTGGATTATATATTGATTATAATAACTACGACCAGGACAACAAAATAAGTAACTATCGTGAAGATAATAAGAACTCTGTTATATATATGAGAGGGTTCGGGCTTAGTGAGTTGTATTTTACCGGTACCGAATCAAATAGTAGTAACAGGTATCGTATAAAAGGTTTGAATGCAGGTATTAATCTGTTGCCTGTAAAAGATAAGGGAGTTGTATTTAATGCGAGTTTCTCATCAAACAATCTTAATCTGGAAAACAATTATGCTTATCGTACATTTGCAGAGTTGAGAACAACTATATTCAGATCAGAGTTAGGGTATAAAATGCCAAAAGGCTCTGTCCGGTTATCATCTGAATATAAAACCGGTACTGGCAAAGAGTTTATCTACTTAGGAGTTGATTTAATCAGTAAACAAGATATGCTTGATAAGAGTAGTTTGCTTGCTGATTTATCATATCAATATATTAAAAGAGGCAGTAAACTGGATTACCATATAACAACAACTGTTGCATACAGCAATGAGAGCGCCGAATTTAAAGATCCTGTTGCAGAGTCTAATATAACATCAATCTCAGGAGAGATACAGTCAGGAGTTATAAGGAGATTCAAGAAATCAGCTTTGGTTACAAAACTTAAGCTAAGATATAAATCTGTAACAGATTCTGATCTTACAACCACTAATCAGGCTGTAAAAACGGCAAATAGTACAATGGTTATCCCAAACTTTAATTACTTGTCAGCAGATATGTTGGTATCAAGTCTGTCAATAAGATACGACTATAATATAAAGAACAATATAAACCTGTTTGTAAAAGCCGATTTATATGCAGAGAGTTTCAAAAGTATAAGATCAAATAGAGGTTTGATATTTACAATAGGATGCTCACTTTAAATATAAAACAATGGATAATATAATTGAGTGCAATAACCTGACCCATTACTATGGTAACAGGTGCATATATAAAGATCTGAATTTTGAAGTAAAAAGAGGATCGATACTGGGACTGCTCGGAAAGAATGGTACCGGTAAAACAACAACCATAAACATACTTAACGGATATCTTAAACCAACAGCAGGTAATTGTAAGATATTTGGAGAGAATAGTCAGCGACTGTCTGCCGATACTAAGAGACGTATTGGTTTTCTTCTTGAAGGGCATATTCAGTATGGTTTTATGAATGTTACACAGATAGAGAAGTTCTTTAAACCATTCTACCCGGGATGGAAAAGCGATGCTTATTTTGAACTGATGAATAAGCTTAAGATTGCTCCACGTCAGAAAATATCAACAATGTCGTGTGGTCAAAGATCGCAGGTAGCACTTGGGTTAATACTGGCTCAGGATCCTGAGTTAATGATTCTGGACGATTTCTCAATGGGACTTGATCCGGGATATCGCAGGCTGTTTATTGAGTACCTTAAGGAGTGGGCAAGCAGTCAGAACAAAACAATATTTACAACATCGCATATTATACAGGATATGGAGATTCTTATTGACGACTGTATGATAATGGATTATGGTAAGCTGCTTATATCTATGCCTACACAGGAGTTTCTTAACAGTTTCAGAGAGTTTAAATGCACTGTAGATAAAAACAATATTGAGCTGGAAAAGAATAACCTTATTAGAAACTATGAGGTTCAGCACGGAAAGTTATCTATATACAGTTTTGGTAAGCAGGATGAAATTACTCAGTATATAAATAATCTGGGTATAAATCATGGCGATATTACAGAGAGTAAACTCAGTCTGGAGGATGCTTTTATTGGTTTAACCGGAAAATACTAATCAGAAATGAACTATCTATTATACAGAAAAGAGTGGATTAAAACGAGATGGGCTTTAGCTGCACTCGCTCTGCTTTCGATAATAATAATTGTAAATGTGTGGATCACGGTAAATCATGATCTAAGATTTGTTAATGCTCCCAGATACTGGAATGCAGTAGTATTTGAGGGATATCAATTCTATGGCAGATGGATGAGATATATTCCTTTTGTAGCAGGAATAGTAATTGCAATTGTACAATTTGTGCCTGAACAGTATCAGAAACGCCTGAAAATTACACTTCATCTGCCAATGCGCGAGAACAGAATATTGCTCTCTATGTTGTCATTTGGTATTGTAATGCTTACGGCTATATTCTTTATACTTACAGCTCTGTTAACAATACTATCTATAATATACTTTCCTGTAAACATTGTGTGGGCGGCTTTATCTACTGTATTACCATGGATGCTTGGAGGTTATGCAGCTTACGGTATTTTAAGTATGATAATAACTGAGCCTGTATGGCGATACAGAATACCTCAGATAATTTTGTTAGCCGGAGTTGTATACTGCTTCTCATTTGGTTACGCATATAAGATATACAACAACATTCTGTTAACAATTACTATAATGGCTATAGCACTTCTTATGTCGTTAATATATAGTGGTAACAGATTTAAAAGAGGAGAAATGTAATAATGGAACGTATTAGTAGATATATACTTATTGCTGTAACAATTATAATTGCAGCACTATTCATACCGGATTTTTATAGAAAAGCAACCGAGAAGAATATCAGAGCACCATTTGCAACATACAGCTCTGTAAATAAAGATTTCATAATCTTTAGAAGAACCAATACAGATATACACTGGGAAGATACAAAAGGCAATAAGTATACCCTTGAGGAGTACGAAAAACTATTGCCTTTAACATATTACCGACAGCTATTGGCAGATGGTACAATGCCTGATTCAATTGATGGTATTGCCATTGATACTAAAGAGTTACAGAAAAACAGAGTACATTTCAGATTTAAACCAAAACAATTAGATGTTCCTTCATTAGGAATGTACCCATTGTTTGAATCGGCATCAGGACGTGTAAACCTGTCTTTACCACCAGATATGTTCAGAATTGTTAATAGTGGTATTGAATTTATGGATGCTCAGACAAACACATTAAATGCCGAAAAGTCAGAAACCTTTACAAAAAAGATGAAAGATGCCGGATTTGTTTTTCCTGCAAAATGGATAAACGGAAATCCAAGTGTTAGAAAAGCATATGACGAAGGTTACTTTATTAAAGATAGTAACGATGCTATATATCATCTTAAAATGGCAAAAGGAGTTCCTGTAATTCATAATACAGCCATTGAAAGCAATAAGGGTATAATAACAGTAATACCTTATGAGGTAGCAACACATGAGTTTTACGGATTTGCTATTGGTAAAGACAATAGTTTTTATGTTTTATCAACAGATAATTACAAACTTATAAAACTTCCGGTAGAGAATTTTGATGCAAAAAAATCTTCGCTACAGGTGTTCGGAAATCTTCTGTATCGTAATATAATTGTTACAAACAGAGACAATATGCATTGTTATGTTACAAACAGAGATTATAACCTAGTTAACGAGCTTCACGAAACATGGAAAACCTCAGAAGAGACTCTTGCTGGTAAAGCGGCTGAATACCTGTTTCCGCTTACTATTACAATGACTAGTAAATATAGTTCTGTTATTAATCCTATATATAAGTACTCATTATTATCAATACCGTTTAATATTATAGTATTAATTATCTATATTGTACTGCTTATCAGACGTAAATCTGATATTAAATTATACATACCAGAGATAATTATAATAGTATTAACCGGATGGTTCGGACTTATTGCAATAGCAATGTTTCCTAAAGCCAGAAAGATGAAGCAAAGCATGATAAAAGGCTTTATAAATATACCGTAACAATCTTAATACGAGTTATATCTGGTAAATAAAAAACAGGTTATAAACAGATAAAATTGAAGAAACGCACAACGTTTCAGTTAATAACAATTAATATAAATATTAAACAATGAAAAAGTTATTATTACCACTACTGCTAGCAATTGCAACAATAGCAGTGTCATGTACAAACAGCGCAGAGAAGAAAGAAGACAAAAACTGTTCTGAAAACAAAAAGAGCGAATGTGCTGATAGCAAAAAAGATTGCAAGGATGCAAAAACGTATGCTAACCTTGACGAGATGCTTAAAGATGCAGAGAATATGGTTGGTAAAACCATAAAGTTTACCGGACGTGTAAATCACGTATGTAGCCACTCTGGTCGCAGATGTTTTGTTATGGGCGAAGATCCTAAAACAAAAATAAGAGTTGAAGCAAAAGGTGAATTCGGTAAGTTTGACAAAGCTGTGGTAAACCAAAATGTAACATTTGTTGGTATTCTTCAGGAGAATAGAATTGACGAAGAGTATCTTGCTAAATGGGAAGAAGGTTTAAAAAAGAAAGAAGCTGAGAATGCTAAAAAACAGGCAGAAGCAGATGAACACGACCATGCAGAAGGAGAAGCTCACGAACATGAGCACGATCATGGTTCAGAAGACAGAGCTTGCCGTGCAGGATACGCAAAAATAGAGACTCTAAGAAATAAAATTAAGGAGTCAGGAAAAGGTTACTACTCAGTATACTTTGTTGACGGAATGAAATACGTTATAAACAAATAACATAATCACATAAACTTATTTATGGTTTTGCCCGGGCAGGTTTGTCCGGGTTTTTATTTATATATGTGCTATAACCATTGTTTATAATCTGCCTTTTGTAAAAAAGCAATTGTAATCGTTGAATACAGGTAACTATCCAGAGAAAAATTGTTCTGATCATTGCATACAGGCAATTCTACCAAAAAAGATTTGCAGTAATCATAGCATAGTGATAACTATTCTGTAAAGGTTTGTCGTAATCAATTCACACAGATAACTATTCTGTAAAGGTTTGCCGTAGTCACTGCACACAGATAACTCCTTTGTAAAAGTTTGCCGTAATCACTGCACACGGATAACTCTTCTGTAAAGGTTTATCGTAATCAATGCATATGCATAACTATTCTGAAAAAATTTGTTGTAATCATAGCATACGAGTAGCTTCTCATTATAAATTTACTGTAATCATCACATCACAAAAGATTGTCAAAAACTGATTTAATAATGAGTGTAAATATCAATTATTTATTGTTAAAGCAGTACTGTTTTATCTGTTATAGTATAATCTGACAAAAATGGCTGCTATATAATATGCACTTTAAGAGAACTGCTATACTAAAGACGTAAATTGGTTAATAGTTTACGAAAATGAAAAACCAAAAGGCTTAAATATATCTGATATTTTATTTCGATACTATTTTGCATATGTTTGCGCGAGATAAGCTACCTATTGTATCTATTGCAGTAGGTAGTTTTTATTAAAGCTGTTTACACAAAAAAACATAGAATAAGATGCCCGGTAATCCTAAAAAAAGAGAGAAGAAAGTTAAAAACAGAAAACCAGCTTGCAAAAGAGATAATCTGCTTAAAGATTCTGATGAGCGAGAAGAAGAGACCTCGCAGAGAGTGTTTGTAGCGGAGTTAATATTTATGTTTTCAGGACTTGTTATTGGTGCCTTAGGAATGTCCGGATTACAGTCCAATTACATTAATGCATATGTTCTCACAATAACTATTCTGATATCAACAATTCCTCTATCTGAAATAGCGCTCTATAAGATTAAAGAGTACTCTAAAAAATATAGTTACACTCCCGATATATTACTAGATCGTTTTATTGTTTACTTAGGTGTATTAGGTTTATGTGCTGCACTGATAATTAATATTAACAATGTCTTTTCCAGCTATTCACATACAATAAATGCAGAGTTAACCTTTAAGACCAACAATAAAAAACGCTCCAGAAACTCTACTTATATAGATTACAAACTATATGTTAAGTACAAAAACAGAGAGCTTGAGCTGAACTGTTCTGGTAATATGTGGTACGATCTGGAAAAAGGCGATAAAATACCAATCAGGTATTATTCCGGCTTTCTAGGTGCCGATTTTATTAAGTATAAAAATTGATTATCAACAATCTTTAAATAAAAAAAATGAATACAATAAAAGAGATTAAAGCAAGTGAAAAACATATGAACAATATGTATATAGGAACCGCTATAGGATTAATACTTGGGGTTATTACAATTATTATTGGAGCTCCACATTTTCTGACTATAGGGGTAATATATCTGATTATGACCATATGGCATAAGAGTAACGCCATAATTAAAATTCTTGATAAAAACCTTGAGGTTAAACTAGCCCCTATTGCATCAAGAAGATATATAAAATACACAGATATTGAATCTATAAACTCTTCAAACAAAAGGTTTGTTGAGATTCTATATAAAGATTCCGGCGAGTCTAAAAAGCTGAGAATTCCTGTTAAACTATTAGAGAAAACAGATATGGATATGCTTATTGAAACTATTAATAATAATAGTTCTGTACAATAACACAAATGACTTCACCAGTAAATAAGCCTCTATTTCAGCTACCTTGACTACTCCTTAATAGTCTATCATTAAGAACCAGATTTAAACATATGAGCAATATATTAAGGTCAGTTATCATAACCGATAACTCAAAAAATTTCTTTCTAAAAACAGTCTGCCTGATTGTAACAATATTCATTTGTTTATCAGCAACAGGGCAGTTATCAGGATCATTACAAGATAAACAAGAAGAAATTAAATTAAGACATGGTAAACGTATTAAAACCTACTATTCAAATGGTATCTTAATGTCGGTAACAAACTATGATGAGAATAACAGAAAACACGGAGAGTATTTAAGATACTACAGGAGTGGTAACCTAAAACTAAAAGCTTCATACAACCACGGCAAGAGGTGTGGCGATTGGTTTGGTTTTTCAAATAACGGAGCTTTGTCTGATATAATTAATAGCGATACAACAAAAATATCTAAATGGGAATGGTATTTCATACATAAAACCAGAAGACTAGATATTAAAGGTAAAAAATATATCTTCAGAAACGGAGAAGGCAACGTGCTGGCAAAAGGAAGATATAAGAATGGTATGAGAGTTGGAAAATGGAAGTTCTATTATGAGAACGGAAAACTAAAAAGCAAAGGCAAGTACAGAAAAAACTGTAGAGAAGGCAGATGGAAAGAGTACCATAACAACGGTAAATTAAGATCAAACGGTAAATTTAATAGCGATGCTAAAGATGGCTATTGGAAAGAGTATGATACTAAAGGGCAATATAAATTAACACAACTGTTTAACGACGGAAAGATAGAGGGTAAACCATTCTATAAGAACATAGAAAACACCATACAAGAGAAGGTTAAAGACTTTAAGGATTTTTATCTGGTAGATTATAATGGTAAAGTAATCCCTAGTTACAATTACGATATAGATATTTTTCTGGTTATAGTAACAGAAAATATGATTGGAAAAAAGATGAAACTAGGGCTTACAGATCAGTTAGACTCAATGTTTAAAATTGGTTACTTAAATGTATATAACATTGTAATTGAAGGATATGAGATAAAAAGTGATATTGATAAGATTAAACTTATACCAAAAGAGTTAACTGCCTTTTAATGCAATAGTGATTATACACTTATTTCTGAAACATTTAAGACAATACAATTAAAACACTTAAATACAAACCGGTCTCACGCCATAAAACTAAAATAAGCAAGAGAGATTTCCCAAAAGAGTATTAGATATTATGTTTAAATATATTGGTTTTATCTCTCTTGATCCAGAATAAATATATATAGCAGATAATACTTTCGTAACAATCCGAAAACCAACTAAAATACCACATTAGTCTAAAAAAATATTTTTTACCCTGCCAAAATGGTATGTGGTAAACTATTTTAAATTATCTTTGAAACTAAAAAACTAAAATAGTCGGGAAATGGGATACAAGAAAGATGAAAATGTAAAGACAGAAATCCTTGAGCATGCACTAAAGCTGTTTCAGCAATTCGGGCTTAAAAAAACCACAATGGACGAAATTGCAGAATCGTGCGGTAAAGCTAAAAGCACACTCTATCATTACTTTAAAAGCAAAGAGGAGGTGTTTGAAGATGTTATAGAACTTGAACTAAAGCAGCTCAGAATAAAGGTAAAAGAGTGTGTAGACAAAGCATCATCATTACAGGATAAACTTACCACCTATATACTTGTATTTAATAAAGAGATGCAGAACAGACTTAATGTATACAGACTTGTTCATCATGACATTAAAGATGGTAAAATAATTCAGGAACAGTTTAATAAGATGATGACCTTTGAAAAATCATATATCACACGTATTCTTGAGGATGGATATGATATTGGAGAGTACAAAGATATTAATAAAGAAGATATACCGGTGTTTGCGGAACTGATGTTAGCAGCTTTTCTTGGTATAATAAGGTACAGCATAGAGACTGATAATGGATATGATCAGGATAAACTTGAGATTGCAACAAAGGTTCTGATACCTCAGATATATAAATAATTTTTTTATCATATTCCCGACTAAAATACCGAATTAGTATTAAAAACTATAAATTATATTATTATGAGACATCAAATAGTTGCATATATTATTGTATCAATACTACTCATAGGATGTAGTACAGATAATAAGAGAAAGACAGATGAATTTGCTACAAATAACAATGATGTTAAGATAGAAACAGCTGTAGTTAAAACCCAAAAGGATACTGCTACACTAAACTATAGCGGACTTATAACTCCATTAATAAGTACCCAGTTAAACTTTCAGCTACCCGGAACTGTAAAATCAGTAAATGTTAGCGAAGGCGATAAAGTAAGAAAAGGTGATATACTGGCTACTCTTGATAATGGTAGTTTTATAAGCTCACATAAAGCTGCATTGGCAATGAAAACGCAGGCAGAAGATGCTTATAACAGGTTAAAAACAGTTTATGAAAAAGGTAGTTTACCAGAGATTCAGTGGGAAGATGTTAAATCTAAACTACAACAAGCCAAATCGGCAGAACAGATAGCTAAAAATAATCTTAATAATTGTAATATTACTGCTCCTGCCAACGGTATTATTGGTTCAAGAAATATAGAGGTTGGAGCATCTGTACTACCGGGAATAACTGCAATAAATATTGTAGATATAAATAACCTGTATGTAAAAATTTCGGTACCTGAAAACGAAATTAATAAGATTGAGAAGGGACAATATGCAGATGTAATTGTACCAGCCATAAATAGAAGCAAAATTAAAGGAGAGGTCAATAAGATAGGTGTTCTGGCAAATCCTATATCTAAAACGTATGAGGTAAAGATAAGAATAGATAACCCTGAACTAAGAATAAAACCCGGTATGGCATGTGATGTTAATCTTATGGTTAAAAACAACAGCAATGTAATAACGGTTCCCTCTCAGGCAGTAATTAAAATGGCCGATAACAAGAATTATGTATTTATGGTAGATCCAATCTCAAATATCATAAGAAGACAAGAGGTTGTTGTTGGTGAGTTCTATAACAATAATCTGTGTATACTATCCGGATTAAAAAAGGGTGATCTTATAATAATTAGCGGTCAGCATAAACTAAGCAAGAACAACATATAAACGTATGTTATAAACCTAAAACAGGAGATATGAAGAGGAAGATTAATATCATTGAAGCTGCAATGAAACATAGCCAGATAATACTCAGCTTTATAATAGTAATGATGGGTATTGGAGCTATAGCACTTATACAGATGCCACGCAATGAATTTCCCGATTTTATTATCAGACAAGGGGTAATAGTTGCTGTTGTGCCTGGAGCTACATCTCATGAGGTAGAAGAACAGGTTACAACAGTTGTAGAAAACTACATTTTTGGATATAAAGAGGTTAATAAGTTAAAAACACACTCTAACTCAAGCGAGGGGCAGATGATAATATTTGTTGAGTTAAATGAAGATGTTAAAGATGCTGATAAGTTTTGGAGTAAGTTGCGTCACGGGTTAAGCGAACTAAGAATGCAACTACCCTCAGATGTATTGGCTCTGATAGGAACTAATGATTTTGGCGATACCTCTGCCCTACTCATAACAATGTCGTCTGATACAAAAAGCTACAGAGAACTTGAAACTACAATAAAGCAACTTGAGAGGAATATAAGGAAGATTCCGTCGGTATCTAAGATAAAGAGATACGGCGAACAGAAAGAGAAGATATTTATATACGTTCAACAGGAAAAACTAAATGAGTACAATGTAGATGCAAATACAATATTTGCGTCGTTTAAGATACATGAGGCACTAAACTATGCCGGGCAACTTGACAATAATGAGCTTATATTACCGGTACATATGCCGCCAAAATATGAGTCCATTGATGATTTGGCAGAACAGATAATATATTCAGATCCGCAGGGCAATATAATACGCTTAAAAGATATTGCCAGATTCGAAAGAAAATATGACAATCCGGATAGTTATATACGCAACAATGGCAATAACGCTTTGCTACTATCTCTTGAGATGCAAACGGGCAACAATATTGTACAATTCGGGGAACAGATAATTGAGGTTCTGGATGAGTTTCGTACAAAAACAGATAACGATGTAAAGATAAACGTAATATCAAATCAACAAGAAGTAGTTAACGACTCCATATCGCACTTTATGAAAGAGTTTCTGATAGCAATACTATCGGTAATAGTTGTTACAATGATATTACTTCCTTTTAGAGTTTCATCTGTTGCAGCAATAACTATACCTGTATCAATACTAATTACAATGGGTGTTATGCAGATGGTTGGTCTTCAGTTAGACATTGTTTCGCTTGCAGGATTAATTGTTGTTCTGGGTATGGTGGTTGATAATGCAATTGTTGTTATTGATAATCATGTAGAGAAACTTGATAACGGAGAGACTCCCTGGAATGCAGCCTGGAAAGCAGCAACAGAACTGGTTATTCCGGTAATATCTGCTACCGGAGCTATAATTGCGGCATTTCTGCCTTTAATGATATTCCTTACCGGAATGGCCGGCGATTTTGTTGGTGCATTCCCCCTTACCATTGCTATAGCTCTTATAATATCTCTTATTGTTGCAATTCTGCTTGTTCCGTTTATATGTTATATATTTATTAAAAAGGGACTCCATAAGGAGAATAAAGACAGCAATAAAAAGAATCTGCTAGACATAATACAAAGTGTTTACGATACTATTCTTGAGAAAGCTTTTAATAACAAGAAAACAACAATAACATGTGGTGTATTATCAATAGTTGCTGCTATTCTAATATTTTACACTACCGATCAACAGCTATTTCCGAGCATGGATCGTAAGCAGTTTGCCGTTGAAATATATCTGCCAGAGGGCTCTTCATTAAACAAAACAGAGGGTATTATAGATAGCCTTGAGCGCGCTATACTTACAGATGATAGAGTAACAAACGTAGCAAGTTTTGTTGGTACGGGTTCTCCTCGTTTTCACACACTCTATGCACCACATATGCCTGCAAAAAATTACGGGCAGATACTTGTTAACACAATATCTAACGATGCTACATTAGAGCTACTTGATCAGTACGAGAGGATGTACAGAGGAGCATTTCCATCGGCAAATATAAAATGGAAACAACTTGCTATGGAGAGTTTCTCTGCACCTATAGAGGTAAGGGTATCAGGCGATGATATCTCTAAATTAAAGCATACTGCCAATAATATATCCAAGATAATATCAGGTAATCAGAATACAACATGGGTAAGAAATGATTGGTTAGAGAACAGACAATCAATATCTATTGAACTTGATAGTGATAAAGCAAACAAACTGGGATATTCAAAAACACTAATTGCCGCTTCGTTAATGACTTCGTTAAACGGAATACCACTAACAACAATATGGGAAGGAGATTATCCTGTTAAGGTTATTCTATCAAAAGAAGATCATCTGACAGATGATGTTAACGATTTAAAGAATCAGCTTGTTTCATCTGTGCTTACATTTGAATCGTTACCACTTAGAACTGTAGGAAAACTTAAACCTGAGTGGACCGAGGGAAATATTGCAAGACGTAACGGTGTACGAACAGTAACAGTTCAGGCCGATGTAACAAGAGGATCAATATACTCAAATGTACTATCACAGATTAAACCAGAAATAGATAATATGAATCTCCCACAAGGGGTATCTATAAGTTATGGCGGAGAAGCAGCTGAGGTACGAAAAAACTATATTCCTATGGGATACTCTCTTGGAGTAAGTATAGTTCTTATCTTCTTTATTCTTCTAATGCAGTTTAAAACAATACGCAGGTCTCTGCTTATAATGTCAACAATGCTTCTTAGTCTGTTTGGTGCGGCATTAGGGCTAAAGCTTATTGGTTATCCTTTTGGCTTTACATCATTTATCGGAATAATAGGGCTTATGGGCATTACAGTGCGTAATGGTATAATACTTATAGATTATGCTATGTATCTGGTAAATAACGAAGGTTACACATATCAGCAAGCTGCTATTGCATCGGGTAAACGACGTATGAGACCAATATTTCTTACATCAATGGCTGCTGCAATAGGAGTTGTACCTATGATACTTAGTAACTCTCCATTATGGGGGCCTCTTGGAACAGTTATATGTTTCGGCTTAATATTCGGAATGATATTAACCCTGTTTATTCTTCCGGTACTATATCTGGTATCGGCAAATAAAGAGAGTAAGGCACACAGTAATAATCAGGAGTTAATAAATTAAAAACAGAGAACAGATGATATATAGAGAGATTATAAGAAAGCTATTATTTACATTACTAATAATAGTGTTAGCAACATCGGCATATGCACAGAATCTCACTCTGGATTCATGTAAATACTATGCTCTTGAGAATAATAAGAGGCTTAAAGAGGCGCATATGCAAAGTAAAGCTGCTGCTGAAGTTAAGAAGAGAGCTTTTACAAACTATTTTCCTAAGGTTGATGCCGGAGTAATGGTAATGAAATCTAACAAAGGGCTAATTGAGGCTAATGTACCGGAGATGAATCTTCCGGTATACGACGGAAATCCGGCTAATCTGGCAAACCCAACACAGTTTACATATTTTCCGGGAATGAATATTGAACTTCTGGATTATGTAAACGCGGGTATGATTACTGCTATACAACCTTTGTATGCAGGAGGAAGGGTACGTAATGGTAATAAGCTTGCATCACTGGGACAAGAGTTTGCCGGATATCAAAAAGAACTCACTAAAGATGAGATACTGGTAACAACAGAGTTATATTACTGGAATCTGCTTGCCTTAAAAGAGAAACAGAAAACACTTAATGGATATCATCAACTACTAAGGAGTCTGCTTAAAGATGTTACTGTATCGTACAGTGCCGGATTGGTTCAGAAGAGTGATCTGTTAAAGGTTAAATTAGAGCTTAATAATATAAAAACAGATAGTCTTAGATTAAATAATGGTATAAGCCTGTTAAAAATGACTCTGGCACAACATATAGGTATAGATTATAGTGAGAATATGAGTATCTGCGATTCTGTAATAAACATTAGCTCTCCTACAGATATATTCAGTAATCCTGAAGATGCACTAACAAATAGAAACGAATATCAGATGTTAAGCCGAGCGGTTGATGCAGAGATATTACAAAAGCGAATGGCCAGAGGAGAGTTTATGCCATCAATTGCCGTTGGTGCACAAGGTCTATATCTTGATGTTGCCGATAATAAGAATAGCTACGGTATCCTCTTTGCAACACTGTCTGTACCATTATCCGGCTGGTGGGGAGGATCTCATAAGATAAAAGAGCACAACATAAAGGTAGATATTGCACGTAACAACCTTACAGATAAATCGGAGTTACTTAAATTACAAATAACCAAAGCATATAAAGATCTTACAGTGAGTTACGAACATGTTAAAGTTGCAGAACTTTCAGTAAAGCAAGCCAGTGAACATCTTAATGTTGTTAACGATAATTATCTGGCTGGTATTGTTAGTACATCTGATTTACTAGAAGCACAAGCAACGTATCAGGCCACAAAAGACAAATTGGTTGATACAAAGACACAATATAAAATTAAAGAAGCCGAATACCTGAAAACCACGGCTCAGATTAAATAGACATCCTTTCTTAAGCACAGCTGGTATTGCTGTGCTTTTTTATTGTTTTTACAACATAGTAAAGCACAAACCAATACTATTATTGTTTAACAATTGCATCTGACAGAGGTATCAACTCTGTATTTAATAATTTGTTACAGCCAAATTAAACGACTTCTGAATTATTTTCTTGTTGCGCAGAGGGGTATTAATAACAACCACAAAGTTTAGTTTCTTCATAACAGACGACCCTCTGTTAACATGTACTGTGAGCTTTGCTGTATTATTATCAATTTTCTCTATCTCTCTTATAGAATACTTGCTAAAGTAGCTACCCTTATACAGTTCACCCTCATAAAACTTCACCTTTCTGAAGTTATTATTTTTCAGCTTTACATAAATGATATATTCGTTCTCTTCATTAATCTTGTTAACACCTTTTATTTCAATTGCAGGATATAGCTTCTTCAGTTTTCCTTGTGTAGTATACTCTTTAAGATTTACACCCGGCAAACCTTCTTTAAACACAGCCTCAGACATTAACTTACCTGATTTATAGTATTTCTTCTGCAAGCCTTCCTTTTTGTCATTAACAAAATTCAGATCCTTATATACCTTTCCATTCTCATGATACCATAATCCTCTTCCGGTACGTTTGTTCATTTTATAAGCTACCTTTCCTCTGACCTTACCGTTCTTATAATAATTTATAGCCATTCCGTGGCGCATACCATCCTTATAGTTTATCTTAGATGTTACTCTTCCGTAACTATCTTTATCTATTCTCAGACCATTTTTGAGCTTCTTTTTACCAGTTTCTGTTGTATCCCTTACTGTAGGTATGCTTAACGTGTCACTATTGGTTTTCTTCTTTAAAAACTCTATATCGCTAAAAGCATCACATCCGGACAATATTATTGAGCTAAATATTAGAAGTGATAATGCTAAGGTGTCTCTTTTTTGCATATAAGTTATTTTTAGTTGCTAATAGGGTATTTATACTCTGCGTATGTAACATAAACTCTATTTGTTAACCTTCTTATCATATTTATTTAGTTGGATAATTGGGGCAAACGGCGCAAAAATAGACATTATTGCATAATGTTAAAAACAGACTGTTGGTTTATTTTAAGGTTAGCGGAGTATCTCTGTTTATAATGTTGATCCGGATTTATCAACTCGTATTCAATCCGGTACAAACAAAATAACGTAATACTGAGGAGAGAAATTCAATATTTTAGTATCAGAACATATCTAATATACTTTTATGATTATCCATCTATCAACAGATATTATATTCCTTATCCTTACACAAAAAGAGTATAAAAAACAGCTTTTACGATCATATTTTAGGATAGACTAACCTTATACCAAAAAAGGAGCTAACCTTACGGAAAGCCCCTTTTCTGTGAATAATTATGGTACTCTATTCAACTATCAATTTTCCGGTACCAACTTTGTTTTCTCCATTTATTTTAACCAAATATAATCCGCTCTCAAAACCTGACAGGTCAATAATTAATCTATCAGATGTTGCTATCTGCTTAAACTGTAGTTTACCATTTACATCGTAAATACTTACAGTCATGTTATTAACACCTACCACAGATACATTATCTTTTGCAGGGTTAGGATATATAGTAACAACTACCTCATCATCTGAATCTACACTTCCGATAGGTCCACCAGTATCTTTATCCTTAAGAGTAACCTCAACTGCTGTTGAGTGATCTGACTCTCCCTCCGGATTCTGATATGTTGCTGTAACAGTATACGAATATGTTCCGTTATCAACATTCTCGTCAACATATGAAGTTCCAGTAACAGAGTTAAGAAGTGTACCATCTCTGAACACCTTATATCCTGTAAGTTCACCAGAGCTACCATTGCCACGTAATGTAAAACCACGCGAATTACCTTTACGTATAGCTACATCATCAATCATCATCTGAAAACCATCTGTATACTCATATACAAACGCTATTTTAATAGTTTTTCCTTCGTACTTATCTAAATCTATCTTAACCTCAGAATCGTAGAAGTTAGGTTTTGCTTCTGTATGCCATTTAAGTTCTTCGTTCCACTTACCCTCACTAAAAACAAGTACATGAATTTTTGTAAAGTACTCTTTTCCGTCAGTATCTGATATACCATTCTTATACCATGTCCAGTAGTAGAAATCTTCGCCCTCGCTTATTGTAACCTCAGGAGTAATAAGCCAGTTGAAATCAGGTGCTTTAAACGATATTCCTGCAGAGTAATCGCCGGAATGAATATATTCAGGATTCGAGGTGTTTCCGAACGAATTAAGATTAACCTTAAACCATCTGCCATTGCTATCAACCGGTTTTTCAAATCCTTCGCCACTCATATCTTTACTAACCCATGTCTCCCATCCTGCTGGTGGGAATGTAGCACCTTCAAATCCTTCCGATAGAGTCATATCTTCTCCTGGAGCAAACCATTTAAGCGATACGTTCTTCTTATCAACAGATGCTGAAAGATTGCCCGGAGTCATAAATACAGGATCTGTAACTTTTATAGTTTGAATACACTCAAGATCTTCAACGCCATTATTAACAATTAACTTTATAGGGTATTCTCCAGGTTGAGTAAACTTAACAACCATCTTTCTAGATTTCTCATTACCTGTTGTATACATACACTTATCATTTGGTAATTCCCAATTGTAACTCTGAATAAATGGTATTGTAACCGATATATTCTCAAACATTACACTCTCGCCGGTAAGTATTGTTGCTTTACTAAAGTTAAACTTAACACGTGGCTTATCTTTCTGTATTGGGTTATCTGCAACATAAAGGAACTCATCCCAATAGGTCTCATGAAACTTCAGGAATTCATCATTAAGATAGAAGTCTATATTTTTACTTGCCGTAATCTTTGAAGGCATCCACGCTTTCATTCCGGTTGTGTTCTGGTTAATTGGCATTGTATAACGTGTATTTATTACCGCTTTCTCCAGTGCCTTAACAAAATCACCTGCTGCTGTTTTAAGTTCAACAGGGAACTTAGCATTTGCATTAATAAGCTTTGCAAAGTGTCCTATATCTCTGTGCTCTTTTCTGTCGTCAGAATACCACGACGATGATATAGCTGTACGTATATCTGTAGAGTAGTCGTAGAAGTTCTCTGCCAATTTAACTGCAAAGTTATTAAGTGCAGGTACAAGCTCTGATACTAATAGGTCTGTTGATACTGCCGATTGTGTTGTTCCCTCCATACCTTGCTGCTGAACACCACTATTAAATGCTTCATAATAGTCGTCAACCAGATTTATAGCAAAGTCTTTTGGCGATACTTTCGGGTTATCATTCAGCATCTTAAATGCTGTATTATAGTGCCATCCATCACCGGGCTCTGTCTTCTCTGAGAAAACAACATAATCTGCATAGTCTTTAAGCTGATAAGCTGTCTCTATCTGTCCAAGAAGACATAGGTCAAACCCGAAGATATCCACCTTTTGTCCTGCCTGTTTCTTAAATGCATCTAGCGCATCGTCAAGTTCCCAAAGCTTCATATCTCCAACACAGCCTTTTGTCATTACATCGCCATTGTTTCTGAATATACCACTTCCGTGATCCCAAACAGTAATACCATAGTGGCTTGCAGGATATCTACTCTGTGTCCAAAGTATAAACTCTTGCAGGGTCTCTGATTTATTCATATCAAAATCTTTACCCATATGTTTACTGATTAGCTCAGAAACCAATACTCTGTTCTCTCCGTTAACATCTTTCTTTACATAATATATACCATCTTTAGAGTCATCATAGGCATCGTAAAGAACTATATAGTTAACCTTCTCCTCTACAGAACCTAGCACCTCCCACTCATTAAAATCTTTTAAACCGTCAAGTTGAGTACCATCTTCATACAGATAAAGCATCCATGTCCACTCATCGCCAGTTGTACCTTTTAGAGTAAAATTATATGCAGCTTCATTATCATCGTTTGTAGTAAATGATATATCTGCAGTATGATATCCTTTTGCAGATGGAGAGAATTCAATCTTTACTGTTGTTGACTCGCCAGGTTTTACAACTTGTGCAGGCTGTTCAAGTACCCTATAAGAATCAGAATCTGACATAGCAAAATCTGAAAGGTTAAGATTCTCCTCTGTTCCTTTGTTTAAGATATTTATTACAATCTCGCTCTTTGCTCCAACCTTTGTACAACCAGGTACACGATATGTATCTCCAGTATTAATTACTATATCTTCTGAAACAACCTCTACCTCTGCCGATTTATTATCAACAAGTACAGTAACCTCATTTGACTTATCTGATATTCCCTCTGGCAAAACATATTTAGATTTAATAAAGTATTTATGATTACCATCGGCAACACCCTTATCTGTATACTCTGCAAGCAGACTATTTGTAAGTGTTGTAATTAATTTATCATCACGATAGATCTCTGTTCCAACAAGGTATCTGCTATTTGCTGATTTATTATTAGCAGTAAACTCTCTGTTTACAATGTTTGTGTCTATACTAAGATCTGCACTTGTTACTGCCTGTGGCTCATTAAACGACTCATTAAATCTTTTTGCCGACTCATAATCGCTAATTATAAAATCATCAAGCAATAGTGCAAATCCATTCTTTGTAACGCACTGTACTGCAATATATGCATCCTTACCCGCAAAAGCTGAAAGATCATATGAATATAGTGTCCATTTTGTTGAAACCTCAACCGGCTCAGGTGTAATTATAATAAAATCTTTGGGGTCTGAATTTCCTTTGATACTAACACCAACATTAAATTTCTCAAGTGAGTACTTGTCTGTCATAGACTTTGCCCAGAAGCTAAACTGGTGCTCTGTTCCAAGATGTACTTGTGGTGATATAATCCAGTCGTTATTAGTAGACTGAAGAGCTCTGAATATTGCAAGACACTTCTCGCCACTATGTGGTGTAATTACAGATGAAACATCTGGTTCGGTCTCTTTAGGGTTAAATACAATTGCCGAACCAACATAGTTCTGGTTAGGGAATGTAACGCCATTAAAACCTGCTGTGTAAGCATTATCAAAATCCAACTGAGTCCATGGTAATATAGACAGAGTAAAGTTTTCATAACTCTCCCACCCTTCGTTAATTGGGTTTGACCACTTTAGTGTTACCTGATCTCCTTCTGATGAGGCAGTAAGAGATTTTGGCTCTTCAAGGTTCTTAACATTAATATAGTTATCATATACCTTCTCTGTTTCACCAATTTGGTTTGTAGCTTTTAATTTAACTGTGTAAAAACCCTTCTCTTCAAAACGAACAACAGGATTTTTACTATTTGCTGTAGTACCATCAATAAACGTTACTGTAGATGGCGTAAAAGACCACTCATATGTTTTTGCAAATCCCTGTGTTTTATTTGCAAATGATGTCTGCGATTTAACAAAAATTACTGTAGACCCTGCTTTAAAATTGGCAACAGGTTTCTCTGTTGGTATTTTAAGGTCAACCTTATAATCCTCTGTCTCCCCATATTTATAACTCATACAAGGGGTAACATCTGTTTCAGACGACAGAGTAATTCTCATTCTTGACTCGCCCTCTGTAATAGCATCAGGTATCTCAATTGCAAAATCGGCACGTGCAACATTGTCGCCCACAACAATTCTCTCTGCAAAAAACACCTCTTCAGTCTCATCAAAAACCTGATCTTTGTTAAGATCAATCCAACATGCTACGTTATTACCTTTATAGTAATCTTGTATATATACTGAAAGATTATATACTCCTTGCGCATGAAGAACAATTGCATCTAATCCGGTAAAATCTGTGTATTTACTATTCTCAGATTCGTTTGCAAATCCGGGAACCACAACCCGACTAATATATTCACCTCCACTCTTGGTAGCTCCGGAGGTACAATACTGTGCCGATACAGATGTATATCCAACAATGGATAACATAAGTATCGTAACATATTTTTTTATCTGTTTATAGCTATTTTTCATCTGTTTATAATT
>DKJY01000120.1 GCA_002454955.1 Bacteroidales bacterium UBA6680
GGTTGATGATAAGATGCACGCCAGATCAATTGGACCGTACTCACTTATTACTCAGCAACCTCTTGGAGGTAAGGCACAGTTTGGAGGTCAGCGTTTTGGAGAGATGGAGGTTTGGGCTCTTGAAGCATTCGGGGCAGCAAATATCCTTCAGGAAATCCTTACAATTAAGTCTGATGATGTTTTAGGTAGAGCTAAAGCATATGAGTCAATTGTTAAAGGAGAGCCAATGCCAATGCCTGGTATTCCAGAGTCTCTTAATGTGTTATTACACGAATTAAGAGGTCTTGGATTGAGCGTAAATCTTGATTAAATTGTGTAGTGCCATTACAATGGAGCTATTGTAATGGCACTCAATAATATCTTTAATTAGTAAAAATTTTAATATTCATCATATGTCATTCAGAAGAGATAATAAGGTCAAGAGTAATTTTACAAAAATCTCTATCGGACTTGCTTCTCCTGAGGAAATTTTAGAACGTTCCAGTGGTGAGGTGCTTAAGCCCGAGACTATAAACTATCGTACATATAAACCGGAACGAGATGGCTTGTTTTGTGAGCGTATCTTTGGACCTGTAAAAGATTACGAATGTCATTGTGGTAAATATAAACGAATCCGATATAAAGGAATTGTTTGTGACCGTTGTGGTGTTGAGGTTACTGAAAAGAAGGTACGTCGCGAAAGAATGGGACATATCTCTCTTGTAGTGCCTGTTGCACATATATGGTACTTTAAATCACTTCCTAATAAAATTGGTTATTTGCTGGGGTTACCTACCAAAAAACTAGATTCAATTATTTATTACGAGCGATATGTTGTTGTTAATCCGGGTATTAAAGCCGAAGATGGTGTTAACTACCTTGATTTCCTAACAGAAGAAGAGTATTTAGATATTATAGATTCTCTACCAATGGAGAATCAGCATTTGGATGATGACGATCCAAATAAATTTATCGCAGCTATGGGGGCAGAAGGTCTTCATATGCTACTTTCTCGTCTTGATCTTGATGAGATGTCTTATGACCTTCGTCATAAGGCAAACACTGAGACCTCACAGCAGAGAAAGAACGATGCACTTAAGCGTCTGCAGGTAGTAGAGGCTTTTAGAGCATCAAAGAATCTTAACCGTCCGGAGTGGATGATAGTAAAAGTTGTTCCTGTTATTCCACCGGAACTTCGCCCACTTGTTCCGCTTGATGGTGGTAGATTTGCTACATCAGATCTTAACGACCTTTACAGAAGAGTTATTATAAGAAATAACCGTCTTAAGCGTCTTATAGAGATTAAAGCACCAGAGGTAATATTGCGTAACGAGAAGCGTATGCTTCAAGAATCTGTTGACTCACTATTTGATAACTCACGTAAATCAAATGCTGTTAAAACAGATGCAAACAGACCTCTTAAATCACTATCTGATAGCTTAAAGGGTAAGCAGGGACGTTTCCGTCAGAACCTTCTAGGTAAGCGTGTTGACTACTCTGCACGTTCTGTAATTGTTGTAGGACCAGAGCTTAAGATGAGTGAGTGTGGTCTGCCAAAAGATATGGCGGCAGAACTTTATAAGCCATTCATTATACGTAAGCTTATTGAGAGAGGAATTGTAAAGACTGTAAAATCAGCTAAGAAAATAGTAGATCGTAAGGATCCGGTAATATGGGATATTCTTGAGAATGTACTTAAAGGACACCCTGTGTTACTTAACCGTGCTCCTACGCTTCACCGTCTTGGTATACAGTCATTCCAGCCAAAGCTTATTGAAGGAAAGGCAATTCAGCTTCACCCGCTTGCGTGTACTGCATTTAACGCCGATTTTGATGGTGACCAGATGGCGGTTCACTTGCCACTTGGTAACGCTGCTGTTTTAGAGGCACAGCTTCTTATGCTTGGTTCGCATAATATCCTTAACCCTGCAAACGGTGCTCCTATTACTGTACCATCGCAGGATATGGTACTTGGTCTTTACTATATTACTAAGCAGAGACCAAATGCAAAAGGAGAGGGTATTAAATTTTATTCGCCAGAAGAGGTTAAGATTGCTTACAATGAGAAAGCAGTTGATCTTCACGCAGCAATTGAGGTTAAAACAACTGATGTTGATGAGGACGGTGAAATAATAGAGAGAATGATCGAGACTACTGTAGGTAGAGTATTGTTTAACGAGTTTGTACCTAAAAAAGCTGGTTATATCAATACACTTCTTACTAAAAAGTCTTTAAGAGATATTATTAGTAAAGTGCTTAAGGTTACAGGAACAGCTTCAACAGCTAAATTCCTTGACGATATCAAGCACCTTGGTTATACTATGGCATTCCGTGGTGGTCTGTCGTTTAACCTTGACGACGTGATTATTCCTGATGAGAAAGCTATTTATGTAAATGAGGGATATGATCAGGTAGAAGAGGTATTGAATAACTATAACATGGGATTCATTACCAACAACGAGCGTTACAATCAGATTATTGATATCTGGACACATACAAACGCTAAGTTGACCACCACACTTATGACAAACCTTGCAAAAGATAACAACGGATTTAACTCAGTTTATATGATGTTGGATTCAGGAGCGAGGGGTTCTAAGGAGCAGATTCGTCAGTTATCTGGTATGAGGGGTCTGATGGCGAAACCTCAGAAATCAGGTTCTGTTGGTAGTGAGATTATTGAGAATCCGATTCTTTCGAACTTTAAGGAGGGACTTTCGGTTCTTGAGTACTTTATCTCTACTCACGGTGCGCGTAAAGGTTTGGCCGATACCGCTCTTAAAACTGCCGATGCGGGTTATCTTACTCGTCGTCTTGTTGATGTTGCTCAGGATGTTATTATTAACGAGAGAGATTGTGGAACACTTCGTGGTCTTGTTGCTACTGCAATTAAGAAAAATGAGGAGGTTGTTGAATCTCTACATGATAGAATACTTGGTAGAACAACTGTTCATGATGTTTACCATCCGCTTACAGGTGAACTTATAATTCCTTCGGGAGGAGAGGTTACTGAAGAGATAGCTCAACTTATTGAGGAGTCTCCAATAGAGCAGGTAGAGATTCGTTCAGTTCTTACATGTGAATCAAAACTTGGTGTTTGTGCTAAGTGTTACGGACGAAGCCTTGCTTCAGGACGTATGGTTCAGAAAGGTGAATCAGTTGGTGTTATTGCAGCACAGTCAATTGGTGAGCCGGGAACACAGCTTACACTTCGTACATTCCACGTTGGGGGTACCGCTTCTAATATTGCAGCAGATTCTAGCGTTATTGCAAAATACGATGGTATTGCTGAAATTGAAGAGCTACGTAGCGTTGAGAAAACTGATGATCTTGGAGAGAAGATGCAAGTTGTTATCGGACGTCTTGGCGAACTTAGAATTATTGATAAAAATACTGGTATTACACTATCAACACATACTATACCTTACGGATCGAAGCTTTATATTAATGATGGAGACGAGATTAAGAAAGGTGATAGACTATGTGAGTGGGATCCATATAATGCACTTATTATCTCTGAGCTTTCTGGTAAGGTAATGTTTGAAAACCTTATTGAGGGTGTTACTTACCGCGAAGAGTCTGATGAGCAAACTGGATTTAAAGAGAAGGTTATTAGCGAATCGCGTGATAAGACTAAGAACCCTGAGATTAAGATTGTGAACGAAGAGGGAGAGATCATTAAATCATACTCATTACCGGTTCATGCACATATCTCTGTACAAGAGGGTGATTCAGTTATTTCGGGTGATGTTCTTGTTAAGATTCCTAGAGCTACAGGTAAATCTGGTGATATCACCGGAGGTCTTCCTCGTGTTACTGAGCTGTTTGAGGCTCGTAACCCATCTAATCCGGCTGTTGTTGCTGAGATCGATGGTGAGGTTTCATTCGGTAAGATTAAGCGTGGTAACAGAGAGATTATCGTTACGTCTAAAGCTGGTCAGATTAAGAAGTATATGGTACCTCTTTCTAAGCAGATTCTTGTTCAGGAGAATGATTATGTACGTGCAGGTATGCCACTTTCTGACGGAGCAACTACTCCAAAAGATATTCTTAATATCGAGGGTCCTACTAAGGTTCAGGAGTATATCGTAAATGAGATTCAGGAAGTATACCGTCTGCAGGGTGTGAAGATTAACGATAAGCACTTTGAGGTTATTGTACGTCAGATGATGCGTAAGGTTGAAATTGCTGATCCGGGTGATACAAAATTCCTTGAGAAACAACTTGCTGATAAGTGGGAATTCATGGAAGAGAATGACTGGATATACGACAAGAAAGTTGTTGTTGAAGCTGGTGATTCTGGATTACGTCCGGGACAGATTATCACTCTAAGAAAATTACGCGACGAGAACTCTATTCTTAAGCGTAAGGATCTAAAGTTAATTGAAGCTCGCGATGCTGTACCAGCAACATCTAAGCAGATTCTTCAGGGTATTACACGTGCTGCACTACAAACTAAGAGTTTTGTATCAGCAGCATCGTTCCAGGAGACTACTAAAGTGCTTAATGAGGCAGCTATTCAGGGTAAAATTGACAGACTTAACGGTCTTAAAGAGAATGTTATTGTTGGACACCTTATTCCTGCAGGTTCGGGTAACCGCGATTACGACAACCTTGTTGTTGGATCAATGGAGGAGTATGAGAAGATGTCAGCAAATAAATAAGATATTTTATACTACAAAAAATCCGCATCATAACGATGCGGATTTTTTTGTTTATAACTGATTATAAAAGGTATCAATAATTTGTTTACTATTATCTGTTTACACTATACAAAAGTTAACTAATTGTCTTACCTTTGTTCAAATTAAAATAATTAGTATGCTGGTTTCAATGACTGGATTCGGAAAGTCAACTGTTGAACTTTCTGATAAGAAGATAACAATTGAGATTAAGTCGTTAAATAGCAAACAGACAGATCTTAATATGAAGATACCGGCTCTTTACAGGGAGAGAGAGTTGGAAATACGAAATATGATCAGTACAGCACTTAACCGTGGTAAAATTGATTGTGGAATCTTTTATGAAGTTACCGATTCTGAACGTAGTGCTACGGTAAACAAGGAGGTTGTAACAGGATATTATAATCAACTTAAATCTGTAGCTGACGAAATTGGGGTTGAGATAAAGGGTGATATAATGCAGACCATTATGCGAATGCCTGATACCCTTAAGAGCGAACGCCCTGAACTTTCAAACGAAGAGTGGCTTGCATTAAGAGATGGTGTACAGAAAGCAATATCACTGCTTATAGAGTTCAGAAAGCAGGAGGGAGATGCTCTGGCACAGGATCTTAATCAGCGTGTAAGTAATATCGAAAAGTATCTTAAAGAGGCGCTTAAGTATGAGAGCGAAAGACTTGAAAAAATTAAGAGCCGTATTACCGATCACCTGTCAGAGATTGAAGGATCATCTATGTTTGATGCAAATAGATTTGAGCAGGAGATGATATATTATATTGAAAAATATGATATTACTGAAGAGAAAGTGCGCCTAGAGAATCACCTTAAGTACTTTATAAGTACCATGAATAATGAGAGTATTAATGGTAAAAAACTAGGATTTATCTCACAGGAGATTGGTAGAGAGATTAATACACTTGGGTCAAAAGC
The DNA here is from genome assembly GCA_002454955.1 of Bacteroidales bacterium UBA6680. Taxonomy (GTDB): domain Bacteria; phylum Bacteroidota; class Bacteroidia; order Bacteroidales; family UBA6680; genus UBA6680. The sequence goes on from DKJY01000120.1 coordinate 5,592, forward strand.
AAATCATGCAGACATACAACAGCTTGTTGTAAACATGAAGGATGAGCTTGAGAAGATTAAGGAACAGGTATTAAATGTATTGTAATGAGTGGTAAATTATTCATCTTTTCGGCTCCTTCTGGTTCTGGAAAAACAACAATAGTTAAACACCTTTTAAAGCTTAACCTGGGACTTGAATTCTCAATATCTGCAACTAGTCGAAACATGCGTAGTGGTGAGACAGATGGTAAAGATTACCACTTTTTGTCGGCAGATGATTTTGCTGCGCGTATAGAGAACGATGAATTTGTTGAGTGGGAAGAGGTATATAAAGGGTGCTATTACGGTACTCTTAAATCTGAACTGGAACGTATATGGGCAAATGGTAACCATGTAGTGTTTGATGTTGATGTTGTGGGCGGCGTAAATCTAAAAAAGATATTTGGTGATAAAGCACTATCTATATTTATTCAAGCGCCATCTGTAGAGGAGTTAGAGAACAGACTAAGAGGAAGAGGTACCGATAGCGATCAGGAGATTACAAAACGAATAGATAAGGCTAAGTATGAAATGACTTTTGCCAAAGAATTTGATACTATAATTGTAAACGACGATCTTGATAAAGCTTATGCTGAAGCAGAAGAGAGCGTAAGGAGATTTCTTGAAAAATAATCAGATATTATTGTTGAATAAGATAGGTTTATATTTCGGATCATTTAACCCGGTACATATCGGGCATATGGCAATAGCAAATTATTTTGTAGAGTATTCAGATCTGGATGAGATTTGGTTTATTGTGTCGCCTCAGAATCCTCTGAAAAAACGCAATACCCTAATCCCGGAACAGAACAGATATCACATGGTTGATATTGCGATTAGTGCAGACGAGCGATTTAGAGTATCAGATGTTGAGTTTTTTATGCCAAAACCATCATATACCATTGATACACTTACATATTTGTCTGAACGTAACAGCTCTAAGCAGTTCTGCCTTATAATGGGATCAGATAATCTTGCCACACTACATAAATGGAAGAATTATGAACAGATAATATCTGACTACAATATATATGTATACCCTCGTCCGGGCTTTGATAAGAGTTCAGTTGCTGATAAACAGACAATAACTGTTATTGATGCTCCTATGATGGATATATCATCTACTATGATACGCAATAGTATTAAAGAAGGGCGATATCTGAACTATTTTCTACCAGCAAAGGTTTATGACTACATACGTAAAGAGAACCTGTATGATCGAGAGTATTAAACATCTGAGAAATATACATATTTATGATACAGATTTAATGAAAACTATCTGTTATCATAACGTTTTTAATATAGATATTAAAGTATTTTATATGCTTAAATAATTTTAACAGAACAGACGACTTTTATACATTATGAAGGTCGTCTGTTTTTATAAAAATGGTATGTTATTAATAACATATACTAATATTGTACAATACATCTGTAATATATACTTTTGTTCTACCTAGTATAAAAATATAATCATGAGAAATACTCCAATAGATTACACTATTGTAAAAGAGAAGATAGAAGCATCGGGTATACCGGTTGTTGGAAAAGCAAAGATAAGAGAGATTGTAAAGCTTGTTAATGAAATAGAGCAGGCTACCGGCGATAAATTCATCAGAATGGAGATGGGTGTACCGGGGTTACCACCTGCAGAGGTTGGTGTTAATGCTGAGATTCAGGCTTTGCGTGATGGTGTTGCATCAAAATATCCTATGATTGATGGTATACCAGAGCTTAAAACAGAGATATCAAGATTTGTAAAAAACTATCTTGATCTTGATGTAAATGAGCAGGGATGTATTCCTACTGTAGGTTCAATGCAGGGAGGATTTGCTGCATTTATGGTTGCCGGACGTCGCGATGTAAAAAAGGATACTATTCTGTTTATAGATCCAGGATTTCCGGTACAGAAGCAACAGCTTAATGTACTTGGAATGAAGTACGAAACATTTGATGTTTATAATTACAGAGGAGAGAAACTGAGAGAGAAGCTTGAGAGCTATCTGAAAAAAGGTAATATATCAACAATAATATATTCAAATCCTAATAACCCTTCGTGGATATGTTTCACTGAATCTGAACTTCAGATTATAGGTGAGATGTCTAATAAATACGATGTAGTTATTATGGAAGACCTAGCATATTTTGCAATGGATTTCCGTCAGGATCTTTCACAACCGGGTGTAGCACCTTTTCAGGCAACAGTTGGTAAATATACCGATAACTACATGTTGCTTATATCGTCATCTAAATCATTTAGTTATGCCGGACAGCGTATCGGTATGATGGTAATATCAGATACACTGTATAAGAGACGTTTTGCTGATCTTAAGAACTACTACTCATCAGATGAATTTGGTTACTCAATGATTTATGGTGCACTATATGCACTTTCATCAGGAACCAGTCACTCAGCACAGTACGGTTTGTGTGCAATTCTTAAGGCAGTAAATAACGGAGAGTTTAACTTTATTGAAGATGTAAAGATATACGGTAACAGGGCTAATAGAATGAAGAAGTTGTTTATTGACAATGGATTTAAGTTTGTATATGATATGGACGATGATAAACCATTGGCAGATGGCTTCTATTTTACTGTATCCTATCCTGGATTAGGGGGCGACGAACTACTTGAAGAACTTGTTTATTATGGTATTAGTGCAATAGCATTAGGAACTACAGGAAGTGAGAGAACAGAAGGGTTAAGAGCTTGCGTGAGTCAGATTAGAGAGGAGCAATTTGCAGATCTGGAGTATCGACTTAAAAGATTTGATGAAGATCATTAATTTATACTCAGGAGCCTGTTTAAAATGTTAAACAAGCTTCTGATATTTAGACTACTTATAAATTAACGTTTTTTAACGTAAATAGCTATAAGGCAGAATGATAAAACTGCTTATAAACATTAATGTTTCCTCTGTTTTGCGGGGTAAAATTTTTAACTTTGAGCGTTTTTATAAAATGAAATAATCATTACCATCAAAATATAACAAGTTATGGCAAAAATTAAAGGAGCGATCACAGTTGATACAGAGGGATGTAAAGGCTGTGGTTTATGCGTTGTTGCTTGTCCTACTAATGTAATTGGTTTAGCCCGGGAAGTAAACGGAAAGGGTTACAACTATGCTTACATGGAGCAGGCAGATAAATGTATCGGATGTTCTAGCTGTGGTTTAGTGTGTCCTGACAGTGTAATTACCGTTTATAAGGTAAAAATGAACGCATAATTTCGTATTAATTAACAAAATTAAATAAAGAAATGGGAGAATTAAGATTAATGAAGGGTAACGAGGTTATTGCCGAGGCCGCTATTCGTGTAGGAGTAGACGGATACTTTGGTTACCCTATCACACCGCAATCGGAAGTTCTTGAGACATTGATGGCTCGCCAGCCATGGGAAGAGACCGGGATGGTTGTTTTGCAGGCTGAGAGTGAGGTTGCTGCAATTAATATGGTATATGGTGGTGCTTCTTGCGGGAAAAAAGTTATGACATCATCGTCAAGCCCAGGAATGAGTCTTAAGATGGAAGGTGTTACTTATCTTGCAGGTGCTGAGTTGCCATGTCTTCTTGTAAATGTTGTTCGTGGAGGTCCAGGACTTGGTACTATCCAGCCTGCACAGTCAGATTATTTTCAGGCTGTAAAAGGTGGTGGACACGGAGATTATAAACTAATTGTTTTAGCTCCTAACTCTGTTCAGGAGATGCACGACTTTGTAGGTCTGGGTTTCGATCTATCTTTTAAATATCTTAACCCTGCTATGATTCTTACTGACGGTATGATTGGCCAGATGATGGAGAAGGTAGAGTTAGCTGATTTTAAACCACGTTGGACAGAAGAAGAAATTGTTAAAATGTCAGGTAGCTGGGCTACTACAGGAAAAACTGCTGACAGAGATAGAAATATTTCTACATCACTTGAGCTTCAGTCAGAGAAGCAAGAGGTATTCAACCATAAGTTACAGGCTAAATACGAGTCAATTCAAGAGAACGAAGTACGTTACGAAAAATTCATGTGCGACGATGCAGAGTATCTGTTTGTAGCATACGGATCATCATCACGTATCTGTCAAAAGGCTGTTGAGATTGCAAGAGAGAAAGGTATAAAAGTTGGACTTCTTCGTCCTATAACTCTGTTCCCTTTCCCAAATAAGCAGATTAACGAAATGGCTGACCAGGTTAAAGGTATTCTTTCAGTAGAGATGAGTGCAGGTCAGATGGTAGAGGATGTTAAATTGGCTGTTAATTGCCGTGTTCCTGTTGAGCATTACGGACGTTTTGGAGGTATGATTCCTTCACCGGACGAGATTGTTGAGGCATTAGAACAAAAAATCATTGGAGGATAATCATGGACGTTAAAGATATTATCAAACCAGAAAATATAGCGTACAAAAAGACAGATGTGCTTACAGATAATATAATGCACTACTGTCCGGGATGTACTCACGGTGTAATTCATAAGACTATTGCAGAGGTTATTGAGGAGATGGATATTCAGGATAAGACTATTGGTGTTTCTCCGGTAGGATGTTCTGTACTTGCTTATAACTACCTTGATATTGACTGGCAGCAAGCTGCTCACGGACGTGCTCCGGCTCTTGCTACAGCTGCAAAGAGACTTATGCCAGAGAAGTATGTATTTACTTATCAGGGCGATGGTGACCTTGCTTCAATCGGTACTGCTGAGATTATGCACGCATGTAACCGTGGCGAGAACATTGTTGTGTTCTTTGTAAACAATGCAATTTACGGTATGACTGGTGGGCAGATGGCTCCTACAACTCTTGTTGGTCAGAAGACATCTACTTCGCCTTATGGTCGTGATGTAGAATTAAATGGTCACCCACTACGTATCACTGAACTTATTGCTCAACTTCCGGGTACAAGTTATGTAACTCGTCAGAGTGCAGAGACTCCTGGTGCTGTTAGAAAGCTTAAGAAAGCGGTACGTAAAGCGTTTGAGAACACTGCTCAGCGTAAAGGTACTTCGTTTGTTGAGATTGTTGGAACTTGTGCTTCAGGATGGAAACTTTCTCCTGTTAAATCTAATGAGTGGATGAAAGAGAACATGTTCCCTTACTATCCTCTTGGTGTTATGAAAGACGAGTAAAACTAAAAAAATTAAAACAGATGAAACGAAGCATGAGTAAAGGTTTTTTTCACAAACGAAGATGACTAAATTATGCGAGTTCCATCTGACAATTAAAAAGCAAATTTAGACAGATGAAAGAAGAAATCATTATAGCCGGATTTGGTGGACAAGGTGTACTTTCTATGGGTAAAATCCTTGCTTACTCAGGCATTATGCAAGATCAGGAGGTGTCATGGATGCCATCGTACGGTCCAGAGATGCGTGGAGGTACTGCAAACGTTACTGTAATCCTTAGTGATCAGAAAATCAGTTCTCCTATTGTTAACACTTACGATACTGCTATTATTCTTAATCAGCAGTCTATGGATAAGTTTGAGTCTACTGTAAAACCAGGAGGTGTATTACTGTACGATCCAAATGGTATTACTCGCCATCCTGAGCGTAAGGATATTAAGGTATTCCGTATTGAGGCTGCTGAAGAGGCTGCTAAACTACAGAGCGCAAAAACATTCAATATGATTGTTCTTGGTGCATATCTTAAAGCAAGACCAATTGTTAAGATGGAGAATGTAATTAAAGGTCTTAAGAAGTCGCTTCCTGAGCGTCATCACCACCTTATTCCTCTTAACGAGCAGGCAATTACTTGCGGTATGGAGGCTATTACAGAGGTAAAATAATACTACCAATAATATAGTTATAAAAGAGTCTTTGGAATTCCAGAGACTCTTTTTTTTATAAATCAATAATGTTTTATTATTATTGGTACAGACTTTGCTAAAGAACAATTTGTTTTAAACCTGATATATTTATTATGAAGAAAACGCTATTATTAACAGCTCTTTTATTCGCATTTGTTGTATCAACATTTGCACACGAAAGAGGAGAGAGAACGTATGGTATAAAGTTTGGAGCAAACTTTGCTAATACACCAGGAGAGTTACTTAATAATTTTAAGAGTAGAACACGTACCGGATTTGTTGGGGGCGTATTTGTACGTTTTGGAGACAAAATTGCATTGCAACCGGAACTACTGTTCTCACAGCAAGGATCAGATACTGAATTTGTTTATCAGAACGAATCTGGAACAACTGTAGTTGCTAAAGATCTTAAACTGAACTATCTTACACTGCCAATATACCTAAAGATACGTACTCTTGGGTTTATATACCTTCAGGCAGGACCACAGTTCGGATACCTTTTAAGTGGTAGTACCAGTGACGATACCATTGATAAAGATTTCTTTAAAGCACTTGACTTTGGGGTGAATTTTGGTCTGTCTGTAAACCTTCCGTTCGGATTAGTAGCAAGTGGTACATATAACCTGGGACTTGGTAATGTTGCTGATCAGGATAGCTGGAAAACGCTAAAAGGTAACACTATTAACAGCTATAAAATGAGAAACGGTACTGTACAACTAATGGTAGGATTGAGATTCTAAGAACCAACCGCTATTATATAAAAAGGGAATTTAGTATTAACTGAATTCCTTTTTTTATACCCTTTATATAAGAGTAAAATATAATGATAACTTAATATTAGAAGAATTAATAAATTCACTATCCTCTATTACCTTTATTGTTTAGATGTAACTTAATTATAACAAAAGTCAGATCTATATAATTATCTACATTTAAGAACTAAAACCAATGAAATAAGATATGAATAAGACCTCCATCATAAATCAAACGATAAAGAGTTATTTGTTATTTCAAATGAAAGTTTCATCTGACAAATTATAAACGCATGAAGAAAATACTAATCATTAACGGACATCCGGATAAAAAGAGTTTCAATTTTGGGCTGTCAGAAGCTTATAAAACCGGAGCATTAAGATCTGGAGCTAAAGTTGAGGAGATTAATATCTGTGACTTGATTTTTAACCCTAATTTACAATATGGATATAGAGAACCAACAGAATTGGAATCAGATCTTATAGAGTCGCAAAAATTGATTAAATGGGCGGATCATCTGGTTTGGGTCTATCCTGTATGGTGGGGTTCTGTACCTGCTATTATGAAAGGATTTATCGACAGAGTATTTATTCCGGGGTTTGCATTTAAAAAGAGAGATAATTCACCATGGTGGGATAGGTACCTTAAAGGAAAATCTGCCAGATTAGTATGTACAATGGATCAGCCGTCGTGGTATTACAAGTTTATCTATAAGAGCCCAAGCCATAATGCCATGAAGAGAGCAACAATGAAATTTGTTGGAGTAAAAAAAGTGAAAATAACCGCTATTGGTCCAATAAGAATGTCAACACAAAGGTTTAGATCCGATTGGCTGAGTAAGGTTGAAGCATTAGGAGAGAGAACCATCTGACGAACTCAATTTTAACATATTGTAGCTATTTTACATAGAAATATTTATACATAACTTGTTACCTGTTGTGGTTGCATCTGTTAGTATGTAGATGTAGCATTTTGTATTAAGCAGTAATAATAACCTTATAATAATATTATTTATGGAACAGAAAGAGGTATACTGGTCACGTTTTGCCGATGATTTTGAGGAGAAGAACAACTATGTTATTGGTAAACATGATATGGAACTAATACTGGCAAAAGTATCTGAATTAGAAGACTTGGGAGATACTCTTGAACTTGCATGTGGTAATGGTACCTACTCAAAAGTGATATGTAAAAGTGCCGATAAGTTAATAGCTACCGATTTCTCTGAACAGATGGTTAGTGCTGCTACAAAAAGGTTAAAAGAGCATAAAAATATAGTAGTTGAATGGGCAAATGCGTTTGATTTAAAATATCCTGATGAGAGTTTTGATACCGTATTTCTGGCTAATCTCTTACATATAGTTTCAGAACCTATAGCAATAATAGGGGAGGTTTATAGAGTCCTTAAAAGAGGTGGTAGAGTTGTTATTCTTGATTTTGGTAGCGAGGGAATGACTTTTTTTAATAAACTGAAACTTTTTGCGCGTTACCTGAGATCATACGGTAAACCACCGGCAACAGGAATAAAGCTTACAAGAAAAGATATTAAACAGTTTCTTGAAGATACAGATTTCAGAATTTTAGATATAGAACTTTTAGGAGACAAGACTAAAGCAGCCTATTTGATAGGGGTAAAAAGATGATTTGTTTTATATAACCCTGATTGTTAAAAAATGTTTAAAGCCGGAGATCTCTTAAGTATTGGCACAAAACTTGGAATAAGATGATCGGACGTCCAAAATTAAAATGTTAATGAAAAATCAAGTTTGTATATGAAAAGATTATTTACAATTTTATTGTGCCTTTCAATGGCATACGTATTAACAGCACAGGAAAATTCAAAGCAGAGAGAAGTTGGTTTGGTATTTAGTAACTTCGATAACTTTGGAATATCATATAAAACAGGTACTAAAAGATCTATGTGGAGATATAACACACTTGTAGTAAGAGGAGATAACAATACAGAAGATGGAGATTACGAGAAGATAACCAGAAATAATACCGGATTTGAACTGAAATTTGGTAAAGAGTTCAGAAGAGATATATCTGATAATCTTGAATTCAGATTTGGTGCTGATTTGTCGTTCCGTTACCGAAATATTAAATATGAGAATGAAAGTAAATTGAATAGTGTAGTTATGTTAAAGAATAACTCTACTGTTTATGAACCGGGTTTAAATCTTGTGTTAGGGTTTAACTATATAGTAAATGATAATATTGTTATTGGAGCAGAAATGTTACCTTTTGTAAGATACTCAACAGGTACATTAGAAACCAGAAATAGAACTTATTCTGGAAATTCAAACACATATAACGATGTTGAGAGTGATATTTCAGGATTCAAATATGGCCTTTCTAACTCATCAGTAATGTTATCTGTTGCTTACAGATTCTAAAGAAATAGTAATAAATATAAAATGAGGCTATCACTACTGACAGCCTCATTTTTTTAATATTTAGTTATATCTACTTACCAACTGTGGCAACAGATACATTTTGATTTATCCTGTCTTTATTTGCAGAGGTCATGTTTATATATATCAGTAATATAACTGCAGCTGAACCAGCAGCAAAGAAACCTGTAAACAGAGGCAGAGCAGAATCAATTAAGAAACCACCAATATAACCCGCTATAGGCACAGCAATAACCGATGCAATAAACCCATTTATAGCAGCTCCGATACCTGCTATTTTGCCAAGAGGTTCCATTGCAAGTGCGGTAAGGTTACCAAACAGAAATCCAATAGACAGAAACTGAACCATAAAAAATCCCATTAAAACATATATGCTTGGATTAACTTTACCATAAAACATAACTACGTATGTAAACGATACAAGAGTAAACATAACCGATGATATCATGACCAAACGTCTCATGCCAATCTTCATTACAAATATCCCATTCATAAGCGTTGATATACCAACGGTAATTGCAACCACAGAGAACAGATACGGAAACTCCTGCTCTAACCCATACTGAATGCCAAGAATATTCTGTGCTGTAGACAGAAATGTAAGAAAAGCACCCGATATAAAACCAAGGACAATAGTGTACATCAATGCCTGCTTAGATCTGAAAAATATTCTGGCGCCATCAACAAACATCTTTCCTCTGAATTGCGCCCTATTCTCCTCTTTTAAAGTTTCCCTCTGTCTTAAGGCAAACCATATAGCAACAACAACAGCAATAATCATCTGATTATAGAATATTGCTTTCCATCCGTAATTATCAAGTAACAACTTTCCGTATGCAGGTGCAATTGCCGGAACCAGAATAAATATTACTGTTACAAAAGACATTATACGCGCCATGATATTACCACTATAACTATCACGTACAATAGCCATGCTTATTGTTCTGGGTGCCGACAGACCAATACCCTGTATTAACCTGCCAATTATCATTACCTCAATACTACTTGCCGTTGTACTAATTACACTGGCAATAAGAAAGAGTGCAAAACCACCATATATAATCGGTTTTCGACCAAAACTGTCAGATAGTGGTCCCGATATAAGCTGACCAATACCCAGCCCCAAAAACATCATTGTGATAAGCATCTGTGTGTTGTTTACGCCAGATATACCAATATGCTCCCCAATTACTCCCAATGCTGGTAACAAAGCATCCATTGCTAACGACACAATTGCCATTAACGATGCCATAAGTGTTATAAACTCTAGTTGTGATCTCTGTTTTTTGTTTCTATTCATACTTTTCCCTTTTCTCACACGAGATATAAAATTATCTCATAACTTAATGTTCTATTGTAGAATTTGTTAAACTATGCTACAAAATTATATCAAAAACCAGATGTTGTTTTGATCATTATTCAGGAAATAATGATACTTTTATAATAAAACTTAATTGTGGAGATTACTGAAGATATATACGAATACTATCCTGATGCTGTATTAGGCAATAAAGATATATTCCCTGATTTTGCAATAATCAGACTCGATAATCTTACCCGTAGTTTAAGTGCTGACCATATGGACAGAATCAGTAAACCTCATCTCAGAGGATTCTTTGAGATATCAATAGGTTTAGATGAGCCAAACCTGTCGTTTGTTAATGTTGGCTCAGCACAGTTTCCGAGTACAGCCAGAAATGTGGTATTTGTATCGCCGGTTCAACCATTCTCGGTTGTGTTTAACAGGTTAAAAAATTTTGAACCGGGTAAAGGCTACATATTGGCATTTAAGCCATCGGTTTTAACGGCAAAGAAACGTAGTTTCGAGATACTAAATGCATTTCGTTTCTTTAATTCATACACCTTTCCTCAGCACATATTAAACATATCAAATATTAAACCAATAGTAACAATTGCCGATAATATATATAATGAGTACAGAAGTAATATGCCATGTTCGCGAGAGATTATTGGGGGGTATATGGAGGTGCTATTGCATAGCTTTAACCGGATATTAAAACTAGAGATTGATTTGCCAGAATCAAGTACAGGATCGTGCGACTATATTGCTGCCCGTTTTGAACGTAAGATTATTGAAGGGGGGAATAGAGTATATACCATATCTAAATATGCTGAAGAGCTTAATGTAAGTACAAACTATCTGTCTGAATGTGTAAAGAGATCAACAGGACGAAGTGCTAAACAGATACTACTAAACCATAAACTAATTATTGCTAAAAGTCTGTTGCAGCAACCCGATAAAACCATATCTGATGTAGCATACGAGATGGGATTTACAGAGACAACAAACTTTACAAAATTCTTTAAACGAATGACCAGCCAAACTCCTAACCAGTTCAGAGCATCGGATATATAAAAAAACAGAGCCTCAGTTATAAAAAGTAATACAAGACTAACAGAGGCTCTTAAAAATAAATCTATAAAGTTTCTTTTACTACTGTTCGCAAATCTTCTTAAAATAGTCCGTCTCTGAACCATATGAGGTTGTCAGAACAGCTTTATAGTTTCCGGCAGGAGCATTTATAAACACCGGATATATGCCCGAATATGTAGTTGAGAATGAGGTGATCTCATTATTATACTTGTCGTAAATAGTAACCGATGCATTCGATACATTTATGGCAAAGTCAACAATCTCGCACACGTGCGTTGCATTCATTATCTCCATATAATTTGTGGTTACAATAGGCTTAAGCTCTTTTTCGCCTGAGAGGGTAATAAGGTTTGTTCCCAATATCAGGGCAACAATAAAAACTGTTACAATGTGGAATCTTTTTTTCATGATAATTAAGTTTAATTTAAAATTGAGTATGTAGTTTATGTATAATCTGATTCAATAATGTTTAGTAAAAACTTAATCTATTTCCAATATAGGTAAAAATAACTAGTGGGCAAAATTTTGTTGTTGATTTTTAAATGATTGCAAACTTATTAGATAGCTGATTTTATAAAATAGGACACTCTGTGTTCAGTGAAATGGGCTTTTATATTAAATTAACAATATCATTAACCGGAATATTAAATATGTAATCTTAATCGAAGATATTTATATCTGTTCAGGATATGAAGATATAAACAGATAATATTCTCATACACGAGAAAACTAAATTATGCGAGCTCCATCTGATAGATCAAAATAAGAATATTTAGTTGAGATGTTTATAGCATTTAACGGATTAGCTTGTCACACTAAGCAATGTATAAATGTTTAATTCAGAACTAATAAATTAGTGTATCTCTGATTAATATCTTTTATATACATAACAAAACAGGCTGAAGATCATATCTTTCAGCCTGATGTTTTTTGTAATAAATAGGTTTAACTTATATCTTATTTAGAAGTCCTGCGTTTAAAATGGTTAGAATCGCCCCATTCGCCATAACCAATAGAGTCTCCGGTAATATTTACACGTGCTTCCAGACAGTTTGCACAGTCATCAGCCTCCTCATCGGTACATGGTTTGTTCTGATAAAGAGCATAATCGTCGCGATACTTTCCGGGAGTAATATTTGGCATAATAATATTTGCTCCTACCTTAATAGCCTTCTCTCTGCCTATCTTATCAATAGCCTGAAGAGCTGTGGCAGCAGCAATATTAATATCCTTCATCACTATTCTTAAAATAGCAATCATCTTAAGTGTAAGATTAAAGCGCTCCTCAAGTGGCATAAGCGTATCCTTAAACTCATATAGCGGAGTATCAGTATGCTCAATATATGGACCCATACCACACATATCAATATCCAGCTCCTTCATAAGCAGTATGTCATTAGCTAAATCGTCGTATGTCTGAAACGGAAGACCAATCATAACCCCTGTTCCTGTTTGATATCCTGAGCGTTGTAAACGCTTAAGACACTCCAGGCGATTCTGATAGTTATGCATCTCATCCTTAGGATGAATTTTATAGTACAGATCCTCATTGCTACTCTCTATGCGCAAAAGATATCTGTGAGCTCCGGCATCGAACCAACGCTTATATGTAGCCTCGTCCTCTTCGCCAAGTGATATTGTAATGCCAAGCTCTCCGTTAGAAACCCTCTTAATCTCTTTAAGAAGATTCTCAATACGGCCAACATAACTCTTATTTGTTAACTCACCACCCTGCAATACCACAGAGCCATATCTGTTCTCATAAGCAAATTTAGCAGCACCAATAATCTCCTCATCGCTAAGATTATACCTGTTGGCATCGCTGTTACTTTTTCTGATACCACAGTACAGACAATCTTTTTCGCATACATTAGAGAACTCAATAAGACCTCTGAAATGTACCAGATTACCAACATACTTACTTTTTATCTCTGCCGATTTTTTATAGAGTTTATTACGTTCTATCTTGTCCGATTTCAGAAGCCTGACAATATCCTCCTTGTTAAAATCGTCCTGTAAAAGAATCTCCTCAACACTTTTGCTCATGATAACAATATTTTGTACAAAAATAATTAAACATTTGTATTTAAGTACTCGTTGTCCTGAATTATTTAAAAAAGATTGATTGATATGCACTATTTTATGTCCTATACCATATTATTCGTTAAAATGTGATGTTTGTGTATTACAGAGACAATAAAAAATACTATTTTTGGGCTCGAAAATGAATATTTAGATGCAGGAATCAAACTATTACACATCAGAGATGTATCTCTATATTACCGCATTAAATGTTGGTTACCTGAAAATTTTTGGGGGCCTCTGATTCTATATTGCTCTTAATTTGTGAGTAATAAAATCTTCTGTAAATAAAACTTAAAAAATATATTGAATATGATTCATGGAAAATTATTGAACCCTGATAGCATAGTAGTTGTTGGAGGTTCGGACGATGTACATAAGCCGGGAGGAAAGGTATTAAAAAACCTTATTGATGGTAATTTTAAAGGGAACCTACATGTTGTAAACCCAAAGCTTGATGAGGTTCAGGGAATTAAATCGAGCCGCAGTGTAGAGGAACTACCAAATGTTGACGTAGCAATTCTTGCTATTGCAGCAAAGTTCTGTCCTGCTACAGTAGAGACTCTTGCAAAAGAGAAAGGAACACGCGGATTCATTATCCTATCTGCAGGTTTCAGTGAGGAGAACGAAGAGGGTGCTGTACTGGAGAAGCAGATTGTTGATACAATTGACTCTGTAGGCGGTAGTCTTATAGGACCAAACTGTGTTGGACTATTAAACACAAACTATAACGGAGTATTTACTACACCAATACCAACATTAGATCCACAAGGAGTTGATTTTATCTCAGGATCGGGTGCTACTGCGGTATTTATTATGGAGGCAGGTGTACCAAAAGGTCTTAAATTTAATAGTGTTTACTCTGTAGGAAACAGTGCTCAGGTTGGTGTAGAAGAGGTTCTTGCTCACCTTGATGAGACATTTGATCCTGCTACAAGTTCAAGAGTAAAACTACTCTATATAGAGAATATAGATAAACCTCAACTACTGCTTAAGCATGCATCATCATTAATCCGTAAAGGGTGTAAGATTGCTGCCGTTAAATCTGGTAGTTCAGAGGCAGGAAGCCGTGCTGCATCATCGCATACTGGAGCATTAGCAAGTCCTGATGTTGCTGTTCAGGCACTATTCCGTAAAGCAGGTATTGTACGTTGTGCAGGTCGCGAGGAGCTAGCTACAGTTGCGTCAATCTTTATGCACCCTGAGCTTGAGGGTAAAAATATTGCAATTATCACTCACGCAGGTGGACCAGCAGTAATGCTTACAGACTCACTTTCAAACGGTGGAATGGAGATTCCTCATATCGAAGGATCAAAAGCAGATGCTCTTTTAGAGAAACTATTCCCGGGATCGTCTGTTGCCAACCCAATAGATTTCCTTGCAACAGGAACAGCAGAGCAGTTAGGACATATTATTGATGCATGCGATAAAGACTTTGATAATATAGACGGAATGGCTGTTATCTTCGGTTCTCCGGGACTATTCCCTGTATTTGATGTATACGATCTGCTGGACGAGAAGATGAAGAGCTGTAAGAAGCCAATATATCCAATCCTTCCTTCTGTAATTAACGTTAAGGATGAGATTGATCACTTTATCAAGAAAGGAAGAATCAACTTCCCGGATGAGGTTATATTTGGTGATGCTCTGTCTAAGATATACCACACACCAAAGCCAGAAGCGGCAGATATTAAACTGCCAGAGGTTGATACAGCAGCTATACGTAAGGTTGTTGAAGAGGCTGAGAACGGATACCTTGCACCAGAGCAAGTTCAGCAGCTACTTGATGCTGCAGGAATTAACCGTGCTGGTGAGGCTGTAGCAAATACAAAAGAGGAGGCTGTAAAAGAGGCCGACCGTTTAGGATACCCATTAGTAATGAAGGTTATTGGACCTGTACACAAATCAGATGTTGGTGGTGTTGTTCTTAATGTTAAAGATGCTGAAACTGTTGCAGCTGAATTTGACAGAATGATTCAGATTAAGGATACTACAGCTATACTTATGCAACCTATGCTTTCTGGTACTGAGCTTTTTGTTGGTGCTAAGCACGAAGATAAGTTCGGACACATGGTACTTTGCGGTTTAGGAGGAATCTTTATTGAGGTTCTTAAAGATGTAAACGCAGGTCTTGCACCACTTAGTCACACAGAGGCATCAAAAATGATTAAAGGACTTAAGA
Source organism: Bacteroidales bacterium UBA6680 (assembly GCA_002454955.1). GTDB lineage: Bacteria > Bacteroidota > Bacteroidia > Bacteroidales > UBA6680 > UBA6680. The sequence goes on from DKJY01000120.1 coordinate 21,225, forward strand.
GCTACGGTATTATAGAGGGTGCACGTGGTCAGGAGCCTGTTAATGAAGAGATGTTTACTGATATAGTAGTAAGAGTATCTGCACTTGTTAAAGCAGCACCAGAGATCTTTGAGATGGATCTTAACCCACTTCTTGGAAGCAAGGATAAGGTTGTTGCAGTTGATGCACGTATCAGAATAGAGAAATAAGATCATGAAGAGGAAACTTTCGCGAACGGAGAAGATTCTCATAGGCTGCGTGATTCTTGTTCTTGTAATGATTCTCCTTAACTGGAGTAACTTTGTTACCGGAATAAAAAAAGATTCGCTCAAGCTCTTTGAGAAAGATACTGTTCAGACCGAAAAACAGAATTAATATATTTAGATAAAAGCGCAGATATTTATTGTCTGTGCTTTTATTGTAAAGAGTCGTACCTGATTTGCTTGATATACAAATTATGTATTACTAACAATAAAAACATATTTATTTTTAATTTAATAAGCTATATAGCTAATAATAAAATGAAAAAGCACGATTTTATATTCATTCTTTTTGTAGCAGCACTATTTGCTCCATTCTTTTTATCATCAGATGTTCTGAGCTTCTATGAGGATTTTAACAAGGCGCACGGCATGATTATGAGCTTCGTTAAATTTGCAATTCTTGCAACAATGGGCGAGGTTATAGGTCTTAGAATGCGTACAGGAAAGTATAACGCACCGGGCTTTGGAATTATACCACGTGCAATAGTGTGGGGATTCCTTGGGCTTACAATAAAACTTGCGTTTGTAATTTTTGCTACAGGAACACCTCAGTTTATTGAGTATTTAGGAGTAGAGGGGGCAATTAAAGATTTTAAAGCATCAGGATTTAGCGGAACAAAGCTGCTTGTAGCATTTGCAATTAGTGCAAGTATGAACCTTATATATGCACCGGTAATGATGACCCTGCATAAGATTACAGATATGCACATTATGTCAAACGGTGGTACTATTGGTGGTTTATTCAGAAAAATTGAGTTTAAGAAACACTTTGTTAACCTTGACTGGTCAGTACAGTGGAACTTTGTATTTAAAAAGACTATACCGTTTTTCTGGATACCGGCACACACATTTACATTTATGTTGCCTCCGGAGTACAGAGTACTGTTTGCTGCATTGTTAGGTATAGCATTGGGAGTTATTCTTTCGCTTGCTGCTTTGAAAAGTTCTAAATAATTGTATCTTTGTTTTAGACAAAAAATAAAATTGAAGAGATAACCTTGCCATTTTTTGTTATGAATCTCGGAACGAAGCTGGTAAAAATATCGGGTTAACTCATCAGATCAAAAAAAATTAGATAATGAAGAAGATAGGAATATTCTACGGCCCTCTTGGCGGAAATACAGAGCATGTTGCAAAGGTTCTACAGTCTATAATTGGAGAAGATAAAGCAGATATTGTACCAATACGTGATAAAAAAGCATCTGATATTGATGCATATGAACATATTATTTTTGGTATGCCCACTATTGGTAAAGATACATGGGATGCACAGAAACCCGACAATGGCTGGGATAACTTCAGACCAGAGCTGGAGAAGATTGACTATAGCAACAAAACCTTTGCTCTTTTTGGCTTAGGCGACTCTATATCTTATCCGTATCACTTTGTTGATGCAATTGGTAATGTAGGTAAGAAGATGATGAAATTTGGTGCTAAAATAGTTGGTTACGTACCAGTTGATGAGTATGAATTTAAAGAGAGCAATGCTCTTTCAGAGGATGAGAAATTCTTTATTGGTCTGCCTGTTGATGAGGACTTTGAACAGGACAAAACAGAGGACAGACTAAAGAAATGGTACAATCAGCTACAGAAAGAGTTTAAGTAATATTCTTCTTATATATAAATGACTTTAAAAAACGCCGAAAGGCGTTTTTTTATCTCTATACAACATCTCTCAACCTATAATATGGTGTAAAAAACAGAATGCATTCTATCTGTAATCCCCGATTCTGTTTATATTTAAAACAGCCAACCTTATTCATAGATCCACAACTTT
>DKJY01000107.1 GCA_002454955.1 Bacteroidales bacterium UBA6680
TGCATCAGGAGAACAGAAGAACGGAAATACGTATTACAAATATAAAATCTAATTTATTAACCCATAACAGGTAGTTTACGATTGATATAAGGTGATATATTTAAAAAAGGCATATAACAGTATGCCTTTTTTATTGTTGTACAGGTTGTTAAAATCATATTACGTTTTGGTGTGTGTTAAATATACGTGTAATAGTAAAAAGTACCTATTTTTTATTACCATATAAGTATACATCTTTGTATCGGGTAAGCAATAGGTTAGCAACTGCAAACAAAGAGTAACATAAATGTCAGATAGTTGTGATTTAAATCTATTTTTGACCTGAGAATATTTTTATGGAGAAGTGTTGTTAACAAAATTTAAACATTAAATTATATAGCTATGGGAGATGTTTACTCTTTATTGCGTAGGCACAATTTACTTAAATTGTTCCTATTGTTGTTTATGACCTTCAGTTTTATTAATGCTGAAGCACAGGTGCCCGATTCACCAACGGTTATAAACAAAACGGTATACTCTACAAACACAGTTTTATCGGGTGAATTCGACTACACGAAGACAGAAACATTAGAGGTTACATTTAATGGTGTAACTTACACACACATTAAGGGAGGAGCTACAACAGCTGGTCTTAACTGTGCAGAACAGGGTGTGTGGAAACTAACACTTAAAGGTTTGGCCGATAATACCGCAGGGTATCCGGTTAACGTTGTTGCAAAAAACAGTAGCGGAGAGAGCTCTGTTGATGGTACTCTTATTGTTAAGATAGAGAGTATTAAGATAAATGGAGCAACAATTGAAGACGTAACCACAGTTGGAGGTAGTGATGGATCAATTGATATTGACGTTACTGGTGGAAAATTCGGATTCCTTAAATTTGGTTATGACGATGCAGGTGCAGATCCGGATGAGGCAGCACATGGCATTGATTATGTTGACTTTGGTAGCCTTATTATGGGTGATAGTGAGCATGATGGATTAACTCTTGAAGGTTGGTTCTATCTTGATAATTCTCGTCTGAATGAGAATGTACGTCAAGGGCTTTGGGGACAGAATAATGAGTTTGAGTTAGGTGTAAGAGCCGGAGATATTATTGGATGGCGTGATGCTTCAACAGAGCAGAAAGCTGATCTTGATAATACAATAGATATTACAAAGTGGCACCACGTAGCAATGTCATCAAATTCTAGTGGATTTGAACTATTTATTGATGGTAGAAAAATTGGTGTTACTACAAATGCAAGTACAGGAAGAGAAGATGGTGTTCAGAATGCACAGGCAGGAGCAGGTGTATGGGGAAATGATAAAACATCAGAAGCCATGAAAGGTTATCTGTTCCGTCCAAGATATTGGAATAAGCGTCTGTCGGCAGCTGAGATACGTGATCTTATGACCTCTGAGGTTGATGGATCTGAAGATGGTCTTCTTGCATCATATAATCTTGACGAAGGTGAAGGAGTAAAAGTTACAGGTGTAGGTTCTGCAGCAACAATGGGAACAATAATTGGAGCCGATTGGGATGTGGCAGATAATGCATATAAATTTACCTGGACAAAAGAGGGTAGCGCTACATTTAAGGTAAACTATGGTGGTTCTAGTCAAACTGTATCTGAGTTTTATGGCGAAGATCCAACAGGACTTGAAGCGGGTTGGTATAATGTTGTAGTAACAAACCTTTACGGAGTATCTGTTCAGGGACGTTTCCTTGTTAAAGATCCAAACTACGTTGAACCACAGAATTTCGACTGTCAGTCAGGGTTCTATCAGGTTATAAAAGCTTCAGATACAGAAGGAGCAAAACTTAAGGTTTATAATCCACAAACCGGAGGATACATTGATATCACTGATGATGCCGATAGTCATGGTGTAGGTGTTAATGCTAACGGATTTAATACTGACGATGGTTTTATCTATGGTATGGATAAAGATTTCTACCTGATAAAGATTGGAAATAACGGACAGTTTCAGAGATCGGCCAATAAGATAAAGATAGAGGGAGGATCTGATATTATACCATGGTGTAATACAGGAGATTTTGCAAATGGGTATATGTATATGAAGAAATCCGGTTCAAGTAAACTATTCAAGGTAGATATTTCCGATTTTGATAATCCTACATATACCGAATCAGCTAATACAATTAGTTTTAATACAGCAGATTTAGCTTACTATCCAGAAGAGTCAAAGTTCTATGTAATAAAGAACAAAACAAATGAGATGTATACTATCGATTTTGATGGTACAACTACAAAGATTACTGATATTGAGGGGGTACCATTAGGTTCAGGATTTGGTGCACAATGGATAACAAAAGACAAATATTACTATGTATTTGATAATGGAAAAGATGATCAACCTACATATATATATAAGATAATACTGGATGCAAATCCTAGAGTTGTAGGACGATATCCTTCTATGAGTAACGGACAGAATGATGGAGCAGGATGTCCTAACCAGTACGCACCTGTTGATACAGATAAAGATTCATATCTGGATTTTCTTGATCAGGATGCTGATGGCGATGGTATTACAAATATAGTGGAGAATGGAGGGATTAACCCATATTCACCAGGACAACACTCTGGTAATTATAAGGATAAAGATGGAGATGGTATTCCGAACTTCCTTGATCTTGATTCTGATAATGATGGTATACCTGATAATATTGAGGCACAACCAACAGTAGGTTTTGTCTCTTCTGATGGATCACCTGGATCAAATGGTATAGTACCACAATATGGAAATGGAATTACACCTGTTAATACTGATGGTGATTCAGATCCTGATTTTCTTGATCTTGATTCAGATGGAGACGGTATATTAGATAGCGATGAAGGTGTTGCAGATTATTATGCTCATGCTGATCCATTGAACGATGAAGATAAGGATGGTATCCTTAACAGATACGATGCTACACAAGAGGTATATGGTACTCCAAGTCAGGGATGTGCATCAACTAACGATCTTAGAACAAAGTATGTTTCTGTACCAAACGGAGAACTATATTATCGTTTGGGACTAGCTGATAATAAGAGACCACCGGTTGCTAATCCGGTTGCAATAACAATAAATGAGGATCTTGTTAAGAAGATTAAAGATGACTTTAAGTATAATGACCCTGATAGCGATGTTTTCACGGGTGTTAGAATATATTCAGTAACTGCAGGAACACTATTTATCGATAAGGATAATGATGGAACATATAATTCTGGTGATGTAATTATTAATCCAACATCAGGAAATCATATTGATATAACAAATATCTCGGATCTTGATAAACTAAGTTTCGTATCAACTGATAATGCAGCGGTTACACCAAGTGCAGCAATAGAGTATAAGGTATATGATGGAGAGGTATTTTCAGTAAATAGATATACTCTTAATATTACTATTAATGAATCTAACGATAAACCACTGTTACCAACTAATGTATTGACAATAACAGAGGGAGCAACAGTAGATATAACAAGTACGTTCCTTAACTCAACAGATACAGATAATACCGATGCAGAGTTAACGTTCACAATAACATCTCTAACAAAT
>DKJY01000067.1 GCA_002454955.1 Bacteroidales bacterium UBA6680
TGGCAAACAAGTTAAGTGGTAAGACAAAATATTACCTTGGCAACTTTGTATATACAGATGATAAACTGGAATATATGATCTGTTCGGAGGGTTTATTGAATATTAACTCAACCACAAAGGAGTCAAACTATGAGTTTCATATTAAGGATCACCTTGGCAATACCCGTGTAGCAGTAAACGAAACAAATGATATTACCCAAACCAGTAACTACTATCCGTTTGGTCTTACATTTGCACAGTCAGGTTCGTCTACTAATAAGTATTTGTACAATGGTAAAGAGAAGCAGGAGGAAACTGAGTGGCTTGATTATGGTGCTCGTTTTTATGATGCCTATATTGGTAGATTCTTTAATCAGGACAGATTTGCTGAGAAGTATGTAGAAATGAGTCCTTATCAATATGGAGGAAATAATCCTATTAAGTTTATTGATGTAAATGGTGATAGCTTGTGGATAAATTATGAGGGTAATAGAATACTATATAAAAAGGGGAAACTTTTAAACAAAGATGGATCTGATTATCTAGGAGCAGGAGTGAAAAGAGATAGAAAAGGTAATGTAATATATAAGAATGGAAATGCAAAGCTAAAAGGATTCTTAAATATAGCAGTGAGTTCTCTGAGAAAGATTGAGTCTACAGATATCGGTGCAGAGATGTTGAGTTCTCTTACAAAATCAGAATATAGTTATGATATAAAAAGAGGTAAAGAAACGGTATTTACAGGTTATGATGCTGATGCATCTCCATATGATGGAATGTATGGAGCAGGTTCAGGTGGGACTATTTATTTGAACAAATATGGAATAAGTGGAGGATATAATTCTGATAATTCAACAGGAGGACCATTATTTATAGGTTTAGGTCATGAACTTGCTCATGCATGGGATGCAAGCGAAGGGATGTTGAATTTACGACCGATGGCAAAATTATCAACAAATGAATTTGTCACGGTATCAGAGCTATCAGCTACATTTATTGAGAATAAAATGAGAAGTGCAAAAGGATTGCCTCTCAGAACACACTATGGCGTGAAAACAAATAAAAGAACATTTGTGCAAGAAGGCGAATTTAGATTACTTGATGGGTCTAAAAGCCTATATTATAACTGGGATTTTAATACTAATTCGAAATATAAATGATGAAAAAGATACTTATACTGACTATACTTCATTTATTATGTGTAAGTGGGTACTCAAAAACTAAAAAGAATGTTTATGCTGTTTTTGATAAAATAGCAGAGAAACAAATTAGTCATAACTTAAGAAATATAAGTTTATACGAAAAGAAACCTGATAAATATTATATGCACTTTTCTGAGCTTAAGATAAATAAAATATTGTTAAAGCGGAAAAAGATACTTGTCAGGTATCTGATAAAAAATAGGATTAATGTTTTTTCAGATTTTTATATAGTTGAAGGTGTAAAAGGTGATAAGATTATTGGAAGAATCTGGAATAAATCATATGATATATCTTATATGTATAGTATTAACGATAATAAAATTATCGATTATGTAGAAAATAAAAAATATAAGTATTTGATAAGAGATAATACAAAAGAAGAGAGTTTGCTTTTTGATTGCGATAATATTTTCTACAGTGTAGAACAATGGCAAGGAAAAATATTTAATGAAACGTTCTCTGATATTGAAGTTTTAGATGGTTTAACTTTTATTGCTTCTAAAGTTAATATTGTCAATAATAAGGATATAAAGGTATATACAACTATATTTTATGAGTTCAGAGAGTTGTTCTAAATAAAAGTCTAAATTATAATAACTAGCCTTATTTATGGAATAAAAATAAGGCTAGTCTTTTTGAATGAGAATGTAGTTGATAACGGAGATAATACATTGGACTTTAGACAAGGCTCAGGAAACTATATCTATAATGCTAATGGAAATATGATAGTTGATCCGAATAAAGGTTTATCAGATATAAAATACAATAACCTTAATTTGCCATACTCCATAACCAAAGGGGCTAAGAAGATAAATTATATCTATGATGTTACCGGACGTAAACTGGCAAACAAACTAAGTGGTAAAACAAAATATTACCTTGGCAACTTTGTATATACTGATGATAAACTGGAGTATATGATATGCTCAGAGGGTCTGTTAAACATAAACGGCTCAACAACAAACTATGAGTTTCATCTAAAAGATCATTTAGGGAACACCAGAGTGGCAGTAAACGAGATTAATGATATTACTCAGGAAAGCAACTATTACCCGTTTGGTCTTACATTTGCACAGTCAGGGTCTTCTACCAATAAGTATTTGTACAATGGTAAAGAGAAGCAGGAAGAGACAGAGTGGTTGGATTATGGTGCCAGGATGTATGATAAGGAGCTGGGGAGGTTTTTTAGTTTAGATCCGTTGGCGGAGAAATTTAGTCATCAATCTACATATGTTTATGCTGACAATAGCCCGATAAGATTTATTGATTATATGGGAATGAATGCAGGATTGCCAGAAGAAGGTAGTACACTGAATACTACCCATACATATACATATAATGAAGATGGTAGTCATACTATAACATCAGTATTAAAACATATTGATGTTACTTATAATGAAGAAGGTATTATGACAATATCAACAGTCAATGAAACAAAAATAACAACTATTTCTAAGGAGAATGGAGAAGTTGTAACAAATTCAACAGAGTCGATTTCTTCTACCGAGGAAAAATTTGATATGAATCCTTCGTCAAAGAATAGATTTAAACAAGTTGGTGAGACAAAAACAAATATAACTGGAGCTGATGGGGAAAGGGATCTTGGTAAAAATGCTTTACTTAGAAAAGATCATGGTGGTTATGTTACGGATCTTAAGGGGTTAATCGAAGATGGAGGCAAAGATTGGAACTTATTTAAAGGAAGATCAGAAATTAATGAGATAGCAGATATTTCTTCAGGTGTTTTTACTGGAATTGTAGGAGCTATATTGACATTCTCGAAAAAAGGTTTGCCTGGACCATATAAAGCACTGCCTTATATATTTGAAACTACATATGTTGGTGTTAGGTTACTTAATTCATATGGAAATAATAAAGGAAGAAGTAAGACGTTACAAACAAGTTCGGAAAAAATAAGATAGATTATGAAGATCGTCAATGTATTGTGTTATATATATGTAGTGCTATTTTTACCTTTACAAATTTTAATGGAGGATATTATTTCAAAGGTATTAATAGAATATGTTACTGTTTTTTGTAGTATCCTATTAATATCAGTTTCTATTTTAAACATTAAAATGAAATATGCTTCAAATAATATCATTACTTTTAAGATTAGTAGAAAAGAGTTGTTAGTCAGGATAATAGGATTAGATAGTATATTTATATCAATTGTATATGCTGTTATCTGGTATTTATATATTAGAAAATATGACTATACTATTTTTTTCACGGCAACAGTATTTATTTATTTATCATCTCTGTTTAGAATAGAAATAAACAGTATAAAACAGAAATAAGTATAAAAGCATAGCATATAAAGTTGTGAATTGCACCCCGAAAGTTAGACATAACACTTGGGGTGTTTTTCTAAAAAAGAAATGTCACTACATTAGAACGCTCAATGGTAAATATTACCCCAAGTGTTATAGAGTCTATGGATAACCTAACCTACAGATATAATAGCGGCAACCAGCTTAAAACAGTAACCGATGCAGGAACAACAGATGGTTTCAAGCAGGGTTCAGGTGATTATCTGTATGATGCCAATGGAAATATGACAGTTGATCCGAATAAAGGGCTATCAGATATAAAGTATAACTATATGAATCTTCCTCACTCTATAACAAAAGGATCAAAGAAGATAGGTTATGTATATGATGCTACAGGACGTAAGTTGGCAAACAAACTAAGTGGTAAAACAAAATATTACCTTGGCAGCTTTGTATATACCGATGATAAGCTTGAATATATGATCTGTTCGGAGGGTTTATTGAATATAAACGGCTCAACAACAAACTATGAGTTCCATCTTAAAGATCATCTTGGCAATACCCGTGTAGCAGTAAACGAAACAAATGATATTACCCAAACCATTAACTACTATCCGTTTGGTCTTACATTTGCACAGTCAGGTTCATCTACTAATAAGTATTTGTACAATGGTAAGGAGCTACAAGAGGAGACTGGATTTATCGACTATGGAGCAAGGATGTATACACCGGAATTAGGTAGGTGGTTTAATATTGATCCACTAGCTGAACAGTATCTGTCACAATCAACATATCATTTTTCTGGAAATAATCCTCTTAAGTATGTGGATAATAATGGAAAGGATTATGCTATTTACTTTAGTGAAAAGAAGGATGATAAAGGAAATGTAACATACACAGCTACTATTAAAGCAACATATTATGTAAAAACAGGAGATGATGATGCAAAGAAATCAGCAGAAGCTGCTACTGGTTTTTGGAATGATATGACTGGACAATATACTTATACTGTAGGAAAAGGTGATGATGCTAAAACTTATGATGTAGAGTTTAACTTAAATGTTGTGGAGGTTGATGATCCTATTGGACAGGGAAATATAGACAAAGCTCCTTATGATAGAGAAGGAAAATTGATAAAAGAAGGTTCAAGTAATAGCTATTCTGTTGTAGAGGAAGATTATACTAGTGCAAAAGGAGGAGCTGGGTCTGGAGTAATAAAAGTAGAGAAACCCAATATGCTTGACAAAACAGGACCTCACGAAATTGGACATACTTTGGGAATTGATCATTCTGATGGTTTGATGCATGAAGGAATCAATGGATCTCCATTCTGGACTGTTTATGAATGGGATATTCGAGATATATTTATAAATAGGCCTGCTGCTAAAGCAAAACAGTATCTATATGGAGATATACCGAAAGCAAAAAAAATAGGAAAAGTCAGAAAGAAAAAATAGTAGAACTTATGAAAAAGTATAAAATTTTATTTACAATAATAGTGTCTTTTTATTGTACTACATGTATATCTCAAGATTACGATACAGTGAAGTATTTTCTTAGTGATAAGCAAATAAGAAGAATAAAAAATAAAGAAAGTGTAACTATAAAAAGTAAATTTTGGATATCAAAACATAAATTAAAACAAGAAGATTACTGTATTATTGAAGGTGTCTTATTAGATAGATTATCAAGAAAGCCTATAAGAACAGCAAACGTTTATGTTTCATATGAAAATGGAACAGCTACGGATGAAAATGGTTTTTTTTGCCTAAAAGTAAAGGAAGGAAAGCATACAGTTAAGTTTCAATGTATAGGTTATCCTGATTTCAAAATTGAGCGAATTAAAATAAATAAATCCGAAAAGATAAAAGTAGTTCTTTTTTATGGAGCTGCTTGGATAAAATAATAAATAGGTAGTATAAAATTTTTCAAAGAACAATCCTGCTTAAATAATTTAAGTAGGATTGTTATAAAAGGTCGTAAATATTTCTAAACTAAAATGTGTCAATAGTTGATAACGGAGATAATACATTGGGCTTCAGACAAGGCTCAGGAGATTATATGTACGATGCTAATGGAAATATGATAGTTGATCCGAACAAGGGATTATCAGAAATAAAGTATAATAACCTTAATCTGCCATATTCAATAACAAAAGGAGCAAATAAGATAAATTATATCTATGATGTTACCGGACGTAAACTGGCAAACAAGTTAAGTGGTAAAACAAAATACTACTTTGGTAATTTTGTATATACCGATGATAAACTGGAATATATGATATGTTCTGATGGTTTACTGAATATAAACGGCTCAACAACAAACTATGAGTTTCACCTTAAAGATCATCTGGGCAATACTCGTGTAGCGGTTAATGAGACTAATGATATTACTCAGGAAAATAACTACTATCCTTTTGGTCTGACATTTGCACAGTCAGGATCATCTACTAATAAATATCTGTACAATGGTAAAGAGAAACAGGAGGAAACTGAGTGGCTTGATTATGGGGCTAGGATGTATGATAAGGAGCTTGGAAGGTGGCTTGTGATTGATAATAAGGCAGAAAAAGCTTATAATTTGAGCTCGTATAACTATACTTTCAATAATCCGATAAGATTTATTGATCCAGATGGGAATTGGCCATGGGAGAGTAAATCAGTACAACAAGCTCGTCGTTTTGCGAAAGCGACCGGTGGTCGGTTTGTTAAATTTTCAGAAGAATTTAGAGAGCGTACTGGCTCTTCAGTTACAGCAACAGTTTTTCTACATAATACATCAACAGGTTTAAATGTTGAGCAGAAATATGCTGAAAGTATAGGAGTAGGGTATGGTGTAAATCTTGATTCAGAGAGTAGTGACCAAGTTCAGACTGTAGATTTTGAATTGGGTGAAGATTATAGTCATTATTTCAAGCCTCCAAGTGTCATCTTAATTAATGTTGGTGCATCTGCAACTGCCTTAATGGAAGAATTAATAATATTTTTTCCACAAATTGCGTCTTTAATGCCGCCAAATGAGACTGTAAATTCAGATGCTGTCGCGAAAGACCAAACTAAAAAAATGGCTAAAGCTAAGTCTGGAAAATCAGGGGAAGTTAAGGGTGCTGAACATACTAAGGGTAAAAGTAAGAGTAAAAAAAAGAAGCATGAGGAAGGTCAAACACGGAAGCAACAAAAAAATAGAGATAAGAAGAGACAAAAAAAGAATTGGAAACCTAATAAATAATATACCATGTTTGTAGGAGTGACACTTTTATATAAGTCTGAAGAAAATTCAGTTTTGTATGGCATTTTGAAATCGTATACTATTGATTGTAATGGATATCTTGACTTACAAGGTAAAGTAGCTGAGAAAGTGAAAGAACAATTAGTCTATTATCCAGCACATAAATATATAGGGGTAGAAGATGTGTTTACGGTTTCAAATAAGGCTCAAAAAGAGGAAATGCTTGGTCGAACCTCGTATTTTGAGTTAGAAACTAAAGAAGAGGTAGATAATTTATTGGACGATACTGAAGTTCTGGATATTTATCGTGAAAATAGAGAGAAAGGCTTTTTTAATACTAAGTTATTGTATTATTATCAAGGTGTAGAAAGTTTTGTTTTTTCGATATTAACAATTGTTGAACTTTATGATGAATCCCAAATTATTGAGAATATTTTTAAGTTAGCAAACTCTGAATCTTTTAAGAATAAAGTTGTAGAATTATCTATAGATGGTGTAATTCTTAAGGATATTGAATTTATTGGAATTGAGGAGTTTGCTGTAGTGGAAGAGGATTTAAGAAAGGGTGGAGCATATCAAGTTCTTTACAATAATGAATTTAATGAAGAGGATATTGCTCTACCAGAATTGGAAGAAATCCAAGAGATATGTAATGATATTTTTTTGACGACTAATTAAAGCTAAAAGCTTTTATTCCCTCCCAATGTCGCAAGTTTAATGAAGTGTAACTTGTGACCAATATTATTAATCAAAACCCTAGCCAAAAAATAAAATGGTTGGGGTTTTGTTATTTTTAACCACCGTAAGCTTGTTTAGCCTTAGCATCTCTAATCATTGCATCAATGGCAAATATTATATGTTCTTTTTCTTTATCGGGTAATCTTTGAATAGTAAGTATTTTATCTCTTATCTCGTTATCTATCTCCAGGTTTGTTTTCCCAGCAAGAAAATCTAGAGATACATTAAGAGCATCAGCTAATTTTGTAGCAGTATCTATAGATGGTTTAGCTTTCCCCAATTTGTGACCAATATTATTAATCAAAACCCTAGCCAAAATATAACAGTACCCCACCTGTGAAATAATAAGCGGGGTATTATTATTTCATACCATAATTATTAAACATTCAAAACAATCTCTTTGGCAATTCTGTTGGCTGCTGTGCCGCCACCATACAGGTCTATGCTAAAGTCGCTCTTTTTTGTTTTATATGTGTTGTATGCACTCTCTATCTTCTCTTTGTTGGCTCCGGTAACAGTGTTAAAGCCATTATCTATAAGTTCAACCCACTCAGTCTCGTCGCGGAAGGTTATACAGTGTTTCTTAAAGAAGAAAGCCTCTTTCTGTAATCCGCCGCTATCGGTAAGTACCATTGAACACCCTTTTAACAGCTCAATCATATCAAAGTAGCCAACAGGATCTATAGCTGTAAACTTAATATCTATGTTTTTGCTGTCAATTATCTTTTTTGTTCGTGGATGTAGGGGTACAATAACTGCCTCTTTTTCGGCAATACTGTTTAGAGCATCAATAATTTCTGCTAACCTGCTCTCATCGTCTGTATTCTCCTGTCTGTGTATTGTTGCTAAGCAGAATGGTTTTGCGAATAGATTGCATTTTGTTATAATACTGGACTGTTCGCTTGAATTCTGAGCATAATACATTGCTGCATCCTGCATTACATCGCCGCAATTAATAACCTTACACTCTATATTGTCGTAACCCTCTTTTTTCAGGTTATCAACAGCCTGTTGAGTAGGGCAGAGTAGAATATCAGATATTCTGTCGGTAAGAATTCTGTTAACCTCTTCCGGCATTCTCATATTAAACGATCTTAATCCCGCCTCTACATGTATAACCTTAATATGAAGTTTTTTTGCAGCCAGAGCACCGGCAAGGGTACTGTTGGTATCGCCAAATACCATAACAAAATCGGGATTCTCTTTAAGTATAATCTTCTCTATCTCTTCAAGCATTCGCCCTGTCATAGCACCGTGCCCTAATGAGTTAATGTTAAGATTGTAATTTGGTGCTGGAATATTCATCTCTTCAAAAAAGATGTCGCTCATATTGGCATCAAAGTGTTGTCCGGTATGAACAATAATCTCCTCTATATCTCCTTGTTCTATAAAAGCTCTGCTTATTGCAGCAGCTTTTACAAATTGTGGTCTGGCACCTATAATTGTTAATATCTTTGTCATCATTAGTATGTTAATTTCATTATCTCTTTAATAATTAGGTTTATTAAAGGTAATGATTGTAATTATCAGATCAATACGTTTATATGTTAATTAAGGTATAACTTAACCTTTTTAGCAATCTCCTTTATATCAAATTGTCTGTATTTATTATTATCTCTCCACTCTGGCGTATCAGCAGGATTGCTCTTAATCCACTCTTGCAGCGTACTCTTTATTCCACTGTTATCGTTGTAATCCATCATAACTCCTGTATCTGTTTCTGCTATAATTTTAGCCAGATCGCCATCAACTGGACCAATTGCAAGAATTGGTCTTTTAAGGGCGATATACTCAAAATATTTTGCCGATAGTAGTCCTTTGTTGTTGTCAGAATTTGCAATTATCAACAGAAAAGCATCTGATGCACTCATAAGCTCCAGTGCTTTTTCATGTTTAACATAACCAATACGCTCTATATAATCCTCAACACTGTATTGTTTTATATCATTCTCAACATGTTCAGGAATTCTGCCAATCAATCTAACAGATATATGAATGTTGTTATCAATAAGCTCTCTTATGGATGCAAAAAAAGTATTTGTACTCTGTTGTGACGACAAAGATCCGGAGTGTGTAATAACAAACCTGTTGCTGCTCTTTTCTGCATTAATTTTGGCAAAATCTGCTGCATCAAAACCATTGCTTATTGTAACTATCTTATCTGAGTTTATATACGACGATTTTGTTGTAAACAGCTCTTTTAACGATGGACTCACCGTAAATACAGTATCAGCCTTTTCAAGAACTTTCTGTTCCTGATTGCTATTTATTTTTTTTGCAATTTTGGTAGGATAGAAGTCATTAAGATAGAACAGATCAGTCCACGGGTCTCTTAAATCTGCAATCCAATTAATATCTCTTTTTTTCTTTATTTTAAGACCTATAAGTTGTGTAGAGTGGGGAGGAGAAGTTGTAATAACATGTTTTATATTAAACGTGTCAATAATCTTTAACGCCTCTTTAAGTGCATATCTGTTCCACCCTTTTCTTGGATCCGGAATAAAGAAATTACCTCTTATAAAACGACTGATTTTTTGTATTAACGATGGTTTTTTATCGTTTGCAAAACCTGCATATGGAATCTCTTTTGAACCGGATATTCTCTTATACAGATTAAATAATTCAAAGGTATCTGTATAGTGTACGTGAATATTCTCGTGAATATCTATCTCTTTATTATCGGTTATTGCATATGAAGCTTTTGCCGGATCAACGGTTAATATATGAACCTTGGTATTGTCTTTTGCCAGATAATCTGATAATTTGAACCATCGTTTAACACCAGCACCAGCACATGGTGGCCAATAATATGTTATTATCAGAACCTTTTGCATAGATATGTATTAAAAACCGGGCAACAATGCCCGGTTTGTTATTATTTTTTAAAGTACCTCTTTAAGAAGAGTCTTTATGTTAACCTTGTTGTTAAGTATATCATACAGATCCTCAATAGCAATGCGCTCCTGGGCCATTGTATCTCTGTCTCTTAAAGTAACAGTATTGTCTTCAAGAGTTTGATGATCAACAGTAATACAGTATGGTGTACCTATTGCATCCTGTCTTCTGTATCTTCTACCAATACTATCTTTCTCCTCATACTGGCAGTTGAAGTCAAGCTTAAGCTCGTTCATTATCTCTCTTGCTTTATCAGGCATTCCATCTTTCTTGGTAAGCGGAAGAACAGCAAGTTTTACAGGAGCCAATGCTGGTGGAATTCTAAGAACAACACGTATCTCACCATTATCAAGCTTCTCCTCTTTATACGCAGCAGATAGTGTAAGCAGGAACATACGATCAAGACCAATAGATGTCTCAACAACGTAAGGAACGTAGTTCTTGTTTGTCTCAGGATCAAAGTACTGAAGCTTTTTACCTGAATGCTCCTGATGTTGCGAAAGATCAAAGTCGGTACGTGAGTGTATACCTTCAACCTCTTTAAATCCGAATGGGAACTTAAACTCTATATCGCTTGCTGCATTAGCATAGTGAGCAAGTTTATCGTGTTTGTGGAATCTGTAGTTCTCTTGATCAAAACCAAGTGCTTTGTGCCACTTTAGTCTAGTCTCCATCCACTTCTCATACCACTCCATCTCTTCGCCCGGACGAACAAAGAATTGCATCTCCATCTGCTCAAACTCTCTCATTCTGAAGATAAACTGGCGTGCAACAATCTCGTTACGGAATGCTTTACCTATCTGGGCAATACCAAACGGAAGCTTCATACGACCAGTCTTTTGAACATTAAGGTAGTTTACAAAAATACCCTGAGCTGTCTCCGGACGCAGATATATTGTATTAGCATCATCTGCAACAGAACCCAGTTTTGTATCAAACATAAGGTTAAACTGTCTTACCTCGGTCCAGTTACATGTTCCTGACATAGGGCAGTTGATCTTAAGATCAATAATAATATTTCTTATCTCATCAAGATCGTTAGCCTCAAGAGCAGATACAAATCTCTTCTGAACTTCATCAATCTTTGTCTTATTTCTTAATACATTTGGGTTTGTAGCTCTGAACTGCTCTTCATCAAACGATTCTCCAAATTTCTTAATACCTTTCTTAACCTCTTTCTCAATTTTCTCTTCAAGTTTACCAATGTAGTCCTCAATAAGAACATCGGCTCTGTAACGTTTTTTTGAGTCTTTATTGTCAATAAGAGGATCGTTAAAGGCACCAACGTGTCCTGAAGCTTTCCATATTTCAGGGTGCATAAAAATGGCTGAGTCAATACCTACAATGTTTTCGTTCAATTTAACCATTGAATCCCACCAGTATTTTTTGATGTTGTTTTTAAGTTCTACACCGTTTTGTGCATAGTCATATACTGCGCCAAGCCCATCGTATATCTCACTTGATTGAAAAATAAAACCGTACTCCTTGCTGTGCGCAATAATTTTCTTAAAAATATCGTCTTGTGCCATCTTTTTTACTGTTATTAAATTTATTGAAGCACAAAAATAGTTTAAAAGTTGCGAGATAAAAAGTAAAAAATGGTTGTTATTTGTGGTTTGTGAGGTATCAGATGATATTTTTTTTGGAAAAAATGTAAGGTTATATAGTGTTGTTATTCACTGTGTATAGGGGCTTGCGAAGAAAAAACTTTAATTTTTGATGAGGAAATATTTTGCAGCAAAGAAAAATGCTTCTATATTTGCATCGCAATTCCGCTGAGGGATTCGGGAAAACACTCCTCCTTAGCTCAGCTGGTTAGAGCACCTGACTGTTAATCAGGGGGTCCTAGGTTCAAGTCCTAGAGGGGGAGCACTGATAGAAAAGAGGTTACGATTTTGAATCGCAACCTCTTTTTTTTGTTTGCATGCCATTTGCACGCAAATTTTACACCTCTTTTCAACCATTATGAGTGCAAAAAAATAATTGAAAATATTTCAAACTTTTCTCGAAACCAATCAATAATCTGCACATTTTATGATTCGTAGTACTTATGATGTGCATCTAATCCTGTACCTGAACACTTGTACAAAAATTCTATATCCCCGGAAATACAAGAGGGTTCTTCAAGATGTCTATCTCTCAGAAATCTGATGATAGGAGAACTTGCGTTTTCCAAACTCACCACCGCTCCTTTGCCAAGTTCAATATCTTTGGCTTGGAGATTACGCTCTAGTCGGATTTTTTTAAACATCTGACTGGGGGATAGAAAATAATTGCAGACACGCAAAAAGCGCGGAAAACTGAGCTTAAAGTTTCCGTTGAATCTGCAATTCCTTCTTTAACACAAATGCATGGATCTGACAAAATTAATTTCCGGGAGAATAGACCTAGAGCGACTTAATTTAATATTTGAATAATAATTTTGAACTAAGTAGGCTGTTCCGGGATACTATTTTTAATTTATGAAGGATTTAATGTGAAGAAAAAATCTTTTTGTGAGGCATGTCATATTAATGGCAATAAATAGAACTCCTTGTTTGTTAGTTACAATCTGGCGGCGAGTTGACGTCAAACGAGTTTTTTAATCTATGAGCAGTTCCTACCAAACCCAGATTCACGATATTCTCATGTTCTTTTCATTTTCATGAAATAGAGATTTTAAATTTATTTTGAAATCTAAAAACTAAATCCAGAAATTCTACTTTCTAAGTATCCCCTATTTTAGCAAGCATAGATTGCAATAATGAGATTCTGATTTCAATAAAAAATTATTTAACAACTATTTAATAAAAATATTTACGAGCCTCCTTTTTTAGGCAGGGAGAAAATATTAAATTAATTTTTTGACAAATTTCATGCTTCCTTAATGTAAAGCTCATGCATATAAAGTGGGGTTATATTATTAACCCCTTATAACATGAAAAGAGAAATTCCTATTTCAAAAATCTTGGCGATTGCCGCTTTAGTAATGATTAGTGGTATTGGGAATATAGCTCGGGCAGAAAGTCAGAATCAACACTCAGGTATCGAATCGTCGTTACTTACGCCTATTCAGAATCTAGCAGATGCGATTCAGGATTTGGTAAAGGTGATTGCAGGTGCGACAGGGCAGAATTATAAAGAGCAATTATCAGAAGACATGTCATTAGAGGCACACTCTTCATTTATGCTACCCTCATGCCTATCCGGTATAACAGAAGATCAGGCCTCATATACATATACGAGTGAAACTGGGTGGGCCGCTAATTTGCTTATGAGCCCCTATGCAACAGCCTCACTCAATGTTTCACGGGAAGAGTTTTTTGATATTAATGGGGATGGTCTAATAGATTATATGTACTTCAAAAAGGCGAGAACAAGTGTGTATGAGGGATCATCAAGGATTGCATATTATGATGCCCCTCAGGTTTGTATACTCTTAAATACAGGCTCTGGATGGGAGATTGGATATCGATGCTCTGCAGGATTCGATAAAGACGCCATGTTGCCAATCTATTATGGTGACTGTGCTGACATGACCCCATAGTTTTTAACCTACCCAAAAAATGAAAAAATATACAACAACAATTGCCTTGCTCCTGACGCTCGGAGTTTTTGCATTTTTAACGCACTCAACGTCGGAGGCGCAAGAGAAAAGCGATATTAGCAGACTAACAGAAGTGTTACTTGAATTGACGAACTCACAAAACAATAAATATTCTGCAAGCCAAGAGGATTTATCACTACAGAATAGTACGGTTGAAATAGCTCTTTCTTGGTGTAACGAAACACCACCATCAACACCATCATCTTTCCATTATAAAGAAAATGCAGATTGGGATACCTCTCTAATGGCGAAATTGCCAAGTGGATATATAGCAAATAATTTTATGGATTTGAATGGCGATGGCCTTCTTGACTATATTTGGTATGAAAAGCGTCCCTCGCTGAGCTACACAACAATTGATGGGAAAGGGATTAGAGTACAAAGTGGGTGTGTGGCTTTGAATAATGGGCGAGGATGGGATCTTGTATATAAATGCATAGTGTCTTCAAAGAGAAATGATGCGGGAGACATATATGCTTACTTCTACGGCGACTGTGCCGACACCTCAACTCCTTAACTTTTAACCTACCTAAAAAATGAAAAAATACACAACAACAATTGCATTACTCCTGACGCTTGGAGTATTTGCATTTCTGACGCACTCGACGTCTGAGGCGCAAGAGGCCCCACAGATAGAGTTGTCTGGGATTGAAAAGTTGGCGGAAGCTATTAATCGGGCGGTGGATGCGTTTGCTCCACAAGTAGAAAACAACTTCTCGGAAGGAATGACACTAGAGGGAGGCATGGCAACTGAGAGTGTACCTAAATGTTCCGATGAAGCGATAAAAGAGTTGCCATGGTCTTCAAAGAGAAAAGAAAACCCTCAATGGGATTTGAATATTATGCGCGCAGGGTCACAAAATGGAAGTACAGATACTTGGCTGGATGTAAATGGAGATGGTATGATCGACTACATGTATCACTATGCGAGAGCTGTAGGAAGTAGCTCTTTTACGCTTATTGGTGATGGTGGCGAATATGACTCTATGTACACGGGAACTTCTTGTGTAGCCCTTAACAATGGTTCGGGATGGGATTATGTATATAGATGTCTTGCAATGTATGACTACGACGATGATCCAAGTACAAACTATACGTTTGTGATTAAATATTACGGCGACTGTGCCGACCTCTCTTAACCTACCTAAAAAATGAAAAAATATACAACAACAATTGCATTACTTCTAACTCTAGGAGTATTTGCATTTCTGACGCACTCGACATCTGAGGCGCAGGAAATATCAGGGATGGATAAATTGGCGGAGGCTATTAATCGGGCGGTGGATGCGTTTACTACACAAGATGAAGTTATCAATCAAGAGATGTCTCTTCAGTACGTAAAACCGAACCCCACTTGTTTAGAAAATTGGGATACTTGGCCAAACTCTTTTAATAAAAAAGAAGATACTAATTGGGCAATGGATAAGTTTGTGGGAGGTTTTTATAATAGTTACACCGCAACGACTCAATTCTTGGATATAAATGGAGATGGATTATTAGATTATATGTATTTTAAGACTTATTCAGATTCTTATGGGAGATACAATAATCATTTCGCTTGCTTAATGCTAAATAATGGTCATGGCTGGGACATAGGTCATCGTTGTGTAGCGTCTTTCGATAGTGCTGCAGGACAGATGAAATACAGGGGAGACTGTGCCGACATGACACCATAACCACTACACCAAATGAAATGTAATATTTTAGGTGCTTCCTTTTTGGGGCTGCTCTTATGTGCGGGGATGACCTTTGCATCAGAAGAGACAGTCATAGATGAAGCAACAGAAATGGCAACGGCGGTGAGTGCAGAAAATCCAGAACAAGTTAGTGCTGAACTGGATGCAATTAGTGGTGAGAGCTTACTTTCTGGAATTAGCCTAATGGCAACAACTCCAGAACCAGAACCACCAAAAATTGACAAACCAGTAGATCCCTTCGCTCATTTGAAGGATCTCAAGGGAGACTTTGACGTGAGCCTATTTTCGGGAGCGGCGACGTTTAGTCTGCCTTTGCAAATTCCTGCAGGACGAGGAGGTATGACTCCAAATCTTTCACTCAACTACTCCAACAACAATAAGAACTTCGGTTCATTCGTGGGATTTGGTTGGAGTATTCCGCAGCAAGCGATTTATCGCAGCACAGAAAAAGGAATTGATAAGATCTATACTCAGGAAAATTTCTTGTTTGAATTGAATGGTGACAGCGGTGACTTATTACTCACAGATGACACCAACAACTATTACGGAGCAAAAAATGAGAGTTCGTTTACTCGCTTCCAGCGAACTGGTGATAATTGGGTGGCAACTGACACCTTGGGAAATGTTTATACTTTCGGAGCAACTGTAGCTACTCGACAGGCTGATCCTGATGATGCAACTCGCATCTACAAATGGATGCTGGAGAAAGTCGAAGATCCGAATGGGAACTTTATGACCTACACTTATTTCCAAGATGCAGAGCAAATCTACCCTGATACAATTCGCTACACTGGAAACGGTGAAGAAGTCGGTATTTACGAAGTTAAATTTACACGAACGGAACGACCGTCTTTTACTTCTTATGAGCGAGGATTCCGCACGGATACTGCTTACGTAATCGATAAGATTCAGGCTTACACATATCACAGTGGATCTGCAGAATTAATCTACGAGTACGACTTGGGTTACCAGTTGAAAAATAACGCTCTCGCTTACCTAACTTCTGTGACTCAGAAGAAAGGAGTTGAAGAACTGCCTGCAACGGAGTTCACATACTATGATGGTTCGGAACAGGTTGAAGGGAAATACCCGCGTCTCCTCCGCACGATTAAATATCCTCTGGGAGCAGTGCAAGAGATGAAGTACAAGACTTCGACTAGTTACAAGCAAGGAAATACATTGGCAAACCACATGCCTTTCGTGATTCACACCTTGAATCAGGTTCTCCTTACTCCAGAGCCAAGTGGAAATACTTACACTACTAATTACTTTTATGAAGGAGGTCATTATTACTTTGATCAGCTTGATGCCTATAAGAAACAGTATGCAGGATTTCACAAAGTAAAAGTTACTGACCCAGAAGGAAACACAACGACTACTTTTTTCCACCAGAGTGAGTTCTCGACAGATGGAAGTCAGGATGGAGAATTCGAAGACCATATTTCTAAAAAAGGAAAAGTCTATCGCACAGAGGTTCGTGACGCGGAGGGAAATTTATACGATGCCCAAATTAACAAGTGGAACAAGTCCCCTCTTCCTGATTTAGATGAGAGCAAAGAGCGCTTCTTTGTTTATCTAGATACTGAGGTTAGTGTGAACTATGACGGAAATATTACCGGAAAAGCGAAAGCTAAATCTTATGAGTACGATGCTTATGGAAACACCACTAAGGTGACGGATTTCGGAGAGGTTACTTTGGATTCATATGCAGGAGCATTTACAGATGTTGTAGGAGATAAGACTGAGACGACATTTGAATATGCCTCGAATAATTCAAAGTACATGTACGGTTATGGAAACCAAGACACCACTGTTGACGAAAATAACAACACCATTGCGAAGACTAGAGTTTACTTCGATAACTCAGGCTTCGGTGAAGTAGAAAAAGGAAACCAGACAAAGTCAGAGCGACTTGAAGATGATTCTGATTACGTAGTAAATCAGATTGCCTACAATGACTTTGGACTTGCTACCAAATTCACTAACGCGCGAAACTTCGAGACAAATCTGACCTACGATTCTCATAACTTGTTTCCAGCCACAATTAAGAATGCCAAGAATCAAGTAACGACTGCGAATTACAATTATAGTTTTGGTTCACCTGAATCTATGACTGATCCAAATGGTATGAAGACCGTTACCGTGTTTGATTCATTTGGGCGGGCGATAGAAACTAAGCTTACAAATCCTGCTAATACAACTGAGGAAATTGTACAAACTCAATACGCTTATGATTTGGATAATTACCCGGCTAATGTGACTGTAACCAAACACACTCACAACGGAGGAATCACTGTTCAAGCTCGGAACTACATGGACGGACTTGGAAGAGATATCCAGTCACGTCAAGAATCAGAATCAGGGTTCGTTGTTACGAATACCTCATATGACTCTCGTGGCAATGTTGCGAAGTCATACTTACCTATTGCAGCAGCCGGAATTGCATATGAAGCGGTAAATCCAGCTAACGTAGGAACAAGTTATACCTACGATACACTTAACCGCCCGCTAACTGCGACCAATCCACTCGGGACAACTACAACAACATATGACAACTGGCAGACAGTTCTCACAGATGCAAATGGTAAAATCAAAAAAACTAAGAGTGATGCTCGTGGAAACTTGGTAGAGGTTATAGAGACTCTTAATTCTACTGAATACACGACAACCTATACATACAATGCGTTGAACCAATTAACGAAAATCACTGATGCTCTCGGAAATATCAAAAACTTCACCTACGACCTACTCGGACGTAAGTTGAGCGAAGAGGATTTCCATACAGTAAACGATACGACATTTGGAGCTCGATCTTGGACGTATGATAAAAACGGAAATATCACTCAAACTACAGACGCCAAGAATCAAGTCACCGCATTTACTTATGATGAACTTGATCGGTTAAGTTTGGAGGATTACGCAGGAGACGCTGGAACTGAAGTTACTTACGTTTACGACACGGCTACTAATGGAATTGGTAAACTTGCTTCGGTAACTTCAACAGGAGGAACCAAGACTTTTAGTTATGATCCACTTGGGAGAGTTTCTACTCAGCAGTACAACATTGGAGGACAAGTTTTCGACTTAGGATTTACTTATGACTTCCTTGGAAATCCTCTGACGGTAGATTACCCAGACGGAACTCAGGTTTCGTACACTTACAATCAGGCAGGGATCACAGAGACAGTCAACAAGGGTTCTGATCCAGTAATTTCAAATCTTGATTATGGAGTAACTGGACATATCGAAACCATTGCTTTTGCAAATGGAGTAACAACAACAAATACATTTGATGTGAACAAGCTTTATCGCTTGGTTAACAAGAAATCAGAGAAAGACTCTGATGTTCTTCAGAATATTTCATATACCTATGATGCTGTCGGAAATATCACAAACATGGTTGATACTTCTGCGACAAACACAGCCAAGACTTCCGTCTTTGCTTATGATGATTTGTATCGCCTGATTCAAGCCGATGTAACAAATGCTGTGAATAACGAGAACTACACACGTGGTTACACTTATGACATCATTGGGAACATGCTGACTAGATCAGATGTGGGAACGTACATTTATGCGGGAAATGATGATGCGACAAGCTCTGCAACAAATGCTTCTCCGCATGCAGTTACTCAGGTGGGATCTACAAACTACGCCTACGACGACAACGGGAATCTTTCTTCTAATGGAACTTGGACTCACGTCTGGGATTATAAAGACCGCCTAGCCTCATCTACAGATGGAACCAAGACGGTTACTTACACCTACGATGAAGCGAAACAACGACTAAAGAAAACATCTG
>DKJY01000056.1 GCA_002454955.1 Bacteroidales bacterium UBA6680
ATAGCAAAGCGTTACTTTCCTGAACTGGTTGTACATGCCAGCACACAGATGGCTAACCATAACTCATTAGGTGCAAGTTTCTCTAAACATAAAGGATTTGAGCGTGTTATTATGGCTCGTGAACTTACATTACCTGAGATAAAAGATATATGTAAAAAGAGTGATATTGAGATAGAGTTATTTACACACGGTGCTTTGTGTTACTCCTTCTCCGGTATTTGTCTTTTTAGTAGTTATCTTGGTGGTCAGGGCGCCAATAGAGGATTATGCACACAGCCATGTCGCAGACGTTATAAATCTGCAAATTCTTCGGAGTATACTTTTAGTTTAAAAGATAATCAGATAATAGATTTTGTTCCTGAATTGGCAAAGCTGAATGTTGCCTCGTTAAAGATTGAGGGAAGAATGAAATCTGACGAATATGTGCACCGTGTTGCAAAAGCATACAGAATGGTTATTGATGATCATTCAAAAATTGATGATGCAAAGAGATTGTTGCAGTACGATTTTGGTAGAGAGAAGACAGAATACTTTGTTGGTAACAATGTTTCTGATGCAATAACAGAACACCCTAATACTGGTGTATATTTAGGACTTGTGAGTAAAGTGAACGACCAAGGGTTCTTGTTTAGCTCTGAATATGATATTCTAAAAGGGTATAGATTACGTATATATTCGCATGATGACTCTGGACAAAAGAGTGTTAAGGTAAAAGATATTGAGAAAACAGATGGTAAGTATCTTGTTAAATCTAACGTGAATAGTGTAAAAAAGGGCGATAAGGTATTTCTTGCAGGTATAAAGGAGGAGAACTTCTCATCTAAACTACCGGAATCTGGAGAGAGAGTAAATGATAAACTAAGCGGACGAAAGAAGAAGTTTATTTTTAACAATCTGTGTAAAGAGACACGAAAGGTTAAAGAGCAACTCTTTGTTAGAATTGATAGTGTTAAGTGGTTGCGCAAATTACGACTTGAGGATCTTGATACTGTTGTACTAAACTTTGCCAAGAGAGAGTGGTCTGAGTTTAGAGCAGATAGTCCGTTCTTACTGAAGAACGTTAAGAAGATTGTTATTGAACTACCTAAGTTTATTCCTGAGGGTGATATAGAGTTCTATAAAAAGCTTGTTAATAACCTTTTTAATAAGGGGTATAGGCATTTTATGTTGAGCCACATATCTCAAAAACTACTATTACCTAAAGGTGCAATTATAAGTACCAATGAGAATGTATATGTATATAACGATGCTGCATCAGAATTTTTGCGTAGTGAAGGTTGCCGCAACTATACATATCCTTTAGAGAATGAGTTAGAGAATCTTACAGCCGGAAAAGACAGACATGGTATTGTTCCACTATATTTCTATCCGGAGCTGTTCTATTCAAGAATGCCTGTAAAGGTTAAAGACGAGGAAAATATATTTGAAGACGATAAAGGTTATAAGTTTAGAAAGATAACCAAAAGCGGTATAACTATTGTAATTCCGTTGCAACCTGTTGCACTATTACAATACATAGATCAGCTTAAGAAAGCAGGATTCAGTAAATTTATGATTGATCTTAGCCATATAGCACCATCGCAGAATATTGTAAAGACAATTCTAAAACGATATAATGTATCGCAACAGATACAACCTTCTACAACATTTAACTTTAAAAAAGGTATGAAGTAGATTGCTGATAATACATTAATAACAGGTGTTTAGGAATTATTATATAAAAGATTTTTAAATACCTGTTTTGTTTATCAGAATGGTAACTTACTAAGATCTACATTACCACCAGACATTATTACTCCTGTTTTTTTACCTCTGAGCAGATTGCTGTTTTTTAGTATTGCAGCCATTGCTACTGCACTTGATGGCTCTACAACAATCTTCATACGTTCCCATATAAGATGCATAGCCGATACAATCTCTGGCTCTGTTACACGGATTATTGTGCTTACATACCGTTTTATTATCGGAAAATTTACATCGCCAAGTTGTGTCTTAAGGCCGTCTGCTATTGTATTTGTTGTAATATTTGTCTCAATTTTACCACTTATAAGCGATCTGTATGCATCATCTGCCTCAAATGGCTCTGCCCCTATAACTGTAATATCTTTACCTGAGTTAGCTGTAGCCACAGCTGTTCCTGCAATTAATCCACCACCTCCAACAGGAGTAATAATAATATCTAAGTCAGGATATAATTCAATTAGCTCTTTGCAGGCCGTTCCCTGACCCAAAATGACATCTATATTGTTTGAAGGATGAATAAATGTAGCGCCTCTCTCCTGCTCTATTTTGGCAGCACTTCTCTGTCGTGCCTCAAGTGTTGGTTCGCACTCAACTATTATACTCTGGTAGCCTTTTACTGCATCCTTTTTTACCTGCGGAGCGTTTGATGGCATTACAATGTATGCTTTAATACCAACACTTTTTGCAGCCAAAGCAAGTGCCTGAGCAAAGTTTCCTGATGAGTGTGTTACCACACCGCGGCTCTTTTGTTCATCTGTTAGTTGTAATATTGCGTTTGTAGCCCCGCGCATTTTAAAGGCACCCATTCGCTGAAAGTTTTCGCATTTAAAGTATAGCTTGGCGCCACTTATTCTGTCTATTTGCGAAGATGTGAGTACTGGCGTATTGTGAATATATGGTTTAATTCTGTTATGACATTCTATAAGATCACTATTGTACATTGATATTTGGTTTTGGTTATATATTCTACATTAAACCGTTGCGAATAGATGTATTTGCTTTACATAACACATCTATTCTTAGTTGTAATCTGACTGTGTAAACTATTACTAAACACGGTTAAAAGTATTTTCCGGTATCCATATCTCTCTGTATCTTATCAAATGGCTTTACAATACCATGCATAGCTATAAATATGCCGCTCTCTATAAGATTTGCTGTTGCAATTGCACATCCAATATTAACCGGAGCATCAGAATTTGTGAATCGTTCAGGACGCATTGCTCCGGTAATAATAATCAATTTCTCCTTTACATGTTTGCTCAGATATTGTGCCGTCTCATGCATTGTATCGGTACCGTGCGTTATTACTATTTTGTCGCAATCAAGACCATTTATCATATTGGCAAGCTCAGCTCTGTCCTCTTCTGTTATCTCAAGACTATCCTTCTGAAATGCTGTAAGAATATTGTAACTGAACGAAGGATTGAGTTTCTCCAGAATACGATTTGTTGCAGGTTCGCCAAACTCAAAAGCCCACCCTTTTGTTGTATGTGGATAATCTTTGTCTATTGTTCCGCCGGTTTGAATAAAGGTTATATTCATATTTGTTGGTATGTATTATATATTTAGAAACTTCGTTAAATTTCATTTAAATAGAACCACAATTCGCATAAAATTTACCTCATTATACTTTAGTTTTCATTGAAAAAGGATTCTAAAAACAAATTTAAATGATCTCTTTATTTATCGTAATTTACAATTTTTATATTAAAATGAAGGTATACAGAGAAACTATTACAACCTACAATTACTAGTGTTTAATAGTTTCATTTAAACCGTATACCTTCAGACAAACCACACTATCTGACTAATTTATATTTTATTATCTCTTCTTCGGTCATCCAATGTATTGAGTTAAATGCAGCTGCATTTATTGTGAAATAGTAGAAATCCTCGGCCTCCTTTTGCGTAAAACCTACAGATTTATAATATTTTATATATGGCAGATGATGTTTATGCCCAACAGGAAAGTCTGTAGCAGTAACAATTTTACCACTATTATCCTTTCCTCCCCATGAATGAACACCAATTCTTACACTCTTACCTTTCGTTCTTTTTACTCCGGCAATAAAGAAATCAACACCTCCTGAGGCTATCATACCGTTATCCATCAGGTGTGTATTTATTCCTCTGCCATGTACGTAGTGCGAAAGCTTTAGATTTGTCTGATCATCCATTGATCCTCCACACTCTTTTATATTTATTAGTATTATATCAGGATACTTTGCTATAAGCTTTTTGAAGTTATCAAATGAACTGCTTGATATCTCACCGTTCATCTCAACTGTCTTTTTATCGTCCTGAACCTTGAATATTCCGAATGTTTTTGTGGTAGTTACAGGATTTTTATCGTCATCTTTTTTACATGAACCTAATAAAGCAAATGCTACTATTACTGTAATATATATTCTTAATCCCTTCATCTGTTTATAATTTATTCTTACCATATAGAACTAGCATTAAGATGGTTACTGTGTGTCAGCAAAGCCTTTCTCATGCTCCGTTTCATATGTATATTATTGTTAATGGTTAAGGACAGAGACACATGTGAGTGTTTGTGGATTGTAGTGCCTCTGTCCGGTAACAAACCGACTAATTACAAGCTATTTAATTCTGTTTTCGAATTTGTTATTGTTGTAGATTATAATCAGCTCTCCTCTATTTTGTCTCTATATTATACTTTACTATCTCACCATCTGTCATCCAGTGCATGCCATTTGCCGGAGCCATCTCTAATGTATACCAATAGAATGCCGCAGGAATACCAACCTTTGCATAGAAGTCAAGATACTTTTGATGCTCAGGATCATCCTTCGGAAAATCTTTTCCTTGTTCTCCCGGACCTGCACCCCATGAGTGTACACCTATCTTAGCCCCTTTTTCAACCTCACGATTAACACCGGCAAGAAAGAAATCGGTACCACCAGATGATACCATACTTGTTGATGTAAGACGTGTTGACAGACCAAACTTTCTGATATATAGAGCCGCACGAAGGTTTGCTACATCATTTATCGATCCCGGAACAGATACCATCTCAATAACCTTTACTTCCGGATGCTCAAATATAAGTTGCAGAACCTTTGATGGTGTATCAGAACTTATTACCCCACTCATGTATGCCACACCGTTTTTAACCTCAAATGATACCCTTGTGTTATTTGCTTTCATAAACTGCATAAACTCTTTTCTCTCGGTTTTGCCGTCGTTGTTTATATCAGTCTCTGATATATACTCTTTATAGTCAGCTGGTAACTCTGATAATTCAAGAGTGTTGTCTCCGTTTTTATCAAACTCCTTATATATATGATCTGCCTGCTCTTTAATCTGCTCCTCCGATAAAAGCATTGCCCTCTCCATATCAAAGTTCAACGCCTCTTTCTCTGTAAGCTTACCATTATCGTTGGCATCCATCATAACCATAAACTCCTTTAACTCATCATCCTTTATATCTTTTATGATAATCTTTCCGTCTCTGTCTTTATCATACTTCTTAAAGATTCTCTCAAACTCCTCCTTCTCCTCGTTCTGATTCTTTCTGGCAATCTTCTTAAATTCTGATATCGATAGTGGTTTATCATTAGATTTCTGTAGCATGAATATTATATCCATTGCTTCGTAAGGATCTATTATACCATCGTTATTACCATCTAATATATTTACTTCGTTACCATCTTTCTGTGCATAGGTTACTGACGATATCAATATTAACCCCATAAATAGTGCTTTCAAATTCTTCATAATAAAATCTTTAGTTATAGTATTTATTGTATAATTCTATTGTCTTATTAATATCTATATTATCGCCCGAACATATAATTGCTATATTTTTACCTTTAATGCTATTATAGTTGTTCTGAACATATGCTATTGGAGCGCATGCGCCACCCTCTAATACTAATCGCTCTTTGCAGAAGGCATACGCTATAGCTTTTCCAATCTCATCCTCAGATACAAGGTGTGTTGAGTCAACATACTTGCTACACATATTAAAGGTATATCTGTTGTTGATTGGTATACATCCGGTAAGAGCATCGGCAAGGCTGTAGCTCTCATCAACTGGTACTATCTCTCCTGCCTTTATGCTCATGTGCATTGCAGCGCCATGCTCCATACTAACACCAATAATATCAATATCCGGTTTTATTGTCTTTGCAGCAAGCGCTACACCACTCATTAATCCGCCTCCGCTCAGGGGCACAACAATAGTATCTGTTTCTGGTCTCTCCTTAAGTATCTCAAGCGCCACAGTTCCCTGTCCGGCAATTACATGAGGATCGTCAAATGCTGATATGTAGGTAAGCCCAACCTCTTCGGCCAACTTTAATGTCTCTCTGTCTGCCTCCTCCTGATCTTTGCCAGCAACAACAATCTCAACACCAAGCTTGCGCATACCATTTAACTTAACCTCTGGTACCAATTCTGATACACATATTACTGCAGGTATATTTAGCTGTTTTGCCATATATGCCACAGCTTTACCATGGTTGCCAGTTGACATTGTTATTATGCCATTGTTACGCTCCTTTTCGGTAAGAGTCAGAATAGCATTTGCTGCACCACGAAGTTTAAATGCCCCAGTAGGTTGATTATTCTCTAGCTTTAACCATATATTCTTTGATGTCTCCTCCGTAAGTGCCTGCGACAATTTAAGAGGAGTTTTATTTACTATACCCTCTATTGTGTTAGATGCCTCTATAACGTTGTTAAGTGTTATATCCATAACCTACTCCCCTATTAGTTTTACATACTCATCTATACCTTGCTCTAATCTGTTTAATCCTTCGAGCAGATAATCTTTGCGCTCACCAATACCAAGTCTGAAATATCCATCCATTCCGTAACAGTCGCCTGCAAGAATAAACAGACTCTTGTTCTCTCTTAACCAGTCAGATAGTTTTGTTGAGTTTACATTTGGCAGATCATACTTTACAAAAGCCATACCTCCAGCCTTAGGCGATATAAGCTTAAACTTACCTGCTTTGCTGTCAATCCACTCCCTTAAGTGTTTTAGATTCTCATTCAACATAGATCTGTTTCTGTTAAGAATCTCTCTCTTCTTCTCTGGTTGCAGAGCAATCTCTCCAATCTTATGACTTAAAATACCTGCCGTAATACTTGTGTAGTCATGATATGCCCATGTGTCATCAATTATATGTTTTGGACCCGCAATCCATCCCAGACGCAGTCCCGGAAGTGCGAATGCCTTTGACAAACCACCGTTTACAAGCACCTTATCGTATGTCCCTATAAAACTATCAATCTCAACGCCATTAAGCTCTGCACCTCTGTAAACCTCGTCGCAATATATCCATGCATCGTTTTTGCTGGCAATGTCAATAATCTTCTGCATCTCATAACCCGATAGTGTATAGCCTGTTGGATTATTAGGATTACATAACACTATCATTTTTGTGTTTGCCGTAACAGTATTGTCTAACTCATCCAGATCAGGTTGCCAGTTGTTCTCCTCTCTCAAATGAAATGGCTTTACTTTACACCCTAACTCTTCTGCTATACCCCATATTTGCATATAGTTAGGAATCATCATTACAACCTCATCGCCTCTGTTAAGTACAGTTTTACACATTATAAAGTTTGCCTCGGCACTTCCGTTTGTTATAAGAATATTATCTGCATTAAGTCCACAATTGTAATTCTTTGCAACTATCTCACGTAGTTTGTCAGATCCGTTTGTCTGTCCGTAGCCAAGCACAGTATTCTCTAACATATCTATCTCCGTATCAGACAGCAACTCCTTTAAAGTAAACGGATGGAAACCACTCTCTGTAAGATTATAATCTACTGTATTCTCATATAATGACTGTATGCGTTCAAGCATAAATGTTTTTATGTTCATCTTGTCTCTTTTTTAAATGTTTTAACTGATTATGTTCTCTCTTTAATACACTACTATGTATAGGTTATATTGGTAGTTATTAATCTATAATAGCATTGTATACTGCCTGCGATACCATTAAATCCTGTACTGCAACACCTGTAAGATCAGCAACTGTAATCTGATTACTGTCTGTTCTTATGCTATTTGGCATATTGAGTACATTACCCAGTTCCAGAAGGTTAGTGGCATTGTAACCGGCTAATCTTGCTCTGTATACCTCTCCTCTGGTTTTACTCTGCTCTATACTGTCTGATACAACAATATCTGCACTCATTAATATATTAGAGTCAAGCTCGCACTTATCAGGAGTATCAGAACCAACAGCGGTAATATGTGTCCCCGGTTTTATCCAACTGCTCTTTATAAGGTATTGCGTTGCAGGTGTTGTTGTGATAATTATATCAGACTCTGCACATAATTTCTCAATGCTATCTTCAGATTTAGCAATACTATTTGTTGCATTAATCTTATTAACAAGGTTCTCTGTCTGATCTTTATCAATGCCCCAGTAACTTACAGATTCAATATCCATATATTCTGACAGATAGTGGTACTGCATATATCCTTGTGTACCGGTTCCGAGAATACCAACCCTTTTGGCACCGCTGTTTGCAAGCGCTTTTGTTGCAACAGCTCCGGCAACAGCTGTACGTACGTTTGTCAGGTGTCCTTCGTCGAGAATAATGGCAAGCAGTACTCCTGTTTTACAATCAAATAACAGATTGAGTCCCTGACTTGATGGCAAACCAATTAACGGATTGTTGTAAAAACCTGAGGCTATCTTTACTACATAGTATGGCATATCTTTTATATACCCATATTTTATATGTGCCTCGCCCGGAGGATTATCAAACAGTAGCTCTCCTACAGGCGGTATTACAGCATTGCCTTTTGAGTGCTGAATAAATCCTTCGGTTATCAGACCATAAAGATCGCTCTGATTTAAAAGAGATTTAACATCGTTAAGTGTAATGATTTGTGGTGAGTTTTGTCTCCGTTTCATATACTATCTTTTTAGTTAATAAAAGATAGGGTATACAAAACCATTTGTAAGAAGCTTAACTACAGACTCCAATGTCTTCCCTATGATGAGAATGTAGTCACATTTTTTACTTCATCCGCTACAAATATATCTAAAAATATTTTTATTATCCAAATGCATTTAACGTAAAACATTAAAACAGATAAGAGCAGAGTAGTAAGAATTCTTACCAAATCTGCAATTGGTAAGGGTTTTTAGAGATTAAAAATCTTATATATTTCTAAGAAGATTAGTATATCAGATCTCTGAATTCGGATTAAAGTGCAGTTTAATGCTTTAACAAGTTGTTTTTATATATAAATTGATGTGGTAGATTATAAAAGTGCAATATAGTGCACAAATTACTGTATAAAAATATATTGTTATGGTAAATTATGTTGATACAAATATCTGATTAACAATGGCACACCCTCTGTAAGCATTTAGCCTGACAAGAGGGTGTTTGAGGTATGACTCTTAAATATTTTTCTGTACCCGAATATTCTGGTGATAACCAAAATTATACAAGTTATGTTAGCTCTATGTTTTTTTAATCAGCCAATAGATTATCGTTGTTTTTTGTAGTTCCGGCCGGCGATGGCAGTTTATATCTTTTTAGCAGTGGCTCATTGTCGGCAAATATAATTTGCGCTATCTCACTCAGTATCGCAACCTTTTTATACAACTCATTAAGTCTGATAACTCTTTCGCGCGTATATATATTACGTTCGTTCTTATATCTGTCCTGATCGTTACTTGCCTTAATAAGTTTCTCTCTTAAATTAGGTATTGAGTTTATTACATCTTCCTTACATCCAGCAGTAATAAGTTTGTCACGATACTCTGCTACATTCTTCTCAAGTGTATTCATAAACGGAGCCATTCTCTCCTTACTCTTACGTACATTTGCAATATCGTTTGCACCAAATATGTTTGCCATATTCTTGTCGTTCGGGAATGCCTTACGCACAAAGAAAGCTATTGTGCTATAGGCTCTATTGCATTCTCCGTGCACAGAAAGCAACCGTTCTGTTTTTACAGACATCTCATCTATAATAACAGTATCGCTTTTTATCTCATAAACTTTAGATATAGCAATCTTTATAGATCCGGAATAGCTACTATTTATAGTGGTGTCAAACTTAGAAAACTTTGGTATATCTTTATCTATTACTCCTACTAATCTTTCTGAATGCTCAAGTAGAATTGCATCTGAGATGTTGTAAATTCTATAAATCTTTGCCATAATGGTGCTATTATATATTAACTAACAACAAGTTACATAAGGCTTTTAGCAAAGTCAATAGGTAAAAATGCTCAATTTTACCTGTTTTTGATATTTTTTTTAAGAAAGGTATCTGTTTTTATCACTTTTCAGCAAAAGGAGCCACATTATCAGCACAATCTATAGTATAGTAGGGAGTATCTGTTACATTCTCAGCAACAAGTATAATCTTCTCAGAGTTGTTCTCATATAGTTGAGATCTTGTACCACATTCTCAGAAACAAAAACGACCATATTAACGTCTCGAATAACCTTTTCAGCAATAAGAGTTATATTATCAGCCCTTTCCACAACATAGTCAGGTGTTTCTATTACATTTTCAGAAACAAGTACAATCTTCTCAGCAGTAAGTACAAACCTTATTAACGTCTTCCACAACATAGTCAGATATCTCCATTACATTCTTAACAACAGGAATAACGTTCTCAGCACCAAGGACGATATTGTCAACGTCTTCCACAACATAGTCAGATATCTCCATTACCGTAACGGCATCTTCCGAACCCGGAAGTTGTTAACTAAGTTGTGGAAAGCCTCAACTATTCCGGGAATTTGTTGACAATACAGAATACACCCTCAAAAAGCATCATGCTTTTATTATTTAGTTGGCGCCTTTTGGTGAAATTGTTGTTTGTGGTATCGTCTGATCTGACTTTTTTCTTGAAAGTTTGGTGGGTTTGTTTGTTTAGGTGATTGGTTTCTGTGATTTAAACCACCACCGTACATAATTGTATGTACGGTGGTGTGAGTGTTTACGAGACACAATTCATTTTGCTATTTTGCGCAAGGATAAAATCAGGTTGATTTTAGATTGGGGGCAATCCCAATTCCTCTAAAAACGCATTATGTTTATCTCTATTGTCTTTTATACTTTCGTTTATTTTTGTCAATTTTTCGTTCACTTCTTTCAGGTCAATTTTTTTCTCAGCTTTTGCCGTACTTACATAGCGTGAAATATTCAGGTTATAGTCGTTTTTCTCAATTTCTTCCATTGATACTCTACGGGCATAACGTTCTACAAATTCAGGACGTTCGATATAAGTATCTATGATTTTTTTAATATCATTCGGTTCTTTATCGTTTGCCTTCCCATCTATTTTTCCATCACGTAGTTTGTTCTGGCGTTTCTCTTTTCTGTAATGTTCACTTGCATTTATGAATAGTACGTCATCCTCCTTTTTACACTTCTTCAGTACTAAAATACATACCGGAATACCTGTAGAGAAGAATAAATTTGAAGGTAAGCCTATAACTGTATCGATATTACCGTCTTTTAAAAGTTTCTCTCTTATGCGTTTCTCTGCACTATTTCTAAATAAAACACCATGTGGTAGAATGATTGCCATGGTACCTTCATCACTTAAAAAGTGAAAACCATGTAATAAGAAAGCAAAGTCTGCGGCTGATTTAGGTGCTAAACCATAGTTCTTGAAACGAAAATTCTCGCCCATTGCTTCAGAAGCATCCCATCGTAAGCTAAATGGTGGGTTTGCAACTATTGCATCAAAGGTTATTTTTTTAGCGGGATTCATTTCGTTCAGAATATCCCATTCATTTTTTAAGGTATCACCATGAAATATTTCAAATTCTGAATCTTTTACCCCGTGGAGCAACATATTCATACGTGCCAAGTTGTAGGTTGTAATGTTCTTCTCCTGACCGTATATCCTGCTTATTGAACCGCCACCCTCTTGTTTTTCTATTTTGTCTTTTACATTTAACAGTAAAGAACCCGAACCACATGCGAAATCCAGTACTTTGTTTATTTTTT
The DNA here is from genome assembly GCA_002454955.1 of Bacteroidales bacterium UBA6680. GTDB lineage: Bacteria > Bacteroidota > Bacteroidia > Bacteroidales > UBA6680 > UBA6680. Next base: position 11,726 of record DKJY01000056.1, read on the forward strand.
TCTTTTTACCTGCTTTAGGGTTTTGACTATCTAAGGTTACAATTTCTGATAGTATAGTAGATAATTGTTGCGGCGTATAAAATTCGCCTGCTTTTTTACCGGAACCTGCAGCAAACTCACCAATTAAATATTCGTAAGCATCTCCAAGTGTATCGCTATCTGTTGAAAACTCTGCAATGCCATCAGAAATTTTCTTAATAATAATACACAGCTTTTTGTTTCTATCTGGATATGTTTTACCAAGTTTTTCGGAATCCAGATTTATTTCAGAGAATAAACCTTTAAAAGAACTCTCAAACGAATCATTTTCGATGTGCTTAAAACCATCTTGAAGGTTATCTAATAAATCGTCATTTTGCGTACGTGCTAATTCTGAAATACTATTCCATAAATATTGGGGCTCGATAACATAATGCACTTTTTTACGCATTTGTTTCTCAAAATCATCAGTATCATTTGGGTTCTCTTCGTACCAAACAGAAAGAGGTGTCCTTTTATCATCTTCCTCTAATTTTGGATAATCGGAACCTAACTCTTTTTTTACCGATGCTTCGTAATTATCAGATAAGTAACGTAAGAATAGAAATGATAGCATATAGTCACGAAAATCGTCTGCATTCATTGCACCTCTTAAGTCGTTAGCTATATCCCAAAGTGCTTTTCCTAATTGTTTTTGTTTTTCTTGTACTGTCATTTGTATTCTAATTAAGCAAACTTGAATTTGTTATCAATAGCATTCATTACCTCTATAATTACATTCTTATCTGGGTCATCTAAAAAAGAAGCTTTTTGATTGTAAAATTCATGAGACCTAGCATTTATAATATCTGTTTTAGTACTTGGTTCTGATACATCAAGTTTTTCTAGAGCATAACTAAAGCGAGGCTTACCTAGAAATGAGCTTATTGTCTCAAGTAACTGCCTCAGAAATACAAAATGTTCAAAACTTAAATTATCAGATTTTACAGATTCTTTTAATAAATCAACCAACATTAAATGATAAAAGAAACTTCCTTTTTTTGTTGACTTTAATCGATATATATCTTCCTTTTTTTCAAGAATACGTGTTACAAACCTATTCTCAATTTCACCTCTACCATTTTTGCGTTTGAAAATATCGGCGTTATCTCCTTTTCGCATCCAACTTTCTAGAATTGAAAATAACCCTGCATGATGTGTAGTAACCACTATCTTAGTTGTATCAATTTTCTCTTTAAATAAATCGAGCAATAAACGGGCTGAATTAAAAATATTATTATCATCTAAACTTGATACAGGATCATCAATAAAAATATATCTATCTTGATTTTTAATTAATTCATTAACTTCAAATAATGTTAAAAACCAACACCATACAAATATTTTTTCTTCTCCTCTTGATATTTTAATATTTGTTTCTTCGTCATCAGGTCTGAAAAATGAGATTGACTTCCATCCTAATTCTGGATTATCATCTTGAACAAAATTGAATCTAAAATTAAAGCTGATATTATAATATTCAAGTTTATTTTGCACATTGACTTCAGTACCCATATATTGATGGTAATCACTAATAGAACTCTGAATTATATTCAACTCTATTTTATCATTATCCCAAACAAACAAATCTTCACTATAGGCATTAAAATAAACCCCTTGATGGGAACCATCTTTAAGCTTTAATGAATCTTTCAGGTTTACAGATAATCTAGTTTTACCTGTACCATTAAAAGCATACACTAAATAAATATTTTCCTTTGCATTTATTAAGCTGTTTGTAATTTCCTGTAATGTCATAGTTTAGTCAGTTTTTATATTAGGGAACATCTGTTGCATTAAGCCCTTTTTATATTCGTTTAAAGTATTTATTTTAGAAATTTGCTCTTGAATTAAATCATCAGCAGAAGATAAACAATTAGCTATTTTCTGTTGTTCGTCATATCTGATTGGTTTCCATAATTTTGTTTGTCTCGCATTACTAATTGTGTAAGTTCCTACAGTTGATGCAGAAGATTGTCTAAAGATTTGTTTTTGAAAGAATTTGGTATAAAAACAATGTTTGAAATAATCTGATACAATGCCTCTATTAAGTTTAAACCATATTACATTTCCATCTTTAAAATAAAACTTATCGTTTTCTTTTACTTGATATAATATACCAAGCGTGCCAACGCCACTAACTAAAAAATCACCTGATTTAGGTACGCCATACTTTTCTGAGAGTTCTAAAAATAATTCTTCAGAGATGTAGATTTCACTACCGAACGGTTCATTTTTACTTAACGAAACCAATTCTCTGGTTCTATAAAAAGGAACACCTTCTTTTACCCAATCTTTTTGTAAAACACGTTTGCTAGAAATAACTTCAAAGAAGTCATTAACACATTTCTCTTCCCAATCCCCATCATTTTCAAATTCAGGAAAACGAAATTGGGGTTTTTTTTCTCCTTTAGCAGGAAACAGTTGTTGTAATAAACCTTTTTTGTGGTCTTTTAAATGGTTTAGTTTTTCGGTTTCTGCCGTTATTAGATTGTCTAATGAGGATAGACAATTGGCTATTTTTTGTTGTTCTGAAAGGCTTGGAAATAATATTGGCATTTCAGAAAGTGAGCCAGCATTTACATTTTTTTGACCTCCTCCTATTTTTGTTGCCTCAAAAAAAGCTTGACCTTTTTCTGAGTTAATATAGTAACATAAGTATGTAGAGTTTATTAATTCATTTTTAGGTCTAGTAATTAAAGTGGTAAAGCTCTGTGCCCCTTCATATTCAGTAGGAACAACACAAGTTGTCCCTGGATAACCTGTTCTTGCCGTGAGCAAATCACCACCTTTTAACCTTTTATTCTTATGTTGTTTTTCATAGATTTCATCAATGTAAAGTATATCTGATACATCAAGTCCATCGACTTTTATATTCTGATTCCTAAATAAAATAACACCACTATCCCTATAGGCATGAGTAGCCGCACTGGCTATTCCAACCATAATATTACGAGATAAATTTTGAAGTTCATCATACCTCCATTTTTCACTGAATTTAGGAAAGCGTAATTCAGGAACTATATTTTGTTTTTCTTTATTCATAAGCTTTTAATCCTGCTATTTCACGCCCTTGGGCTAGTTTAAATTGTCTGAACATGATTTTTAAGATAGTTGAGATATTCATGATTATAGTTAAAATGTATGTTCTGTATTATCCTGTTCATCTTATTTTATCTGATATATCTTGTTCAAGACTATTATTCATAAGCTTTTAATCCATATTGTCTGAACATGATTTTTAAGATATTTAAGATGTTCATGATTTTTTTATATGCTTTCTGTAATTATCTTATTTATTCTACTTTATCTTTTTATCCTGTTTAGAATAATTTGATGTTCATGATTTTTATTGTCATTATCTATCATGTTCATCTTATTTTATCTTTTAATCCTGTTCGAGACTAGTTTCTTATTAAAAACACGATGATATTGTAGTCGTTCAGCACCAAAGTTAATAAGTAAGCCGTCAGCTATGTTATAGGCTTCGCAATAATTAATGGCTTGAGCTTTGTGTACGCCTTCAAGTTTCTCAATGGCTTTAATTTCTACCATCACTTTATTTTCTACAAAAAAATCTACCCTTCTTGTGCCTACATTGTGCCCTTTATATTCTAAAGGCATCTCTAACTCTCTTTGATGTTCAATGTTGTTCATATTAAGTTCTATGCTCAATGCACGTTGATAAACTACTTCTTGAAAACCATTACCCATTTGGTTGTGGACTTCCATAGCACAACCAATAATTTTATGAGTTAATTTATCTATATCTTCCTTACCCATCTTTAACATGATTTATAAGATTTTTAAGATGTTAAGATTTTTTACTCTTAATCCATTTTTATTCTGTCTATCCTGCCATCTTAAATTGTCTGAACATGATTTTAAAGATAGTTAAGATGTTCATGATTATAGTTAAAATATGTGTTCTGTATTATCCTGTCCATCTTATTTTATCTGATAAATCCTGTTCAAGACTATTATTCATAAGCATTTAATCCTGCTATTTCGCGCCCTTGGGCTATTTTATTTAATAATGGTATTAATTCTTCCATTAAGGCTAATTCTTTTAATCTGCGATCTTTCCAGCCTAAATCTAAAGGGGCTAATAAATCGGTTAGTTTTTCGCCATCAAAAATCATACGGTCTATAATTTCATCAATAAAACCGTTTAATCTTTCAACTGTAATATCATGTTTATCTGCCAAAGCTTGAATCTCTTTTTCAGCTTTATTGTCTTTAAATTTTTGGTAACCCTTGCGTATCTCTCCTTCATCTAAACCACTGCCAACCTTTAAAGTATTGATGTATGCAATAATATCCTCGCGTTCGTCTATTAGGTTGGCACTTGAGCTTAATAGGTTTATTAACTCCTCTCGTGTCATTTTATGTTTAGATGGTTTGGCTTGTGTATATTTAGCTATTAAGCCGATAATATAATCGTAGTCGATAACCGCAGAAGAGAACAATACAAATTCAAAATCTAATTGCTGTATATCTTCTGATGCTTGCTCTCCTTTTTTACCTTGTTCAACTCGTAATCGTTTTGCAGTATCTATATACACCGATTTAAACGAGCGTAAATTATCAGTAGGTAATAACTCCTCAATGGTTTCGGTTTGTGCCTCTTCCAGATCGGTATATTGATCTAACTGTGTTTTTAAGCGTTGTACCTCCTTAAACGCATTTATAAAACCAGCACGAGCTTCATCACCCTTTAGGTTACTAACCTCTGAAGGATTACAATCCAAGCCATTTGATTCCATAAATTGGGTTAATCTTTGGACAGCATCTTTGTATTTTTCGATTACTTTTGGTGCTGCATCAACCAACCAAATTTCTTTTGCTTTCTCAATTTTAGCGCCAGAGAAACGAATCATTGCTTTATTTACTTCTTCTTCCTGTTCTCTAAATACTAAAATGTTACCATAAGGTTTTGTATCGTTTATTACTCTATTGGTACGAGAATATGCTTGTATTAAACCGTGATACTTTAAGTTTTTATCAACGTATAAAGTGTTTAGATATTTAGAATCAAAGCCTGTTAATAACATATCTACCACTATCACCACATCAATTTTGTTCTTGTGCGGATAATCGGCATTTGTATATTTTTGGTCTTTTATGCGTTGCTGAACATCTTGATAGTATAAATCGAACTCGTTTATACTATGGTTTGTTCCGTATTGTTTGTTGTAGTCAGCAATAATGGTATTTAACGCTTCTTTCTTTTTATTGGGTTCTACCAGATTGTCTACTCTTTCTTGTGGTAAATCCTCTTGTAATTGTTTTATATCTACCTTGTTTCTCTTGCCCTTGTCATCCCTATCAGCCAAAGCTTGAACAGGAGGTGAAAACACACATGCTATATTCAGAGGTTTGTAGTCAATATTCTCTTTTGCTTTTTCTGCTTGTAGCTTTTTGAAAGTTTCGTAATATTGAATAGCATCATTTATAGAAGCCGTTGCCAATGCAGCATTAAAACGTCTGTAATGCGTTGCTTTATCGTGTTTATCCAATATAGCCTTTACCACGGCTGATTTATGTAAATCATCACCAACCTTTGCTTTTTCTTCTGGTTTAAAATAGTCTATATGAAAACGTAATACATTTTTATCTTCTATTGCATTGGTAATGGTATAGGCGTGTAGCTTTTTTTGAAAAACATCTTCTGTTCTTTTGTAAGAAGCTTGTGTACCTTCAACAGTCCGATAGGTTGCATTTTCTTCGAAAATGGGTGTTCCTGTAAATCCAAATAGCTGTGCTTTGGGAAAGAACTCTTTAATAGCATCGTGATTATCTCCAAACTGTGAACGGTGGCACTCATCAAAAATGAATACGACACGTTTATCCTTTAAGGACTCCAATCTGTCGTAATACGAAGGTTTATTCTCTTCTTTTTGTTTTATGTTACGCTTGCTATTCTGATTGAGGGCTAAACCTAATTTTTGAATAGTGGTTACAATTACTTTATCTGCATAATCCGTAGAGAGCATTCTTCTTACCAAGGTTTCTGTATTGGTGTTTTCTTCTACACTTCCCTCTTGAAATTTATTAAACTCCTCTCTTGTCTGTCTATCTAAATCTTTCCTATCTACAACAAACAGACATTTTTCAATGTCATCATTATCCTTTAGCAATGTAGAAGCTTTAAACGAGGTTAGTGTTTTTCCACTTCCTGTTGTATGCCATATATAACCGTTTCCTCTGTCTTGTTCTATACAATCGACAATTGATTTAACCGCATATATTTGATATGGTCGCATTACCAATATCTTTTGCTCGGTTTCTACCAATACCATATAACGACTAATCATTTCACCCAGGGTACATTTGGCTAAAAAGTTGTCGGCAAAATCGTACAAGTTGTCAATTTTTGAATTGTCTTCTTTAGCTAAAGTGTATACCGGTAAAAACTGCTCATCGGCATTAAAAGCAAAGTGTTTGTTATTATTATTTGAGAAGTAAAATGTTCGTGATTGATTACTGACTATAAACAGTTGCATAAAACACATCAACGAATTGGTATATCCATTTCCAACATCGTTTTTATAGTCAACAATTTGTTGCATTGCACGATTAGGGCTAATCTCTAAAGTTTTTAACTCAATTTGCACAAGTGGTAAACCGTTTATCAGCAAAACAACATCGTATCTGTGATTGCTATTTTCTGTATTTATACGAAGCTGACTGATTACCTCAAACTCATTTTTACACCAGTTTTTAATATTTACTAATGTGTAGTGCAGTGGCGTATCATCTTCTCTTATAAATGTGTTTCGTTTTCTTAAATGATTAGAAGCTTTAAACACATCAGGAGTTATAATTTCCGCTAATAGTTTGTTGAATTCAGTATCGGTCAGTCTAACCCTATTCAATGCTTCAAATTTCTCTCTAAAGTTTTTTTCTAAAGAGTTCCTATCGGTTATATCTTCACGATAGGTATATTTTAAATCTTGTAGTTTTCCTACAAAACCATATTCTATTTCTGCTTCTGTTACACTATCCATTTTCACCTTGCTTTATTAGAAACAATAAAATCCTTAACCTAACATCAAGAATTTCAGCTAACCAAGTCTGTTTTATTATTCTTTCTTCTAATATCTCTCTTATTCTGTTAATTCATCTCAGAATTTAAAGCACTAAAATAGAACTATTATATCGTTTTTCAATATAAAAAACGTATGATTGTTTTATCAGGTACGTAAACAAAAACCTGCATGTATACACTGTGCGATGGGTCTCTTTTTGTATGGAGAAGAAAAGAACAAAATAAATCTTTTCAAGTTTGCACCTTGTATTTCTTAATTGACTTTCTGCTTTTAATCTGCATACCACTAATTTATTTAACAGAATCGTACTCTCCACAATAAGCACATTTAGGGCCATCATTTTTGCAAGAAAGACACCGGTTCTTTTGCTTCCATCTATTTTGCTTTTTTAAATTTAGCCTTACTCTCTTTGTCCATCTTCTCAGTAGCGTATCTGATAATTAGTCTGCCACACTTGTCTTTCCATTCATAAAGAAATTTTTCTATCTCCTTAGGCTCTTTTTTCCATAGTTCACGTAATAAAGTACCAAGTCCTTTCTGCACATACTCCGATTCGTCCATCATTAATGGTTCTATAACACTAAGAGCTATATCGTTCTTAAAATCAACTTTTAACTTTGATAACTCTACAAAAAGTACCGGTACAGCTCTACGTTGCCATTCGCTTTTAGAGTCATTCCACTCCTTCAATTTGTCAAATCCTATGATATTCTCAATAAAAAAGTGTGGAAGAACCAACATACACAGAACATCTGTAGATGCCCAATTTGATATCCCAGATTCAAACCATTTGCCTATTCTGTTAAATGTCTCTTCTGTATACTCTGCTTTTTTCGATTTCACAAAATGTATGGCTAAGTCCTTCTCTTCAAACCTGCCATTCTGAATCAACTCATCTGATAAATCTAAATAGTCAGACAAAGACATTTCGTCTTTCCATTTTGTTACCCAATGTTCTATCTGCTTTTTAAGCACTTTACTGTCTATTCCAAAGCCATCAAAATCCTCCTTAAAGTATTTGGAATATTTCTCTATGATTTTGGGGTCAGAATTTAACTTACAGAACTCTCTTATCTCTTTTAACTTATCTTCGAACATAAGGCTTAACTTTTTATGATTTGCTTTTATCTGGTATGAGACACAACTAATTTATTCTGTTTTTTATCTGTAATCTTTTGTTATTCAGCAATAGTTATCTGTACTCTGTCTGAGAGTTTTATTGCGATTACCAATATATTAAAAACATGATATATATACAAAACCATGTAGTGTTGTTTTTTATCACAGGCTTATATAAATAGTATGAATTGAGAAGTTTAAGGAGAGATTACCCTTTACCTGCTCTACCATTTTGTGCATTTCAATAGAAAGTGAAGATTATTCTCTCATCCTTATATTTTGTTATTATAGCATTGCTGTTATTAAACCTGATCTGTTCATAATCTAACGTATCAACACCATTTGAGATCTGCCAGGCATTAATTAGTTTCCATCTATTTAAAATGTTTATATTCTCATATTCTATGAATAATTTATCTTCAAGAAGAGCTTTTTTTGTGTATGAGACTTTTCCTTCACTCTTATAAATTTCATATTTTATTATATCACCTTGCCTGTTGTAAGTAGATCTGTTCTTTATCAGATAAACACTATTATCAAGTCTTATTAATGCTTTATCACAATATCTGTATGATGAATCTGCCTTTATAATATTTATCTTAGAGTTAATTGTATTATCAGAACAAGAGTAAAAGATTGTTAAAGTGATAATAAGAATAAATTTACTACTGAACTGTTTTATCTTTTGGATAATCATCTCCTGTACGTTTTATTATAATAACTCTGATATGTCCCTTATTTGTTTTACTCTTTTCGGCTTGTTTAACATATAGTACTATTGTCCGGTTACTATTACTAATATGAAAAACGTAAAGTTATACAACTTTGTATGATATTACAGTATTATAAACAAACATGATCAACTATTCTCTCTCATGCAGATTATTGTAAATACAAGTTCTTTTTGGCAAATGAAAAATATTTTTCCAGACCTTTTTCCATAAACATCACTGCTATAAAGCAAATCAGACACACGTTGATAACTTGTTAATAAAAGCAGAAAGAATATTAAACCTATATCTTATCAGCTGATATATCTTAGTACAACTTAATGGTTCCTCGTAGTGAGGTGAAAATGGGAATCCTGTTAAAGTCAGGAGCTGTCCCCGCAGCTGTAAATCCGATAAAACTCTCTGTTTGTATACCACTGTTGATTAATCAATGGGAAGGTTCAGAGTGTGGGTAAGCCAGAAGACCTGCCTTAAGTATTTATCCATAGCTTTCGGGAGAAAGGCGGGAAAAGGACTACCTGTGTATATCCATTTCTTTTCGGAATCCAAGAAGTTATCGGTTTTTTAAATGTTAGTTTAATTAGTTGATAGCATGAACAAGTATAAACCATATTAACATGATTTACTTGTGGTATCATTAAAATGAGAAGATTATGATGAGTGAGATTACAAAAATTGTAAAACGTAACGGAACAGTTGTAGCTTTTGATCAGGAGAAGATCTCTTTTGCTGTATACAGAGCTCTGCGAGCAGTTGGTAAGCCAGACAGAGAACTTGCAAAGGATATCTCTGATAAGGTATTATCTCGTGTAAAGAACCAACTTGAAGATAGAGAGGTTCCTACTGTAGAGACTATTCAGGATATTGTTGAAACGGTACTTTTTGAGTCTGGTGAGTATAAAACCGCAAAGGCGTATATTATATACAGACATAAACACGGTAACCTGCGTAGTGCTAAAGAGATGTTTGGTAATATTGACCTTATTGATGACTACCTGAACCTTAACGACTGGCGTATTAAGGAGAGTGCTAACTCAACATATTCACTACAAGGGTTAAATCAGCATATATCAACAATTCTGAGCTCGCAATATTGGTTAGATCATATCTACTCTGACGAGATACGCGATGCACACAAAACAGGAAAGTTACATATACACGATCTTGGTTTCTTAAGTGTATACTGTGTTGGGTGGGATCTTGAAGATCTTCTTTTAACCGGTTTTAGAGGTGTAAAGAGTAAAACACAGAGTAAACCGGCTAAACATCTGCGTACTGCACTTGGGCAGATTGTAAATTTCTTTTATACAATGCAGGGCGAAGCCGCCGGAGCTCAGGCTTTCTCAGGGTTTGATACATATCTTGCTCCGTTTATCAGATATGGTAATCTTGACTACAAACAGGTTAAACAGGCACTACAGGAGTTTCTGTTTAATATAAACGTACCTACCAGAGTAGGTTTCCAGACACCATTTACAAATATAACAATGGATCTTAAGGTGCCTGAAAACATGAAGAGCCAGGGCGTTATTGTTGGCGGTGAGGTTAAGGATCAGGTATATGGCGATTTTCAGGCAGAGATGGATATCTTTAATAAGGCATATGCAGAGGTAATGCTTGAAGGTGATGCTAATGGTGCTGTGTTCTCGTTTCCGATACCTACATATAATATCACAAAAGATTTTGACTGGAACAACCGTGACTATGACCTTATATGGGAGATGTCGGCTAAATATGGTATTCCGTACTTCTCTAACTTCATTAACTCAGACCTGTCGCCAGATGATGTACGTAGTATGTGTTGTCGTCTGCGCCTCGATAAAAGGGAGTTGCAATCGCGTGGTGGCGGACTGTTTGGTGCTAATCCTCTTACCGGATCAATTGGTGTTGTTACCATAAACCTTCCTAAACTTGGTTATGAGGCTCGTTCAGATAAGGAGCTGTTTCAGCGTCTGTCTAATCTGATGGATATTGCAAAGAGTAGTCTTGAGGTAAAACGTAAGGTGATAGAGAATTTTACAGAGCAGGGGCTATACCCATACTCTAAATTCTATCTGCGCCATCTGTATAAACGCAATAATGCATATTGGAATAACCACTTCTCTACTATTGGTCTTGTAGGTATGAATGAGTTTCTTATGAACTACCTTGGTAAGGATATTGGAAGCAGAGAGGGGCACCAGTTTAGTGTAGAACTATTAAACTTTATGCGAAACAAATTAGAGGATTATCAGGAGGAGACCGGACATATATATAATCTGGAGGCAACCCCGGCTGAGGGTACTAGTTACCGACTTGCAAGAATTGATAAGGTACAGTATCCTGATATTATTGTTGCAAATGAGCAGGCTTATAGTAGCGGTGCGGAACCATACTATACAAACTCTACACAGTTGCCTGTAAACTATACCGATGATCTGTTTGAGGCGCTGCGTTTACAAGACGACTTACAGACAAAATATACCGGAGGTACAGTTTTTCATACATTTATAGGTGAGCGACAGTTAACAATAGAGTCGGTTAAACAGTTACTAAAGCTGGTTACAAATAATTTCCGTTTACCATATATAACATTATCACCTACATTTAGTGTCTGTCCTGATCATGGTTATATATATGGCGAACATACATTATGCCCTAAATGTGCAGAATCAGGTAAAGAGACAACGTGTACTGTTTTCTCACGTATTGTTGGCTATATGCGTCCTGTAGATCAATGGAATGCGGGTAAGCAGGCCGAGTTTAAAGATCGTCATATATTTGATAAACATGATAGATTAGTTGAGCCTGTAATATGTAGTAAAAAAGAGCAGAAAGAGGTTCTTGTTTAATAGCTGGTATATGTTATTAGGAGGATTTATAAAACAGAGTTTCTCAGATTATCCGGGTAAGATATCATCGGTAATATTTACAAAGGGGTGCAACTTCTACTGTAAATATTGTCACAATCCTGACCTTGTAAGGTTAACCGGCGCTAATATAGATAGCAATAATGTTATTGAGTGGATATACAGTAACCGGGGTCTGTTGGGCGGTGTTGTTATATCAGGTGGTGAGCCAACAATACAGAATAATTTATATAGCTTTATTACAAAGCTTAAATCCTTTGGATTGGATATAAAGCTTGATACCAATGGTACCAATCCTGATGTTGTTGAGTCTCTGATAAGAGATAAGTTGATAGATTACATTGCAGTGGATATAAAAGCTCCGCTTGAACTATCGCGTTACAGAGATATTGTTGGCGATAATTTCTGCAACAGATGTATAGACAATATAAAAGAGACTATAAATATTATAGAGCATTACAATATAAACTATGAATTTAGAACTACGCTTCTTAAGCCATTTCACACAGCTAATGATATCAGAAGTATAACAGATGATATACATGGCAACTATTACATTCAGAAATTTGACGACACTATTACATTACAGAGTATTGATAATGCTGGTGTTGTAGATATTCAGGATATAAAAAAGGTTGTGAATGAGTGCAGTAATAAGGGCTGCAATATTTTGGTAAGAGAAGGGTATTGATTTATAAGGTGTGTGAAATCCGGTTGACTTAATTGATCAACCGGATTATTTATCTTCAGATTACTTTACAGGAGTAACAGTATATCCCTTCTTTCTAAGTAATTCTATTACGCCATTATCTCCACCCAGATGACCGGCTCCAACAGCAAAGAATGTTGGTTTAACCTTCATCTCTGTCTCAATATTATCAATCCAGTTCTCGTTTCGTTTATCAATCAGTAGTTTACCAAACTCCTCTCCTCCTGACTCTTCTATAACAAGATTGTGAAGTGCATCAATATCCTGATTTTTATATGTATCAACCAACTTCTGCATAAGTACTTTCGACTCCTCTATATGCGTAAGGAACTCTATAAGATTACTTGCTTGTTTTTTATACGGTATCTGGTGCATAATCTCACACACCTCTTTAGCCTCTTCAAGTCCAATTATCTCTTTATTCTGCTCACGCGACATTGTAACAAACTCCCCCTCATACGATGCTATCTGCTCAGGCAGTACCAGCCCTATAAAAACACTTGTAAGCATCAATGGCTGATAACTCTTAAAAGCATCAACACCTACACCTAACACTTTTTTTGCTTCGTCATTAAGCAATTGATAATCCTCATCAGACATTATCATATTAAGTGTTGTATCACCTTTCATAGGAATCTGTGCAAGTAACTCCGATTGTAAAGCAGGGTTATCAAGATCTGTTTCAAGGGCAATCTGTTTTGTAGAGTCTATTGCACTCTTAACCTTATCAGGGATAATAAAATCTTTCTTTGGCATAACATGCATTGTACCATAAATATATGATGTCTCTGCATTATTACCCTCAATTTTCCAAAGCAGACTTTTCTCTCTGGTCTGTGTACACGATGTTAAAGTTATAGTCAGCAATATGGCCGATATAACTAAGATGTTTCTTAATCTCATTTCAAGTAATTTTTAATGTTTTATTTTATGCTAAGATAGTTATATTTATTCAGAATCGATCTTAATTTGTTAACTGTATCAACTATTGTATTATAATCGTTTTTGCATAACTATTATTATTCTAGTTTTACACGCTGTAAACAATTTAATGAATCTCTAAACAATTAATTCTATGACAAGAGAAGAGCAGTTGCAGTACTGTAAAAGCTGTACAAATCGTAAACACGATATTAATCAAGGAATTATATGTGAATTAACAAACCAAAGAGCTACTTTTCATGATAAATGTGACGATTACAATGCCGATGAGTCGATTGAGGCTAGTGAGGAGATTATTATGACTCCTGAACTGATGGAGAAATTCAGAATGGAGCAGAAATTGCTTCCGGCTATTATTGCAGGATCGGTTGCCTCTCTTATTGGTGCTGCTTTGTGGTGTCTTATTACTGTATCAACTCACACTCAGATTGGTTATATGGCAATTGCTATTGGTGCTCTTGTAGGTTTTGTTATACGCAAAGTTGGTAAGGGTGTTGATCCTGTTTTTGGTATAGCCGGAGCTATTATTGCTTTTCTTGGTGTTGCTCTTGGTAACTATTTTAGCCTTATAGGTTTAGTTGCCGAAGATCAGGGCATGAACTTTTTTGATGTACTAACCGCCATTGACTTTAGTATTGTAATAGAGATTATGAAAGAGAATTTTGGCATTATTGACGTTATATTCTATGCTGTGGCAATAGTAGAGGGTTACCGTTTCTCTTTCAGAAAAATTAATGGTGATACACTATATCATATTAAAAATGCATAGAGTTTAATTAACCTTTGCAAAGAAATCAGATATTATAGAATCAACAATAATATCTGATTCTTTTATAGATCGTTTTAGCTGTAAACCATTCATGCTGCGGCATCGGCTAAGTGCAACATATGCCTGACCATGTGCAAAACCACCACTACCCATATCTACAACTATATTATTAAATGTCTTTCCCTGACTTTTATGTATTGTAATTGCCCATGCAAGTTTCAGAGGTATCTGGGTAAAGTATCCAATATTTTCGCGTTTAAACACCCCTTTAACCATTACATATTTAGATATCTCCCAGGTAAACTGTTTTACCTTCACCTTCTTTCCGCTCTCTAACTCAACAATAACAATCTCCTCTATAATGTCTGTTTCCGGACACAACTCCTGCTCTATTGATATAACGGTACCAATTGTTCCGTTTACCCAACGTTTTTTAGAGTCGTTGTTAATAAACATTACCTGCGCGCCGGGTTTTACAATAACTCTATTGTCATTTGGTTCAAGGCTTCCAATATCACCCTGTTTTACAGATGTAAATATCGTTTCCGGCTGCGTAATCCTGTTCAGATAGTGTCTGTTTAATGACGTTGCTTGCGAATTTGTAGCTGTAAGATATATTGTTTTAGCACTCTCCTCTCTGTTACTATTAAACTGTATATTACTATTTAACCTATTAAGCTGATCTCCCGATATTGTATTATCTCTTACTGCATTCAGAATCTCTATAAACTCCTTATCTGTCTGCCTGTATATCTCTTTTAGTTCAACAGTGTGCATACTGAAAGGCTCTGTAAACAGATCAGGCTTTCTGAACAGATTTGCTGAGAAGAAATATGGCGACATATATTTGGTGCTGTAGAACTCTCTCTCATCCTCTGTAATTACCGGAGGTAACTGAAACATATCACCAACAAATATCATACGAACACCCCCAAACCACTTGTCATTACCCCTCGATCGCCTAAGCAGAATATCAATAGCATCAAGTATATCGGCTCTAACCATCGATATCTCATCTATAATAATTGTATGCAGAGCCTTAAAGCGATCTCTGTTTACGCTACTAATGCCAATATTCATTGCTTCGTCAAGCTCGTAACCGGGTTTTAGCCTAAAAAAGGAGTGTATGGTATCGCCATTAATATTTATGGCAGCAATGCCTGTTGGCGCCACAACAACCGGATTAAATCCGTTCAGCCCCCTGATATAACTTATAAGTGTTGTTTTTCCGGTACCCGCCTTTCCTGTTAAGAAAATGTTCTTATCGGTATGTTTTATAAGGTCAATAACCTCTTCTGCTTCAGCTGAGAATGTTAACTCTGTATGCATATATCTTGGTTCTCCTTTTCAATAGCTTATACCTGTACAGTAGATTGTACAAAATGGCAAATGTAATACTGCAAAGATATACGAATTACATACCTATTACTACGTTTAGCCTGTAATTTTATAAAAGTATGTTTACATGCATTGCGTATTCAAGAGAAACAATATCGCTTTCAAATCTCTGAAAAAACCCTGCTACGGATGCATTAATTTGCAGAAAAATACAAGTTATGAGATATACATTATTAATTGTTATTGTAGCACTGTTTACCCAATTTGGTAAGTGTAATGCTCAGGATGCATTAAGACGTTACAAGGTAAGGTCGGGCATAGTAAAGTACACCACATCTATCTCCGGAAGTGTAATGGGAGGTTCTGTTAAAGGAGAAGGAACCGAGAATCTGTTCTTTAAAAACTATGGCTCTGTTGAGTTACAGGAGGAGTTGTCTGATCAGACAACTATTACAAATATGTTTGGACAGAAAAACAGCGAGACAGAGCATACACATACAGTTACAAAGATTGATAACAACAAGGTTTACAACGTAGATTTTGATCAGCAGGTTATTTATAAACAACAGAATGCAACTACTACAGCTGCAATGTACTCTGATACTGATGCTGACGATGCAGGACGAGAGATGTTTGAATCGCTGGGAGGAAGAAAGATTGGTAATGAGACTATTCTGGGTTATAACTGCGAGATATGGATGCTTGCAGGGGTTAAACAGTGGATATACAAAGGTGTGATGCTTAAATCAGAGGCATCTGTAATGGGTATTACAACAATTACTGTAGCACAATCGGTACAATTTAATATTACTGTTGCCGATAGGTATTTTGAACTTCCTGATTTTCCCGTTCAGGAGCAAAACGGCATTTATGGCAGTCCGATTAGCGAGGACGATATGAACGATGCCTCTGCTGAACTTGAGATGATGAGTAAACTATCGTTTGAGCAGTGGAAAAAGATTGTACAGGCAAACGACGAGGAGATGAGAGAGAAAAATGATGATGAGCTGCGCAGGATATATAACATGATGCAGAAGGTGGCTAAGATGAGTCGTTAATTGCAAAGAGAGAATAACAAAAATTAAAGATATCTGACCAGAAGATACAACAGTTTTGAGAATTGTGCAATGTACAGTCAGATATCACAAAAACAGATTATAATATGAAACAAGTAGGATTAAAAATTGTGGCCATTGTATTAGTAATACTGGCAATATCATCGTGTGGTAAAGATGATATACTTAAGACCTTTACAGATAAAGGTAGTGCAACAGTAAATTTCAGAGGAGAAACGTTTACCGTTTTTGATGATCAATCATTTGGAATGACAAACGGTATGATTGCCGTAACAAACTCTACCGATGATTATCAGCTTACTGCTTCAGGTATCGGAAAAGATGGCTCTACTGTTGATGTATGTTGGAATTCGAGTATCTGTACTGATCTTGTTACAGTACATTTTTCAACAGACAAATGGGGTACCGGTCTTAGTGCATATTATTCGGCTATGTCAGGAACAATAAAGCGTAACGGGCGAACACTTACTATTAATGCACAGGTAACAAACGATGGTGGACAGACTATGCATACACTTACTGCAACAGTTAAGTTATCTACCATAATTAATCTATAAGAATAATCACAAATCAGGAATATAATGAGAACTAAACAACTAACTATTATTACAGTGCTTTTGCTATTTACCTCAATAGCAAGTAAGGCTCAGATTAAAGGAGGGGTTGGACTTAACTTTGCTACAGATATTAATAATATTGGTATCAGCGTTAACGGACAGTATGATATTAACAAGAAACTTGGTGCAACAGCTTCATTTACCTATTACCTTGAGAACGATAATGTAAATTGGTATGCTTTTGATTTTAATGCAACCTATAACCTTATGGATATTGGTGGCATGGGTAAACTATACGGAATTGGAGGTTTAAATCTTACTATTGTTAAGGTTGATATACTTGGATATTACGACTGGATTGGTAATACATCTACAACCGATACCAATGTGGGTCTTAATGTAGGAGCAGGTGTAAACTTTGATATCACCGAGAAGATATCTGTTGCTCCTGAAGCGGTACTAACACTTAGCAATGGTAGCTATCTGCGTATTGGAGCAAGGGTTATGTATGCATTTTAGGTGAACTGAACAGGCAAACTAAAACTAAATATTATGAACACAACAAAAAACGGGATCTTACTACTTATAATTATTCTGACTGTAGGATTGTTAAACAGTGGATGTAGTAAAGACGACGATAACAACAGCAGACAAACAGAGGTTGGTCCGGCAGGTAAAGACGGATCTGTTATATATAGCGGCGAAGGATATCCTGCCAATAATATTGGTGTTAAAGGCGATTACTATTTTGATATTGAAATAGGTAACCTGTATGGACCAAAGATTACGGACGGAAGTTGGGAAGCGGCAAATGTATTCTCGTTAAGAGGCGAGAAAGGTACAAGTGGTAACGACGGATGTGTTATACTTTCTGGTATTGGTGCTCCTGGTGAGGATATTGGAAGACACGGTGACTTTTATCTTGATAAAGAGAACTATATACTCTATGGGCCAAAGATTACAACAGGTGAGAATCCTGGTTGGGGAGTTGGTTTAATGTTAAAAGGAGCTGATGGCAATGCCAATGTCAGAACATTTGTGCTTAATATCGGAAAAGATGACTGGACTTTTTATAACAATACCCCTTTAGATTTATATAAAAATGCCAAATACAGAGTGGCATTTCCGGCACTATCAAAAGATATATACGATAATGGTATTGTAATGGTATATTGGGAATATATGAACCAGCAACACCCTTTACCATATGTTCGGTATACCTTTGAGAAAAATATATTACGCAAAACATTCTGTGTTGATTACAGGAGCGGTGCTTCAGAAAATAAGTGTACAATTATGATGGTTGAGACTCTACAAGCGTATGTTGATAAAACAGAGGTTATCTCATTTGCGGGAACAACTAAATATCACATTAAGGTTATTACCGGAAAGGCTGCAGAAATACTATCTGCTTATAAGGATAACCCGGAAGAGATGTATCGCGTGGCAACAGAGATTGGGATAACTGATTAAATCGGGGCGTTATTATAATGGTAGCTTTACAGTCTGTTTACTTATTATGTAAACAGACTGTTTCTCCTCAACAATCAGAAAGAATTAATGATTATAAAAAATACAGTAAATAGTTTACATCACATTATCTAAAGTTGTAAAAGGTGGTTTTAGATTAAAATTAAATACTAACTAAACATTAGAATTATGTCAGTTTACACTGAAAGTCCAAGACTAAACGATCGATCATACGATTTAAATGATCAGACTTGGCATCCGGTTGGCCCAGACTTTAAAGTAACAAAAACAAGAGATTATACCTCATTAGAGCTAGAGTACTCAGGAGAGTGTCTTGCAAACTCTATAAATAATGGATATGGGGTACGATTTCAGATTAGAGTAGATAAGAAAAATCCTAATTATGATTCTCAGGGCACGTTAAAAACCGGGAATCTTAAGAGCGAGATCTCTACAAAGAGCATATATGTAGGTTTACCTGCCGGCGAATATACTGTACAGATGTTTGCCATAGCTCCAAACAGCGGATCTTCTGCTAAAGGTGTTGTTCTTGATCCCGGAGGATGGGGCGAGAGAATCCTGGTATCAGAGATGTAGAACTTGTATTTTTTAGATAAATGTGATGCACAGCTTGCTGTGTTTATGTTTGTATCAGCGGAGAGCTACAACCTTCGCTGATATTTTTTTATTTTGTTATCCTCTTTTTGCAATAAGATAGATTCCTGTTACTACAATCCAGATTATAAAGCAGTCAACAATCAGTACTTGCAGAATCCATTCGTGATTAAACTGATCATTAAGATATACCTCTGAGAAGTATACATATGGAAAACCAATGTTTAGCTCTTGTCTGAACTCTTTAATTGGTGGTAATTGTATTAATACCTGAATAAATGATATTTAAAGGAATATCAGCATAGATAATATTGTTCCTGTAAATATTAGATTCATTTTGTTTACACAAACAATCAGATCCTTAATAGCAAACTGTTAATTATTAACCCAACAAATCACCAAAGCTGGTGCGAGCTTCTGTATCAGTCAATCAGCGCAGTATAGATATGACAATAGCTCGTACCTCACAAAACAATGTTCATTTGCCCGCTCTACTCTAAGCAAAACATGTTTATGTTGCATTCTATACTTATAGAATTCTATCTGCATATATCTTCTTCCATCGTATTATGCTAAGAGAGACTACTTTTAGGTAAGAGTATCACTTAGCGTAAATAGGCTCAATTATAGAGTATGAGTGCAATATATTTGGTGGTACTAAACAGATCATTGGA
>DKJY01000106.1 GCA_002454955.1 Bacteroidales bacterium UBA6680
ATCTACAGTTCTGGATGATCCGCTTTAGAGGAGTAGCAACCAGATATCTTGATAATTACCTGTCGTGGTACCGTGAGTTGGATGAATTTGATTTTGAAATCACACCGGAGACAGTGCTGTTAAGGGCTATGAGACCAGAGAGATACAACACCAACCATTTTCGTTGACAGAACTGGACATCACCTGCAATATCTCATATAAAGCACAGACTCCACTTATAATGATTTCATAATTGATACAACTATCTGAGTATTTAAATCAGATAGCTGTATTAGATGTTATTCTATTATATTTTGTTGTGAAATAAATGTCCATTTATCTGCCCAGTTGGTATCAAATGCACCTTTATTTTGAGTTTCTGTAAACCAATTGTTGTTAAGTGATTTAGGTAAACCAGTATTGTTTGATGGTATTAGGTTGTATTTGTTGTTGATTGATAAAATACCTGGATTATCTGTTGAGTTATACCCTTGTCTAAAGTAGTATGCCCAATTATTTTTTAAGGTATTTGATATTGATTCTCCATGTGTGATAAATATCTTATCACTTTCATTTGTAGGAGCATTAAAGAATATATTATACTCAATGATTGTATTTCCATTTATCCATTGATTATATGCATCATAGCTGTTGCCTTTGTAGTCGATACTTACTCCTGATCCTGAGTTAATAATTATTGAATTGTATAGTTGTATTGCTCCTCCACTATTTATATATAATGAGAAGTTGTCTACCGAATTATTACCAATTGCTGTAAGATTTGAGATTATTGGTTTTGTAGATTTAGGCGTTAACGATCCTTTTTCAGGGTGATTGTCTATCTCAATAATTTTATCTCCATTATTTGTATTGCTGTTTATAGACAAATAGTATTGTCCTAAACCTATATAACCTTCATCAAAGTCAAAAGAGTCGTCGTTACAGAATGCTGCAACAAGATGTTTGCAGTTTACGGCTCCTCCAAAGAATTCAAAAGCATCATCAGCATTGGCAACAACCTCAATAAAGTCAATAGTAGTTTCGTTACCAACACCAGCGAGTGTTAAACCATTTATCTCATTATCCTCACCAATATTCGCACCACCATGCCTGATAGATACATATTTTAAGATTCCTGAGTTATCTTTGTTGTTACTGCCACCATAGATACTTCTAGGTTCAGATAATGGAATTCCTTCAACACGTCCTTCTCCTGAATCGGTATTTATTTCTCCTTCACCAAGTATAATAATTCCACCCCATAAACCTTTATCATTATGTGTTAATGATCCGTTAAGATTATCTTTAACGGAGGTGAAAATTATTGGTTTATCAGCAGTTCCTTCAGCAATTATCTTACCTCCTCTAGCTATAATAAGTGCTGAAGCATATTCTCTCTCTCCTTCAGTAGCTTTAATTACAGTTCCTGGTTCAATGGTTAATGTCTGTCCGTCATTAACAAATATCTTACCATCCAGAATCCATATTTTGTCATTTGTCCATGTTACGTTTCCTGTTCCTTCACCATTATCGGTAATAGTAGAACTGTCATCAGGAAGCTTATAATCACTTTTTCTACATGCTGTTAATACAATTAGCAATGTAAGAGATATGTATAATAAGAACCTATTCATAATTTAGAAAGCAAATAATACATTACAATATATAAAAGATTCATTATCGGTATCTTTTGCAAACGGATACCAATCTTGATAATTAAGAGCAATTTTTACGTTTTTTATAGGAGAATACTCAATACCAGCAATCAGTGCAGATCCGTCTTTTGCAAGATTCCATGGATTCTTATCACCATTTCTAACATTAGATTTTAGCTGATCATAACGAGCAAATACATTAAAATGTTTAATAAAATACCACTTACCATATATTGAGTATCCATATAGGTTATTGTTATTTACGAATTTGTTATTTGCTTGATAGTTAAATTCAGCACCAATAGAATATTTCTTTTTCTTTGCATATCCGGCAAATATAGAGTAAGTCTTCTGCCACTCATCTTTTACTGTAGCATTAACATAGACTCTTGTCGTAAATCCTTTAAATGGTTTGTATGTTAAACCTAGCCCTCCAAGATATGTATTATCGCTCTGTATTCCTTTGTATCCTTCTCCATTAGTAAAAGAAAAATCTGCTTTTAGATTTTTTGCCAGCTTATACTCAACGCTTACACCTAAATCGGCACTTGATGCAAATTTATATTTATCAAGAAATGCTTTAGATATATATCTATGGCCATTAAATTTCTCATGCTCTTTAAATGCATAAAGATTAATAAGACCAAAATTAATTGCAAGATTCTTGTTCTCGTATCTTACATATGCATTTTTAAAGAAAGCGAATCTCTTTAATAGTGCATATTCTGAAGCATCATTAGGACTTCCAATATCAAGCTTAATTTCACCAGAGAAGTGTTCATTAACTTTGTGCTTATATCCAAAGTAGGCTCTTTTTACCTCGAATGCTGACTCTTTTTTAACAGATTCGGAAATACCACTATGAAAATTGGCAAATATCTTTCCAGAAACCTTACCTTTTGAAAAGAATCTCTCAATCTCACTTTTCTTACCCTCTTTCTTATCAGTTTGTTGTGCATTTACCGATTTATATGGCACTGTTATTAATGCCACTAAAACCATTGTAAACAAAAAATGTCCCTGTTTCATTTATTTGTTATTAGATAGTTAATTGTACAATTGTATTTTGTAATTTTCCGAATGCAATTATATCAATAATTATTATAGCTTGTGTTAACATAAGGTTAACATAAACATTACCTGTCAATAAAATTAAGTTAATATTGTTACCCTACATTTGTATTGTAGAAATACGAAAACAAATTTAGAACATAAAAACTTAAAAATATTTAAAACGATGAAAACGTTAAAAACAATTGTTGTAGTTACAATTTTCTTAGTGGCAAACTACTCTTTAATAATAGCTAAAGAAGAGGGAAATATTTCTAAGAAAGAGGCTTCAGAAGCAAAAGCAATGATTACAGTTATTGATGGTAAAGTTGTTGATGATGTAACAGGTGAAGGTCTTGCAGGTGTGTCTGTTGAGATTAATGGAGAGATTGTTTATACTGATTTTGAAGGGAATTTCTCTCTAAGAAGTTTGAAAACAGAAGTGTATGAGGTGAGAGCTACATTTATATCATATAAGAATACTTTGTTAGAGACAAGTATAGATAATAACAATTTACTTAAGATAAAGATGAAGAGTTTATAATAGGAAATCTATTAGTGAAAGAAATAGGAGTATGAATATTCATACTCCTATTTTGTATATATACTTGTTGGATATTCAATATCTGTAAGAAAAAGTCCTTGAGGTGGTGCGGATACACCTGCAGCAGATCTGTCTTTCTTTTCTATTATTTCAGCAAACTGATCAATTGTAATTTTACCTAAACCAACTTCAAGTAGTGTACCTACAATTGCCCTAACCATGTTTCTAAGGAATCTGTCGGCTTTTATTGTAAGGATAACCCTTTTTTTAGATTGCACCCATTTTACATGTATAATGTTACAGTTATTTGTCTTTACATCAGTATGTAACTTACTAAAGCTTGTAAAATCTTTATAATTATAAAGTAGTTCAGCTGCTTTATTCATTAGTCTTACATCAGGTATTGCTTTAAGATGATATGCTGCCTCTACTGTAAACGGATCTTTTACAAGTGTTATAAAGTATTTATATGTACGTGATATTGCATTAAATCTGGCATGAGCATCGCTATTTACTTCTTTAATGTTTAATATAGCAATATCTTTTGGCAGAAAGCTATTTAATTTATAGCGTAAATCTGTTCCTTTTGCTAAATGATCTTTTTCCGAATCAAAATGTGCAATATAATATGAAGAATGTACTCCTGTATCAGTTCGTCCGGCACCAACTACACTAATCTCTTCTCTTAGTATTGTCGACAGAGCCTTATTTATCTCTTCCTGAATTGTTGAAGCGTTTGGTTGAATCTGCCAGCCGTGGAATCTTGTGCCATTATATGATAATTCTAAAAAATATCGTGCCATTATATTATGTCTGTGTAGTTTTTGTATAAACACTAAGGTACAAAAAACTGTTGCACCATTCAATCTTTTTTTTATTTCTTGCAACTACCTGTTTACAATCGATTTTAAAAGAATCTCTTCCGTTTCGGGACCCATATTAAACAATAGATCCAGAATACTCAGGTTTTCAATAAAGCCAAATTTGGCGGCAAATACCTGATAGTATTTTATTACAGAGTAGTAGTCATCTGGTTTTTGCATTCTCTTTTTAGGGTGAATTGTATCTCTGAAATCATCAGAGTTAGTTATTTTTTTGTGATACTCTTCTGTATATTGTATATCTGGATATACTTCCATTGTATCTAAGATTGCTTTCTGTATACCATTGTTAAACTGAGTAAGATATTTTATTTCTGATTTATAGAAGGGGCGTATATCATCTGCATAATATTCAAAAAATGGAGAATGTCTGTATGCCGATTCAATTGATCTCCAATGATTCTTTTGCCACTCTTCTGTATAATCTATTTCAAGTTCGTTTATTGGAGTTTTTACTGTTCTTCCTTTTTTTACAGGAATGGTAAGGCTTAGTTTACCATTTGCACCATAAATATCGCATCTGTTTCTGTAGCTCTGTTTTGTGAAATTTTCTTGATTTTCAATTATTATATTATTGTAACCAAGTAATTTACTGTAATATTGTATTGTTCCTAGATATGCTGTTGATAGTAATACAGAGTTTTCCATTAACTATTGTACTTAAATTTGACGCAAATTTAGTATACATTGTATTAGTATCTATACTTAGATGTAAAAATATCAATAAACTTTTCTGTTATTGTAACACATTGTTGAAGCAATATTACATGTATTTACCAGAAACGTCATCAAATAGCTTAATATTATTTCTTGATACAGGAATGTTATCTATTGAATCATCTATTTTTAGTTTATATCCAGATGAGTTTCCTCTTTTGGATTTAACCATTTTCACATTCACAATGTAAGCTCTGTGAGTTTTTACCAAATATGGCAAATTAGATAATTGATCCTGAATATTACTTATACTATTTCTGATAGTATACTTTCTAATTTCATTATTATTTTCTATATAAAAATCAACATAGTTTCCATCGGCCATAATATATATAATATTCTCTGGGTTTACTGACAAATTTTCGCCTTTCAGTGTTGACTTGATATTTACAGTGCAGTTTTGGATATTCTTGTTATTATTTTCTATATCTCTACGTTTAACAAAAAGCTCTTTTATATTTTTGGCAGAGAATATCATAAATGGAATGATTCCAATTAATCCGAACCGGCTAAGTGAGTCCAGAAAGGTCATTATGTTTAGTCTCTGCGCAGCAATTGGCTCTTCAATTATAAATGCAACCAGATATGTTGATACTCCTCCTGAAAAAAGAAGTATTAATATTGCTGTTAACTCTTTTATCAGAGTCCACTCTTTATTGTTGCTAAGATATTTGATTTTCTTTACAAGAGGAATAGTTGAAAACATAGCGATGAAAACACCAATAGAGTATATTATTAATGTAAGTTCATATCCAAAATATATACTTTCGTGAGTATTCAGTGGTCTGTATATAAGTGTAAATATAAAACATAGAAGAGTGAAGATAATAGAACCTTTTAATTCTTTTTTTATAAGATAATTTTGAGGGAAGTATTGGGTGAAAATATTGTGCATTATTTGTACTGGCAACTATCAATTATTTATTATCTAAATTTATCAATATTATGTCAATTATCAAATATAGATTTGTACGTAATAGTTACATAGGTCTATTTAATAAGTGATTTCATAGTTCTTTTTTGTAAAAGTAAAGAAATTTGTTATACAGTCTTAAAAAGTATCAAGATGTTTTTTAATGATATTATTGTCAATATGTGTCTTAGTCTGTAACCATTCTAACCACTCTATTTCAATTTTATCTATTTCTGTTTTTGATAGATTACTTAATTTGGATTGCCATAACTCTTTTAACGATTTAACACCGTATTTATCTATCCAGAACTCTATGAAAGAACCAGATGATGGATAGCCAGCTTCTGTTTTATCTGTATCATTACCAATGTTGAATTTCAGCATTTCGTTTAATCTATACAATTTGCTTCTTGTTATAAGGTCAGCAACCTCTCTGTTGTTAATGTTTGTATCAGTAGCCATTGCCTCTGCATACATAGCAATACCCTCGTTTATGAATGATGATGTTTCTGTTGTCATATTTTTATAAAACAGGGAGTGAGTATTTTCATGAACGGCAAGACCATATTCTCTGTTTTTGATATCAGCTACATTAAATACACCATTATCAGAACTAAACCCCATGCCCCAATATAGTGTATAAAATATTTTCTGATCAAGGCTACTAAAATAGTGAGTTGTCTCTTTAATCCACTCAAATTTAAGTTCTTTAAAGAGCTTTGATATAAAATTAACCGATTTGTAATTACGGATTTGTATATTTTCTATTTGGTTATTTTCAAGATATCCGTCAAGATACTTGTAATTAAAATATTTGTCTGTAATGGTAGTGTATTTTCCTTTTATTTGAATTCTTAATTCTACAGGTAATTCAAGTTGAAGAGGGGACTCTTTATTTTTTTGCCAAGTGTTTAATTTGTTAATGTAATACCAACCAGCACTTTCGAGTATTGCATTTGCCATGTTTTCGTTTGTAGATATAACAGGTAGTTCAATTTGTGTTGATACACTAATTGTTGGTGCTTTCTTGTTAGAAACAACAACCAATGCTGAAGCGCCATATTCTATACTTCTGTTTATATTACAGGAGAGTAGTGAATCTGATAATTGACTATTATAATATATGATGACAATCTTATTCTTTATAATATCTTCAGATGCATTAGTAATACCACTTGGTATTAGAACAATTTGTGAGTTGATATCAATATTTTTTGTATAACCTAATGTACCCATAGGACCATTTGTTTTTTCGTTTATAACCGGAAGAAAAGTTATTTTTTGGTTTGATCCCTTTTTGAAACTTACATAGCATTTAGCCCATGGAATAACTGTATGTCTGTTATAGAAATAATTTGCAGCCGGACCTTGAGCAAGAATTGTGAAAGGAATTATAATAGCAATAATTAATGCTGATATCTTAATATTCTTCATCGTTATAGAGTTTTTATACTATTAGATATAACGAGCAGGAAAGAAGAGTGCTGCATGAATATTGAAATATCAGGTTAGTTGACCTTTATATCTGAAACAAAACATGAGGATAGTTATCTGTTCTATAGTACAATAAATTCTGAATTATTTTGTAATGAAAAAGAGAGATCGCACGATCTCTCTTTTTGGATTATTGAAAAATAATATTCTTAGTATGCCTTACGGAACATTCTGTCCCATCTGATATTACCTGGGAAGCTACCTTCTTTATCAAGTGATAACCATATAAACAGAGGTTTTCCTACAATATGATCCTCAGGAACCATACCCCAGTAACGTGAATCAAGTGACATATGACGGTTATCACCAATCATAAAATAGTAATCCATCTTAAATGTGTAGTCTGTTGCTACCTCTCCGTTAATATAAATTGTACTATCCTTTACTTCAAGTTTGTTACCTTCATAAGGGTCAATAACTCTCTTATAAAGGGATATATTAGTCATATTTAATTCTACTTTCATTCCTTTTTTGGGTAGTGTTAACGGTCCAAAATTATCTAAAGTCCAAGGATAATCTGGTGAATGTGGGAATATTGATTCGTCGTATGTATCTTTTGGTGTAATATAGCGATCTATATTCTTAACATACGAATATTTTCTTAAAATCTCTACGTTTTCAAGAGTAAGCGGAATTTGATACATCCCGTTACCATATTCCATAATATCACTTCTGTATATTCCCATTTCATTTAACTTAGCAATTGAGAATTTTTTACCTGTTGTCTGTATATTATAGATATGTTGTAACTTTTCCGGAAGATCACTTATTTTGCCATTAATGTAAACCATTCCATCTATTATTTCAAGTTTGTCTCCAGGAATAGCAACGCATCGCTTAATGTAATTATCTCTTCTATCAACAGGTCTAGAAACAATTTTTGTTTTCTTAAAATCTTTGTAGATATTCTTTCTTGCAATATTTTCGTAATAACTATACTCTTTTAGAGTATTGCCTTTTTGTCTCTCTTTCTTAATAATACCATTAGTACGTTCTCTCAGAATACCGTAATATGATTCTGTTGACCTTGCAATTATGACTGTATCCCCTTCAGGGAAATTAAATACAACAGGATCGTTGTTTTTAATCTTTCCTAAACCTGCTATTCTTTTGTATCCCCAGTTTGGCCAGTTAATAAACGATGGTGTTGATTTTGTAAGTGGCATTGTATGCTGCGTAAACGGAAAAGCTATAGGTGTATTAGGTATTCTTGGACCGTAAGATACCTTACTTACGAATAAGAAGTCACCAATTCGTAACGATTTCTCCATAGACCCTGTAGGTATTTTATAGTTCTGAAACAAGAATATATTTATCATGGTAACAGCAACAACAGCAAATATTAGTGCATCAATCCATTCTACTACTGTACTATTTTTACCCTCTTTCTTTTTCCAGAATGTCCAGTTAATTTTCTTTGATACATACATATCATAAATTATTGGTAAACCTATAAGAAGCCATAGGTTTTTTACCCATATTGTCCATAGAACATAGGTTACAGCAACAATTGCAAATCTGATGTACTTGTTTTTAATGAATTTCATCCGTAATAGTTTATTTTTTTCAGTCTGATGAAACTATGCACAACTATACCTGTATTATAATTTATTAATGCTTAGTTTCGTCTTCTAATATTATATTTATATTTATCAGAGCTGGTTTTATTCAGGTTAATTAAATATGCATCAAATTAACTTTTTGCAGTCAACCATATCTGTAAAATCCTTTTATTTCATTCTACTGAATGTTAAAGAAACCAAAGATATCATTTTGAAAATAAAAAAGCTTACTTAAAAATTAAATATCTCACGTTTGTTAACGTTTTTTATATGTTCAACATATCATTCATAGTTAAAAAACCTCGGTTTTTAACAGCAAACTCGGCAGCCAATACAGCACCCATTGCAAAACCTTCTCTTGATTTAGCACTGTGTGATATCTCAATATAATCAATAGTCGAATCGTATTTTACAGTGTGTATACCAGGAACCATACCTTCTCTTTTTGCCTCAATTGGCAGAGTGTCTTTACTACAACTGGTTTTGTTTTCTTCTTTCCAATTACTCAATCTGTCAATATTACTTATGATATCATTTGCTAAAGTAATGCCTGTACCACTTGGTGAATCAAGCTTATGTATATGATGCGTTTCGCTCATCTCTGGTGCATACTCATTAAAGTTGTTCATTATTCTTGATAGATACTGATTTAGTTTAAAGAATATATTTACACCAATACTAAAGTTTGACGCATAAAAAAATGTATTAGCGCCATTTTTACAGTGCTGTTTAATGTCTTCTATTTTATCAAGCCAACCGGTTGTTCCTGATACAATAGGTTTTTGTGCGTCAAAGCATTTAAGGTAGTTATTGTATGCCGTTTGTGGTAATGAGAATTCAATACATACATCTATATCTTTAAGGCTATTTCTGTTCAGGTCGTTAATATTATTGTTATCAATTGTCAGACCTATAGTATGACCTCTGTCAATAGCAATTCTCTCTATTGCTTTACCCATGCGACCGTAACCTATAATTGCAATATTCATAATGTTGTTTATTAATTTAATATTTCATGCAACAAATTGCTACGCAAAAATAGTATTAAAGCCGATTAAAACAGATTAAAATATATCTTAAAAGTGGTGTTTAACAAAATTACTATTAGGATATTCTAATAATAGAAGACCAAATAAATTAGTACGAATATATTACATTTTCACTGTTCTGATTAAAACGTATTGTAAATTATACATGTGTCAGTTTAGCTATTATCTTTATGCAGGAATATGTGTATACCACTATCAAGCTCAATAATAGCACCAGATTGTTCTGCATTAATCTCTGTCTCGTATCTGAAAAGTATACCTTTATCTTTTAAATTATCAATTATTTTATGCATGTTCTTGTCTTTGAACATTATTGCAGGATTGTGAAACAAGTGGTCAATATATCCTTTTCTGTATAGTACAATACTAAAACCATTAAGGTGTAGCTTATGGTAATGTCCTATCTTAGAGTTTTCCGGATCAAAAATAAGTCCTATTTTTTCCCAAAAATCAGATGTTTTCTCAAAATCCATCGTTTCAATACCTAGGCCTGTGAAATTACCAATTGTTGTATCTACAGGACCTTCTAACTCATATCGTTTATCCATCTTTTTTATTCCGAAGAATACTTTATTCGGATCAAGTAAACAACCCTCAACAAATTCCTTTTTTGTATAATATTTACAATTCAGGTGTAAACCTGAATGCTCTATCTGTGCAATTTGATTCTCAAAATCGTCAGTACATATAAAGAATCCTTTCTCAAAGAATGCTCTGTGCGATAATCTGAGAATAACCTGACCATTTGATAAAATATTTTTTTCATTATCAATAAGCCTGAAACCTAACATCTTTAATAGTTCGATGTTTTGAGATATATCTCTTACGGGAATGTTTATTACTATTGTTTGCATTGTACAATCCAAAGTTTGATACTACTTTAAAACGTAATATAATCATTTTTTGTTAATATCCAGCTCTTTAATAGATATTAACTTATCTCTCTGTAGTTAATTTTTTTGTTCTCTTCTCTGGTTACACGCTGTTTTAGTATTCTGTTTTCCGGTTTATCTAACATTGGATCATCATCTAATATTTTTATAGCATTATCTCTTGCAATTTGCAGTATTTGAGTGTCTTTGGCTAGGTTTGCTATCTTAAGATCAAACCCTACACCGCTCTGTGCAGTACCGTCCATATCGCCCGGACCTCTTAGTTTAAGGTCAACCTCTGCTATATCAAAACCATCGTTTGTGCGTACCATTGTCTCTATACGTTTTTTCGACTCTTTTGAGAGTTTATAGGAGCTCATAAGTATACAGAACGACTGTTCTGCACCTCTACCAACCCTTCCTCTGAGCTGATGCAATTGCGATAACCCAAACCGCTCGGTACTCTCAATAACCATTACAGAAGCATTAGGTACATTTACGCCAACCTCTATAACTGTTGTTGCTACCATTATATTCGTTTCACCCTTTGCAAAGCGTTGCATCTCATACTCCTTATCTTTTGCTTTCATTTTGCCGTGCACAATGCTTACTTTATATTCCGGAAGCGGAAAAGCTCTTGTTATAGACTCGTATCCATCTTCAAGATCTTTTATATCTAGTTTCTCAGACTCTTTTATTAGTGGATATACAACATATATCTGTCTGCCTTTGTCTATCTGTTCTTTCATAAAACCAAATACAACACGTCTTTTTGCATCGGTATAGTGTTTGGTTTCTATAGGTTTACGTCCAGGTGGCAGCTCATCAATAATACTAACATCCAAATCTCCATACAAGGTCATTGATAGTGTACGTGGAATAGGGGTGGCGGTCATTACAAGCACATGAGGTCTTAATACATTTTTATTCCATAATTTTGCACGTTGTATAACTCCAAATCTGTGTTGTTCATCTATTACAACAATACCAAGATTATTAAACTGAACTGTATCCTCAATAAGAGCATGTGTACCGATAAGAATCTGTATAGATCCATCGCGTAATCCAGTATGTAATGTCTCTCTTTTCTTTTTTCGTGTAGATCCTGTAAGCAGTTCAACAGTAACAGGCATGCCATTCAGCATTTCACATATTGTTTTATAGTGTTGCGTTGCAAGAATCTCTGTAGGAGCCATTATAGCAGCTTGACAATCATTATCTATTCCTAATAGCATTGTCATTAGTGCAACCAGTGTTTTACCACTTCCTACGTCTCCTTGCAATAATCGGTTCATTTGTTTGCCTGTAACTGTATTTTTTCTTATCTCTTTCAGAACACGTTTTTGCGCTCCGGTAAGATCAAAAGGGAGATTATCCTTATAGAAATTATTGAAATTATTGCCAACCTTTGAGAAGATATGTCCTTCAGATTTTGATTGTCTTAAAAGTTTTCTGCGTATAAGGCTCATTTGTATTAAAAACAGCTCCTCAAACTTTAATCTGAATGATGCTTTCTGTAACATCTCCTGGCTTATTGGAAAGTGTATATTAATCAAGGCATCACGTAACCCAATATTATTATTATTATTAATAATATTAGTAGGTAGTGTCTCTTCTATTTTGCTAGCAACATTTCTTAACAGATTCATCTGAAGATTCTGTATACCTTTAGATGTCAGGAAGCTGTTCTTCATCTTCTCTGTGGTATAGTAAGCGCCATGAAATATAAACTTCTCTTTACCGGTATTTGGAGTTAACTCATCTATCTCAGGATGTGCAATGGAATACTTTCCGTTAAAGAATGTTGGTTTACCAAAAATTATATACTGTTTATTAGGCAGTAAAGTTTTACGTATCCAGTTTACTCCTTTAAACCACACTAAGTCCATTATACCTGATCCGTCAGTAAATATCGCATTTAATCTTTGACCACGACCTTGTCCTGTTATATTTATAGCAGTTATCTTGCCGGTAATCTGAATATTACTCATATCTGCAGAGAGCTCACTTATTTTATAAAATTTTGTTTTATCAATATACCTGAAAGGAAAGTAGTACATAAGATCACCAAAGGTTCTTATATCTGCCTCCTTTTTTAAAATATCCGCTTTTTTTGGACCCACTCCTGTGAGGTATGATATATCTGTATCCAAAAAATTATTCATTATATTAATCCAAAATTTTATTAAAAACTATTTGTGGCTATTGTTGTGTAAAGATAAATATTGAACTTTAACAACGTTAAACTTTTTTATACTATTGATGTCATAAAAAGAGTTCTTAATTAATGTAATTTATATAAAGTGTACAGTTGATACTGCATAAGAGGTATATATGATGTGGTAATTAATATGTACATTATAATTCAAAATATACTATATATGAGTGAAAGTGTTATTTTGTTAAACGATATTAAGAAGCACTATCAGGTTGGAACTCAGATTGTAAGAGCTCTTAGAACTGTTACGCTTAATATTAACAGAAATGAGTATGTTGCTATAATGGGACCATCAGGTTCCGGAAAGTCAACTCTCATGAATATCATTGGTTGTCTGGATACTCCAACAGCAGGTAAGTATGTTCTTAATGGTACAGATGTTAGCAAGCTTGAGGACTCGTCGCTTGCAGAGATAAGGAATAAAGAGATTGGATTTGTATTCCAGACGTTTAATCTGTTACCGAGATATACTGCTTTAGAGAATGTTATGTTGCCACTTATTTATGCAGGAATTGGTAAAAAAGAGCGTCAAAAAAGAGGCTCAGATAAGCTTAATATTGTTGGTCTTGAGGATCGTATGGAGCATAAACCAAATGAGTTATCGGGAGGACAGCGTCAGCGTGTTGCTGTAGCCAGAGCACTTATAAATGATCCTTCGCTTATACTTGCCGATGAGCCAACAGGAAACCTTGATTCTAAAACATCGATTGAGGTGATGCATCTGTTTGAGGATATATATAAGAAAGGTAATACTATTGTGGTTGTAACTCATGAAGAGGATATTGCGCAGCATGCAAGGCGTATTATAAGACTTAGAGATGGTGTTGTTGAGAGTGATATTATAAATGAAAATCCTACGTTAGGATAATTTATTTAATAACATTTTTGAACTTTTGATGTTAATTTTTGTATAGTACGTTAGATAAATATTTTATATATTTATTATAGCGTAAAGAGTTATATATATTGAACACACTTAAAAGCTTTATTCTAGTTCGGAGTTTATCAGCTTGTTTCTGATTACAGTATTATAGTTGTTCATTTATAAAACATACCAAACATGTTTTTAGATAACAGTGGGTTATAGAGTAACTCTTTTTTTAAGTTTTTAAAACTATACAAAATATAAAGCATGAAAGTATATACAAAAACCGGTGACAAAGGTACTACAGCTCTTATAGGAGGTAAGAGAGTAAAAAAGAGTAGTCAGCGAATTGAGGCATATGGAACAGTTGACGAACTTATTGCATGGATTGGGCTTATAAGAGACAGCTATGATGATGAAAACCTGATTAAAGAACTTGTAGATATACAGGATAACTTAATGGATGTAGCAGCTATTCTTGCGTACGATGGTGAGAATAAGAGTGTAAAAGTTCCTGCTATTATAGATGATGATATAACAGGATTGGAGAATAGCATTGATAAAATGGATTCTGAATTGCCACCTGTTGATGCATTTGTTCTTCCCGGAGGTCATAAAACAGTTTCGTATTGTCATATTGCCAGAACAGTTTGTAGAAGAGCTGAAAGGCGTGCTATTGAGATACAAGAAGATGTGTTTAACGGAGAAAATGCATTCAAATTTCTGAATAGAATGTCTGATTATCTGTTTGTTTTAAGCCGATTTTTATCAAAAAAATTAAGTGTTAAAGAAATTAAGTGGGTGCCTAAGGTTTAAATAAATATTTATATATATTTGCAAAAATTGAAAACTAAAAGAATTATCGTTCAAAAAAACTAATAACTATGTATTGGACATTAGAATTAGCCTCTAAATTGGAAGATGCTCCTTGGCCAGCAACAAAGGATGAACTTATTGACTATGCAATACGTTCAGGAGCTCCTCTTGAAGTTATTGAAAATCTGCAGGAGATTGAGGA
The DNA here is from genome assembly GCA_002454955.1 of Bacteroidales bacterium UBA6680. Taxonomy (GTDB): domain Bacteria; phylum Bacteroidota; class Bacteroidia; order Bacteroidales; family UBA6680; genus UBA6680. The sequence continues at coordinate 14,818 of DKJY01000106.1, forward strand.
TGAAGGTGAGATTTATGAGAGTATTGAAGATCTTTGGCCCGATTACCCAAGTAAAGACGACTTCTTTTTTAATGAGGATGAATATTAAAAAAATAATAACCCCGCACTGAGCGGGGTATTTTTTTATCTTATGTTCGGTTATTTTAACTGTTGGCTTTGGCAATAGTTTGCGTTACATCAGCTAATACAAAATAACCAATAGCTTCGCCTTTAATATTTGTTATTGGCGACCCAGGACTCTGACTGTATGCCCCTCCATTATTTTTCATTTGATTGATAAGAACACTGTAGTAATCATACGTCATTTTATCTACGCTAAACAGGGTTACAGTAACATCAGCTTTATGTGAGGGATACCAACTGGTTCCTGTTGGCGACGTACCAAACGGAAACTTAAGATCAACAATATTATGTTGTAAATATTTATCTGTAAGAATGCTTATAGCCCAGTTTCTGCTAGACCCGACAGTCATTTGGTATGAGTCAAACTGGTTATCGCTCATATGAGTTATGTAGTAATTTATATTGTTTTTGTCAGGATCTGTAAAACTCACATGTGGTACATAAGCCATATCTTTCTGTATCTCAAGTTTTGTTTTCTTTAGTTTTGCAGTCATACTTTCTGGTCCTTTTATTAATCTGTTCTCTGCAGTAAAAGTTTTATCATTTATAGATACTTCTAACGTATATTTTGTATTCTCTTTAATTTCAATTGTCTCTGCTGTGGCATAGTATCCATAACCTACATATTTGTTGTTGTGATTTGGTTCTGTAATTGTAAACTCTATAGATTTATTATTGTATCGCAGGTATACTTTTGCATTTTTTACAGCAATATTTTCTGGTAGAATCTCTAAACCAGAGTTTAGTTCATCTGTATTAAAACCTTTTACAATTTTTGATATCCTTATGCTATTGTAGTTACTGTTTGTTGTTATAAAAGCATCTATACAATACTCAGGCGCACCTTCTACATTTATTAGATCGTAATCTTCTGTACAAGAGGATATAACTGCCAGTGTGATAATTATAATTAGCGTATGTTTTAATCTTTTCATTATGCGTAATTTAATGATATTAATATCTTTTTTATACTATCTAAAATTTAAAACTGTATGTAAATGTTGGTACTGTTGAGAACAGGTACATCTTTTTACCTGTCATCTTATTAACATTATAATTATCAGGTTTTATCATAAGAGTAAAAATATTCTTTCTTCCGTAAACATTATATATTCCCAGTCTGAACTCAGAAGTGAAGCGCTTATGTTTCTTCTCATAACTTAATAAAAGATCCAGACTATGAAAATCAGGAGCACGGTAACCATTTCTTTCTGTATAGTTCAGGAACGATATGCCTTTATATAGATACATACCTGAAGGAACAGTATACAAACCACCAGAGGAGTATGAGAAATTTAGTGATGCCTTGAACTTCTTAAATAATTGTTGTGTTACAGCTACCTTTATATTATGAGGTCTGTCAAACGAGGCAGCATACTCTTTACCTCCATTAATTCCCGGAATGGTTCTTAGCGTTTTGGAGTATGAATATGATATCTGATAACTGGTTTTTCCTCTCAGTTTCTTAAATGATATATCAACCCCATATGCTTTCCCTTTTCCAGTTAGTATTTGTGTATGTATATCCTCATTCATAAACAGGTTTGAGTTGTCTATAAAATCTATTATGTTATCCATGTTTTTATAGTACCCTTCGGCTGATAACATAAACATATTTTTGTTGAAGTTTTTGTATATGCCAAAAGAGTAGTTACTAGCTCTTTGTGGTTTAATAATATTATCAGAAGGCAACCATATATCAGTAGGTAATCCTAACGATGAATTACTCATAAGGTGCATATATTGTGTTGTTCTTGTATAGCTTGCTTTTACTGACGCTGTTTCAGTCAACATATATCTTATGCTTAAACGAGGCTCTGCATTATAGTATGTCTTATTATTATCTCCTTCGCCTGAGTTTATTGCACTAACTCTGATACCGGCATTTGCACTTAGTTTATCGTTTATTATAAATTCATCGTTTAAATAAATAGCTAAGGTATTTGCGCTTTTTCTATCTAATGATTTTACAATAGCATTTGAACTCTCAGAACGGGGAGTGATTTTTCCTGGTTTTATATTGTGTATATTTGTCTCCAGGCCAAATTTAATACTGTGGTTAGCAAATGCAGTATAATCAAAATCCATCTTTACATCATACTCTTTAAGATCTGCTTCCCAGTTAAAGCTTTGCGAATCATCTTTAAGTATATATGAGTATGCATAGTTACTGAATATAAGACTCGTATTCAGAAACAGATTATTTGAGAATATCTTGTTCCATCTTAGTGTTCCGGTTGTATTACCCCAGTCCATAGCACTCTGGTCGTCTATATCGGTATAGTAGAAATGATCTTTGCCTCTGTATGCCGAGAAATATAACCTGTTATTATTATCTATTCTGTGATTTAGCTTCACATTAAAGTCATAAAAATTAATCTCGCTATTATTACTTAATTCATTTAAACCTTTGAATAAAGAAGACATATTCTCTTCCATAAAGTTTAGTATTGTACCAACATATGAGTATCTTCCGGCCACTACAAATGTTGTATTATTACCAATAGGACCTTCAACAGTAAGTTTAGATGACAGAAGACCGATACCTCCATTAACACCAATCTTCTCTTTGTTACCATCCTTGGTTCTTATATCAATAACTGACGATAACCTACCTCCGTAATTAGCAGGTATATAACTCTTGTATATATCTGATGTTTTAAATACATCGGGATTAAAAACCGAGAAGAAACCAAGCGTATGTGATGGATTATACACCGGAGCTTCATCCAGCAGAACAAGGTTCTGATCAAATGATCCTCCGTGCACAGATATCTGTGTTGTACCAGGAATAGTAGCATTTACACCAGATAAACTCTGCATCGTTTTAAGAACATCCGGTTCTCCTCCAAATCCGGCAAAGGTATTTAAATAATCTGTTGTTATAGACTGTTTTCCTAGAGTATTATTTACAACATTATCGTTTTCCTTTTTTGCAGTAACAAGCACCTCACTTATTGAGATGCTTGAGAATTCAAGATTATAATCGGCTCTAATATCATTCTTTAACGATATTAGCTTTGATATCTTTTTATATCCTATATAAGATACCTCTGCTGTATAGTTACCCTCATAGGCTATTAGGGTGTAGTATCCGTATGCATTGGTTGTTGTACCAACCATTAAATCGCGTATATAAACTGTTGCTCCAATAAGTGTCTCTCCCGTTGATGCATCGGTTATGATGCCACTAATTTTCACCTTTTTAAGTCTTTTTAGTGTTATTGTTTTTCCAGATATTCTGTACTTATATTTAATCTGTGGCATCACCTCATCAAGCAGATCTTTTAAGCTGTACTGTTTTTTCTCTAGCATTACACTCTGTTTTAGTGTTGTCGCCGGATCGGCATAAGCAAACCTGTATGAACTCTGTTTCTCTATCTGCTTAAACAGATCCTTAATAGTATATTCATTCTTTTGTAGCTTTATAATGATATCATTATAGTTTTGAGCCATAATATTTATACTGAATATCACTAAGGATAAACAAATTATTACTCTCCTCATTTTTTAATTTTTAGTTGTTTAAGAACTGTGCGTATTACTTGTGTTAAAACACATGTAACCTGCATAATTTGTATTTAAGCTAGCTATATTTTTATGTAATTACTCTCTAATTAATTCTGTATCGGTAGCAAATTCTATACTACTGATAATCTCATCAAGATCAGGATTGCTATATGTTGCAGTGAATCTTATTACACTATCCTGAGGGTTTTTAAGGGTTATTTTGGTTTCAAAATGATTAGATATATCACGACAAATCATACCCAGATTACTGTTACTGAATACAAGTTTAGATGTAAGCCATGAGTTGTAGTTATTACTTTTATTTTTTCGGGTTACAAGTGTGTGATTATCTCTGTTAAGTATTATATTATATCCTTTTGTAATAATCTTTTTGTTGTTGCTAACACTATCGGTTAAAAGAACCTTTCCTGTTTTGAGGTTAAGCTTTACATGTTTAGTGTTAGATATCAAATTAAATGATGTACCAAGCACCTTTACAGATGATTTACCCGTGTTTATTAGAAATGCATTACTACTGTTTTTTCTGATATCAAAGAATGCCATGCCACTGAATTTAACACGCCTGTTTAGTTTATAATCGGCATAATATTCAAGTTTAGCTCCTTGTTTTAACCAAACAATACTATTGTCCGGAAGAACAATCTCATGAGGAGTGCTACCTGTGTTGTGGGTAACATATATATTATTTTCAGATCCGTTTGTATCTGTATTGAATATTGTATTACCAATAAACAGTGCTATAATTAATATTGCCGCAATACTTGAAAGAGATAGTACTACACGTTTTGTATTTTGTCTGTTAAATGAGTTAATACGTCTGTTTACAATAGCCTTGGCAAGATCTGTATTATATATATGTTTGTTATTATTGTCAGAGTTGTACCAGTATAGCTTTATCTCGGCAATAAAACCGTTTAGTTCTGCTGATTCAGCAATCTCTCTCTCAAGAGCATCAGCTCTATCCTTATTAAGATTACCATTCAGGTAGTCAATTATCTCTTCTAATTTTTCTGCCGATATCTTCATCTCTCTGTTAAAACTTATTCTATAATACTTTTAATTCCTGTTTTACCTGTGTGACGCAGCTTTATTAAAATCCCCCAAAATAAAACTAAAAAATATGGTTTTAATGAAGCTTTATTTATGCTGCTAAGGTAATGATTTTATTATCAGGTTGTTGTTTTAGTATGTGTAGGTGTGTCTTTACCCTTTATGATGTTTGTGGACTTGTTTTTGTAAAGTATGGAACAGAAGAGGGTATTGTTATTGTATTTACTTAAATGCATCAATAATTGCACATATAACAGTAATACTTATTACGCCATCTTTTTTCAGATGTTCGCGAATCTTTTTTATAGCAATTGTTATCTGGTTTTCTATGGTTTTTTTAGATATACCCAGCTCGTCGGCTATCTCGTTATGCGACATTCTAAGATCTTTACTAAAACAGAATATTGTTTTGCATTTATCCGGTAAATTCTCAATGGCTTCTCGTACTTTAGTAACAATCTCAGTTGTATCTATATCGGTATCAATTGTCTCAATCTGATCGGCTACACGTTCTTCATATATCTCAAAATCGAATCTGGATGTCTTTCTTATATGATCTATGCATCTGTTTTTCACAGAAGTGTACAGATAACCTCTAATGCCTTGTTTTACATTTGTTTTACGTCTGTTAACCCACAGTTGAAAGAATAACTCCTGAACAATATCTTCACAAATGGCAGTGTCACGTATAAACTTAAACGCATATCTGCACAGCTCCTCATAGTGTTTGTTGAACACACTATTAAATTCTGATCTGTCTCTAAAAATATGATTAGTTGCCATGTTGTGTATCTGTTTATATATAGCTGTTAATTTGATATCTGTAACAGATATTATAATTAACAAAGTGCTATGCAAAGCTATAAAAAAATAATATATTAGGTATAAACCATTGTATTTGTATCCTCTTAGAGCAGTGTGTTAATAGATCACTCTTAGTTGAGTTGTTTATAAATAACAGAACTATGTTTATTTCTGTTATAATAAATGACAGACATTGGAATAATTGGAAACTGTTATTTGAATATGCAAACATAGAGATGAGTTTTTCAGAGTATGAGACATCTGTTTTTCAAAGAGATGTAAAAGGCGCAATACGTTCAATAAACAGAAGAATGAATAGAAGATAGTAGTGTGTTTGGTTGTTTAGCTTTTATCAGAAGTAAGATTTAGGTATCTTTGATTAGATGTTTATATCTTCTTATAGTAAATTAGATGAATCTATTTAAAGGTATTGAGTATTTAAAAACGGGTAGTAATCGTCAGAGGTGTGCATATGCATTACTTAAAGAGTTGTCGGTTTTTGATAAGCTTAGTGACTATGATCCTGTTTTGGCAGGTACTATACCAATTGATATTGATATACCAGATAGCGATCTGGATATAATATGTATGTGTACAGACCATTCTGAATTTGCTGATACAGTTACCAGACTGTTTGGAGATGAGCGTGATTTTACAGTAGGAGAGAAGATATTTAATGGAGTACAATCTACAGTTGTAAAGTTTACCACAGATGATTTTGCAATAGAAATCTTTGCACAAAACATACCAACCTGCAAACAGAATGCCTACAGGCATATGATTATTGAGCACAGGATTCTTATGGATAGGGACGATGAGTTCAGGCAGGAGATAATACGCCTTAAACAGGAAGGATATAAAACAGAACCGGCATTTGCAAAGCTATTAGGTATTCAGGGCGATGCTTATAGTGAATTGTTAGAGTTGTAATAAAACTAATTTTTAGTACAAATAATATTAATAATGAGTAAAAAGATATGTGTATTTCTTTTTGATGGATTCTCTGATTGGGAGATATCCTATCTTACCCCTGAAATAAATAAAAGTGAGGAGTTTGATCTTGTGTATTTCTCAGACGGTGGCAATATTGTAACATCAATGGGAGGTTTACAGGTGAAACCTTCAGCCTCTCTGTCTGACATGAATATTGATGAGACTGATATGGTTATTTTGCCCGGAGGAACAGCATGGGAGAGCGGCAATAACAACTGTGTAGTTCAGTTGGTAAAGGATATGATTAACAAAGATAAACCTGTAGCTGCTATTTGTGCTGCAACAGCATCTCTTGCTCAGCAAGGATTATTAGATAATCTTGAACATACGAGTAACGATATAAACTACTTAAAGGCAGTTGCTCCTGATTATAATGGCGACAAACATTATACTGGTAATCTGGCTACTACCGGAGGTAATATAATAACAGCCAATGGCATTGCCCCAATTGAGTTTGCTTGCGAGGTATTCCGGAAGGTAGAACTGTTTGATGAGGCATCAATAGAGAAGTGGTATCAGTTATTTAAGAATGGTATCTGGAGTGAGTAGTAATAGTTGCGTATTATTATTGAAATATATAGTGTGTTTAGGTTATAACCAATTAATATATAATCTAAAATTTTATATATTGCAATGCTCTTAACCGAAACGCATTATGAAAAAACTGATTACCATATTATCTGTACTGATAATATTATCTCTTCTGTTTGTATATCTGGATAGAGATCGTGGAGAACCAATTAAGAACTTTGAGGCATTCTTTAAAGCTTATAAAGATAATTATGCACTGTTTAGAGTAAAACAGTTTGATTGGGATAAGGAGTATGCCTACTACTCAAAACATATTGATAGTAATACTACAGACGATGAGCTCTTTAAGATATTTACAGATGTACTTGATAAGCTGGATGACAAACACTGTTATATATACAGGTTTAATGAGATATACTTCTCTGGCTTTAATAAGCCGTCGTTAAACTATATAGATCTGTTATCGTTTGATTTTAGACTAGAGACCAATGATTTTTCATTAGAACTTATTGAAGATAAATACCTGAAAGAGTATGATAAAGCACTTAGGTTATACTCTACTCTGCCACCTGTAGGGGTTCGGGATGTATTTACAACGGGATGGCTGAAAGATTCTGTAGCTTATATTCATATGACCGAGATGAGCAACAAATCAGAAGAGGTTGGTAATGCTATTGACTCTTTCATAAATAAACATAATAAAGCAAAGGGATTTGTTGTAGATATACGTGATAATATTGGAGGCTATTCAGAACCAGTTAAAAGGTTAGCAGAGTTTTTTGCCGACGATGAACACATATATGCAGTGTCCAGATTAAGATCTTCTGAGAATATATATAGTTATGGAGCCCCGGAATACTGGCGCATAAAACCGGATGTAAATAGCAACTATAACAACCAGCCTATTACATTGCTTATAAATAATAATACACAGAGTGCTGCTGAGTTGTTTACATTAATGATGCAGACAATACCTAATGTAAAGATTATTGGAGATACAACATCAGGTATTTTTGCTGATACACATATAGGCAAACTACCAAATGGCTGGGAGTATCGACTCTCTGAGAGGGAGACAAATAACAAGAATGATGTTGTAATGGAGGATATTGGAATTGTTCCTGATACACTTATATTAAATAGTAAACATGATATTCAGAACCGAACCGACAAGGTAATTGAGTATGCATTAGAGTATATTACAGATAACAGTATATAGATTTATTATTTTACCCATGTTGATACCTAAAAAACAGATTTAGACATATGAGAAGAACATTTATTATTGCAGGACTTTTAGCCCTAAGTCTTTCGTTATTTGCACAGACAGAAACGGAGAAACAACAAGCCTACGACAAAGCAAAAAAGGCAATACAGCTTATGGATGATGGTAAGTATGATGAATCAATAGAGATTCTGAAAGAGTCAGGTAAATTAGATCCTGATAATTACCTGTATCCATATGAGATTGGTTATGCTCTGCTTCTTAAGAAAGAGTATAAAAAAGCATCAAAATATCTTGAAAAGGTTGTAAAGATGGATGGGATTAATGCCCAGTGCTATCAGATGTTAGGTAATTCATATTCAATAGGAGGAGAAAAAGAGAAAGCTCTTGATGCCTACAAAAGAGGACTTGAGATATATCCAAACTCAGGTAGATTGTACCTTGAGATAGGAAACCTTTATCAGGATGATCTGAATAAAGCGCTGGAGTATTATGAGAAAGGGGTTGAAGTAGATCCTGAGTTTTCGTCAAACTACTACTGGTTGGCTAAAATATTCTGTAATTCTGATAATGAGATGTGGGGTATGTTGTATGGCGAGATATTTATGAATATTGAGCGTGGATCTAAGAGAACAGAGGAGATAAGTAAACTGCTTTTTGATACGTATAAGAGCGAGATAAGAATATCTTCAGATTCAACAATATCGGTTAGTTTCTGTAAAAATCATATCATGGGTAATGAGGCAGGAGTTATACCTCTGTCAATGGTTTATGAACCGGGCTTAGCATTTGCAGCAGTAAATGCCAAATCTATCACATTGGAGTCTCTTAATAGTATTAGAAAAGGATTTATTGATTTTTATAACGATAAAAAGTTTAATGAATCGCATCCGAATATAATTTTTGAGTGGCACAACAAATTGATTAACGATAATTACTTTGATTGTTATAATTACTGGCTTATGATGCAAGGTTCTCCGGAAGAGTTTGGTGAATGGTATAGTTCAAACGAAAGTAGATTCAGAGAGTTTATAAAGTGGTTTTCTGATAATCCGTTGTTAATTAATAAGGACAATAAGTTTCACAGATTAAATAATTAGTATGGAGGATAGTAGTGTGACAGAGTATGGCACATTAGGCGACAGAGTGAGAGCTCTGATTTTTGATATGGTTGTTATTGCCGGACTTGGTGTGGCAACGGCTCTTATTCTTGATGGATTAGAGAATGTACCAGATTATGTGAGAGGTCTTATATTTATTCTGATATTCTTTCTGTACGATCCTATAATGATTAGCTCCTTTGGAGGTACAATAGGACATTTCTCTAAAGATATAAGGGTAAGACGAGAGAGTGATAATACAAAGAGGCTATCATTGCCAATGGCAATTGTACGATTTGCTGTTAAGATTGTACTTGGTACAATATCGTTGCTAACAGTAACGGGTAATGTAAAGAGCAAAGCTATTCACGACTCTATTGCGGGCTCTGTTGTAATAAAAGCATAATAACTATTATATCTAAGATTTTGCCGACTATACAATTGTATGTTGGCAAAATCTTTATCATACATTAATCCTTGTGCATTTTCTCGCGCATAGGCTTTATATAGCTGCTTGATATGTTATACCTCTTCCTAAGAGGATTAACAATATCGTTATATAGCTTGTCTTTGTAGACCTTATCAGCGCTCCCTTTTTTGTATAGATTTTTAAGGCTATCGTACTTATCCGGATAGGTATCTTTAATAAAACTGAAGAAATGCTCTTTGGTAGCTCCTCTCAGATAAAGAACACCCGGTAACATATAGTGAACATTAGCCTTGGCGGCTTCAGAACATAGCTGTTCAATATTCTCGTAGCTATCCGTAATGTATGGTATTATAGGCATTGTGTGTAAACCTATTGAGGCGTTTGTTTTTCTAAACTCTGCTAACATTCTGAATCTGTCAGCACTTTTACTACCAAACGGCTCTATCTGTTCACGCACACTTTCATCCATAGTTGTTATTGTAGACGCTACATTAACATAGGTTATATCTGCTAATTCGGCAATAAGATCGTAATCGCGTAGTATAAGATCTGATTTTGTAGATATTATAGCGGGTGTTTTGTGTTTTATAAGAACCTTCAGTACATCTGGCATTATCTTCTTATCCTTCTCAGCAGGTTGATAGCTATCTGTAACACCTCCAATATTTACAACCTCTCTTCTCCATCCAGGCTTACTAAGTTCAATATCCAGCTGCTCGGCAATATTTACTTTTGCAAATACCTTAGTAAAATCGGTTTCGCCAAGATATTTATGAGAGTAAAGGGCATAACAGTATTTGCAGTTGTGCTTACAACCTCTGTATATGTTCAGATCCCACCCATACGGTATTTTGCGTTTTAGTTTGTTCAGAGCTGTTGAACAGGTGATATCGGTAATGTTGTTTGCGTTATTATCAAGCATAATTTATTAATTCAGTTACATGTAATCGTATCTTGGTGGTGTAAATACATCAATCACTTCTCCTCCGGTAATAACCTCCCATGAATGATCTGCATTTTCAGGAATACAGTAACTGTCACCGGCTTGTAATCGCTCTTCGGTTTGGTTGTATTTAACTATATACTCACCAGATACTATATAACCACTTTGCTCATTTGGGTGTGAGTGAGCAGGAACCTTATCGCCAACCTTATAGTTCATCTTTGTTACCATCGATTTATCTCCGGTTGCCAAAACCTCAAAATCAACACCCTTAAATTCTCTCTTTTTAGATTTGTTTGATTTTACAATCATATCTTTATGGGTTCGTTTAATACTCCGTAATTTATATATCCTGCTATATGCACTGTAAAGGTATATATTTAAATAATATGCAGGCAATGCTATGTTGTATTTATTGATATATTCATGATACACAAATAGTGCATCAATAGTATGATAAGAGAGATTGGGGTAGGGTGGATAATGCAGAAAATAGATGTACAAACCTGTGATAGTTTATGTTTACGTTATGTGTTACACTGTTGTTTTGGAGAAGAATGCAGGCTCTTCGGCTAAAACTGTTTTGCTGTAAACATATGTCATCTACAGAATAGTGTACAAATAGATTCTGCATTGTAATGTATGGTTTATGTATACTGTTTGTTGATTACTGTTTTGTCAGACAGCTGTTATATAGAAAAATGCCTGATTTGAGTTATCTGTAAAGAGAGCTCTCTCTCCTTCGTCAATAACTAATACACCTCCGTTTTCTATAATGCTATCTTTTGTTGCATTAATACTCTTAATCCCAAAGCTTGATACCCAATACTCAAACTTTCCTTTTAATCTGTTAGATATCTGAATAATATCAGTTATATGTTCATTATCCTGATTATACACTTTAGATACAGAGCTGTCTATATTAACTATTTTCCAGTTAAATATACTTTTATAGAACGGAATTACAGATTCTCTGTCTGATGTATGCAGTTCATTCCATACCAATGTATTTGGAATATACTGAGTACGTGTATTTTTAATAGCACTACCCTGATATATTGTGAATCCGGCACCTTTAGGATCGCGAATAAGAGCTATTTTACCAAACCCAGGAATATTATCAGTAAGTTCAATAATACCACCACAGTTTTTTGCCGTCTCAACCGTTTTGTCTACATCATTAACATCAATATATGTCATCCAGAAGTGTGGCATACGCATCTGTTTAAACCTGTCTGGCGTTTCATACAAACCAACTACCATATTGTTGTTAAGATATGCTGTATAGTATCCATACTCCTCTGTAAACTCCCAGCCAAATATACTCTTGTAGAACCTTATCGATCTCTCTGGTGTATATGTAGAGAGATCTGCAAATATTGGATTATTCTGTTTCATCACTCTTATATTTTTTACGTTTCCAGATCTCTTTATACGGATGTCCGTCAACTGTCATTAATATGTTAAGTTCATCTTTTTTAAGGGAGAACTTTACCTGATAATTAGAGCCATCCGGCATATGCATTTTACCAATTGTATATTTGCCATTTACATAACGTACATCCTCTAAAAAGTAATCGTCTTTACTGTTTTTACCTTTGTATTCGGTTTTGCCATCGTTATAGTAGTGTATCTTACCAAAGTACTCGCTCTTATATTTTACAATTTCATATACAGCCATGTAATATTGGGTTTTTACCTCCCATACACCAATAATACTATCGCCCTTTTTACTATTATCTGTTTTTGTTGTATTGTTTACATTGTATTTATACTGATTGCCTTTAAGAACAGTATCGGCTTCTGCCTTCATTTCAGAAATAGTATGTTCTATCATCTGTTCCTTTGCTCTCTCAGCCTCACCTTTACAAGAGTATATTGTAAGAAACAGTAGCGGAATAATAACTAATAAGTGTCTGTTCATTTTATTATCTGTTTGTTTTTGTAAAAATAGTTGGTTGCTTATGTAAAACTTTTGATCTAAATCAAAAACGTAACTTTTAAATCAAATATCTTGTATTCTGCTTGTAATCTCTTTTAACCTTAACCACTCCTGATAGTAAAGAGGCAGATTTACCATACTATCTATATATTGATAAACATACATAATAAGAGCAAACATAACTCCGTACTGTATATTACCATTTTTAGCTGATAGTATAATTGATATTAGCAGTAGAATCATCATAATAATCCAGCTTAATGAGTAGTTTATAGTCTCTAAATCTGAGAGTTTAATATTCCACTTCATTAATCTTAACAGATGCAGTTTTAGCCCAGATTGTCTGTTGGTTGTAAGTATATCTACCTGATTTTCTAACTCATTATTAAACTGGGTATTATAGTTTATGGTTCTTTTTCCGTTTAACAGATATATACCAATAATAATAGAGCCTGTAATTATAGTACCTGCAAATATGTATACATTCAGCGTGGCTATAATTATCATTACACCAATAAGCCCGATGCTATGTGTAATAAGTTCCGGGAGTTGATTCTCTGCAAACAGAACCATCTCTTTAAGCATACTTAACCGTGCCGCTTTCTTAGAGTAATCTTTCTCAGGCAGATGTTTTATTGTCTCTGTACTAAGTGTTGTATATATCTTTGCATAGAATCTGGAATCTAACATTCGTCTGAATCCTCCTATTATTATAAGGCTTATACCTAGTATACCCAGATACCAAATACCTGTGGTCTCTTTACCAATTACGCTTGTTATTGCCTTACCAATAAACAGCGGAAATAGTATACCAAGCACAGATTCTGTAATTATTAGTATAAGTGTAAATATCAGCCTTAAACGATACTGCTTTATAGTGTCTCTAATAACCATACATCCAATTTATAACAGGTTCAGAATATAATAGACTCCATATCGACAGTACAATCCATAGTATAGATATTACCCAGAACAGAACAGGGTTATCATCGCGGTTTACATTATCAAGAAAGAATGTGTTTCTGTTTTTTATACCTTGTATACTCCATATAAGAAATAACGATGCAAAGTAGAAGTTTATTAACTCGTAGTAGAGAGCCAAAGGAAGAGCAGCAAGTGCAATAAATGTTTTCCATTTATAACTCTTTTTGGCACCATCTCTGTTCTGCTCTGTAAAATCTGATATAGTTTTATCTGTAGCAGACTCTTTTTTATTTCTCTTTTTATTCCACTTCTCCGATTCCTGATATACGCTCCATGTACCATTCTCAAGCTCTTGGGTACTCATTAGTGCTGGTTTAAAAACGGCATGGCTGCCATCATATTTAGACCAATCTTTGGTAATAATACGCCCATCTTTATCCAACTTTTTAAATGTATCAGACCCCGGAAATGGTATTATTAGATGCGGATAAACAGTATCAACATTTATATCTCTGATAAAATTCATTGTCTGATCAAATATTCTGTTGTCGTGTGCATCAAACCCAAACAGAAAATCGCCTACAACCTGTATTTCATAACTCTTTATTATCTGAACATACTCTTTTATCTGTTCTGGTTTAACAAAATCTTTTCCTTGCTCTTTAAGAGCCTCTTCTGATGGCGTCTCTATACCAAATAGCAGAGCTTTTACACCAGCTCTCTGAGCAGCAGCAAGCAACTCCTTATCTTTAGCAATAAGTATGGTTGTTTCTCCGTAGAAATTCATATTTAGCGGAGCCAGAGCCTCAAACAGCTCTTTTGCATACCTCCTGTTTTGTGTAAGATTATCGGAATGTAACTCAACCCACTCAATACCTAGTTTCTTTAATGACTTAACCTCTTCTACAATGTCAGGAATTGGACGTAGTGTAAATTTATCAAAGAATCTGTTCACAAGACAGAAGTCGCACTTCATAGGGCATCCGCGACTTACAACTACCGACCATGTCCAATTATATTTAGACAGCGGAATAATATGGGTAGGGTAGGGTTTTAGCTCAGAAAGATCAAGAGGTGTGGTCCGTTTGTAATGTTTTTTTAAGCTATTATTGCTTATGTCTTTAATGATATGCTCCCATAAACCTTCAGATTCACCCAGAATTAGAGTGTCTGCATTCTCTGCAGCCTCCTCCTGACAGAAGTACGTATGTAATCCACCAAGTATTGTAACCCTGCCTTTATCACGGAACTTATTTGTTATCTCATAGGCTCTGTATGCATCGGGAGTAGACATAAATACAGCAATAATATCGGCATCTGACTTAAAATTGGTTTTCATGCCAATGGTTTCGTCGCACATCTCTATATCTATACCTTCAGGCATTGCTGCTGCAGCCGAAAAGATATTCTGAGGAGGGCCACCTGTTTCTGCTTTATATTCTGAATAAGAGCTCCCTGCTGATGCTTTAATAAGATATATTTTCATATGTCTAAATTTGTTTTTAATAGGTCATATGGAACTTGCATAATTTAGTCATCCTCGTGAGTGATGAAAGTTTTGCTCATGCTTAGTTTCATAATAACTGTTTTTATATTTTTGCGAATACAGGTATATTACTGTTTGTATTACCTGTTTCGGTTCTGTTTCTTTATTGATCTATAACTAAAGGATCTGACTAAAATTCAAGCGCTACCTTTACAACCGGATTTCTATACGGTGAGTGATTCTCGTTATTTAGTTTTATGTTTACTATGACCCCTATTGCAAGCCGTTTAATTAATCTCTGTTTGTATCCAACGCCTATAAATGGCGTATGGTTTGTTGTATTGTAACTATATTTTCCGCTTTTATCTTTGTAGTTTCCGTTGCCCCATAGTGCTTCATACGAAGCTTGCAGAAATATGTTGTTTATAAATAGTTTCTTGCCCTCAAACGGAAGGTATCTTACAAATAGCTCACCGCCAATATACCAAGTTTTATCTTTTACTGATGATTTTACAGTAGTGTTGTTTTTGTTACTGTATATGTATGTGGTACTTGAGTAGTAGCTAATTGATGTTCCAAAACCAAGATATAGTTTTGGTATGGTTCTGAAAGCGATGGTTGGAGTCATCTCAATCCTGTCCTGAAATCTTCCGAAGTCGGCAGATGCATTTAAACCAAATATGGTATTCTTATTGGTTTGTGCCGATAAAAGAGATGTGCAAAACAGGAGTAATAATATTGATATGTTCTTCATCTGTTTGTTCATTAAAAGTGTATTGCAAAACTACACCTGAACAGCCAGAACATTTTTGACCTAGATCAAAAAATCATTTTTTGCTTCGTATTCTGCTTAATGTTTCCTGTGATATTCCCAGAAATGATGCTATCTGTCCTAGTTTAACACGTTGCTCTATATTAGGAAAGTAGTCTTGTAATAACTGGTACTTCTCTGAGGCTGACAGAAAAGACCAGCTTTTAGAGAAATAATCTAAGAAGGCTAGCATATCTTCGGCAAGAAGCCTGGCAAAGTTGCCAAATGCAGGAAAATCGGCAATAAGTTTTTGATAATTTTGGTAGTTAATAGTGTATAGAACGGAATCTTCCAGGCTTTCTATTATTTCAAATCCCGGTTTCTGCAAATAGAAACTATACCACGATGTTACAAATTGATTCTCAGGATAAAACCACGAGCTTATCTGTTTACCATCATGATAGTAGTAGTTATGAATAAGTCCTGTTTCTATAAACCATAGCTTACCTGCTATTTTATTATGATTAAGTAGTATATCCCCTTTTCTTATCTCTGTTCTGTTAAAATAATCTTCAATTCTCTCTCTGAGTTTAGGATCAATAAAACATCGGGTAGATATGTATTGTAATAGAGATTGCATATGATACGTATACTTTTACTTTATTAATTAGCCTATATGCAAAGATAGTTTGTCTACATTTATTAATTGTTAAGATTATTAATAAATGTAGATAGATAACTATATATTGTATATACTTAAACCATTGCTATAACTATTTTATAATCTGTATTGCAGATAATAGAATGTCCTTGGCTATTTTGGTATAATCTGGTTATTGTTTAATATAATCTTGGTTAAATATTTATAATCTGGGATGTTTTACTATTATCCGGGCTTATTCTGGTATCTCCTTGTTCTTTCAGGATGTTTCTGTAACACTTTTACTTAGCAAAATATTTACTTGCATAGTCATGTACAATTTCCGGATTGCGCCAGAATGTAAATTTACCAACTCTACGTATCTCATCTGTAGCAATTTTAAGATGTGTATATGCTCTGTCTCTAATTATTTTACTATTTGTACTATGTTTACTATATATCTTAGATTTTGCCATAGATTCGCCCATCTTAATAGACAGGTTTATCGATTTATCAAGATCATCAATATTAAATGTAGTTTTTAATAGTTCATTAGGGTACTCCTTTCCTATAATAGCCAGATCATGAAGATCCTGAATTATTGATGCATTACTGTTACTCTTAATAATTCGTTTGACATTATTTATAATACTCTTATTATCTCTGTATGCATATTTAAAGTAATGAATCATAACAGATCTAAGATTTTTACCCTGTTCTTTTAGTTTAATCCACTCTTCATTTCTCTCTTTATATATATCGTAATCTTTCATCCATAAAGACTGAAGATATCTTAGTGCATTTGCGCGTGATGGTATACTATCTATTAAATCAGGATCAAGATTTTCATTAATTAGTTTATCTCTATCGCGATTACTGCATAAATGTAGCCTTGTTGCTTCATCAATAAATATATTTATAGGGATATTTGGTGATAGGATGTCTTCTTTTTTTATTGATAGAATAGCTTCTTTCTCTTTTTCGAAATCTGTTCTGGTAATCATAATTAAGTAAGATAAATATTAATAGTATTTAAGTTACGTAATTGTGATATATTAAGTCAAGTTTTTTATAATCTTTTTGACATATATTTTAAGTAAATTATTATGTACTAATACTATTAATTAAGTTTTTATAGAATATATTACTATCTATATTATCAGGTATTCCTGTTACCTGACCATCTCCAAGTTCCATAATAATCCATTCGCCACTATCTTTTTGAGCGATATCCATAGAGAAGAAATTACTTTTAATATTTTTTGCTATATCTGCAAACTCTTTAATATCAGGAATAGTATCTCCATATTCTACCTGATCCCAATAGTAGTATACACCAATAGTTTTACCATTAGCAAAGAATATTCTGAACTCTTTTGTAAGAGGCATTCCACTTTTAGAATGATTTGTAAGAAATTTTAATCTCTCAAAGCTTCTAAATACAATACCACAGTTTAAATTATCTCCTCTTAATTCAATAAATCTTTTTGTTACAGATATTAGATTATTTGTATCTGATGCATCAGGAATAAAACATGCCTCTCTCCAATAATGCTTCTCTGACTTAACAAAATCTTTTACTATTATTGATTTATTACCAAATATATTAGCCGTATTAATTAATGAGTTATTATCAAGATTAGTTGTCCATGAAGATTTTGGTGTCTTTAACTCTATTGCACTATATGATTCTGGTAGATAATGACAATATTTATACTCATCTTGTGAGTTAATTAGCTTTATATTTTTAATAAATAAAGCATTATACAATATATTATATATCTCTGGAGTTAGCATCCAACCACGGTATATTGCTATCTCCATAAATTCTGATTTAGTTATATTGCTTAGAGCTTTATCTATATTATTGTTATTTAACTCTTCAAAACTTATTAAAGAGCAATTTAATCCTACTGATATAGCGGAATCCATCTCATTCT
Organism: Bacteroidales bacterium UBA6680; assembly: GCA_002454955.1. Classification (GTDB taxonomy): domain Bacteria; phylum Bacteroidota; class Bacteroidia; order Bacteroidales; family UBA6680; genus UBA6680. Next base: position 33,231 of record DKJY01000106.1, read on the forward strand.
TATAGTCGTTATCTACATTATTTTTGTTTAAAACATTATCACAGAATATTATTCTCATTCTTATTGTTATATTACTATCAAAATAGTATGATTTAAAGAAACAAATATAATGTATACTATTTTATATAGAGTATCTTTAACTATAAAGACATTGATACATCTATTAATAAAACGTATGAGTCATCAACAGATTTAACTGTTATTGACTCTATATTCTTAATTCCAATAGCATCACGTTTAGTAATTATATCACCATCTATCTCAACAGAGCCATCTATAACAAATATGTATATACCATTCCCTTTTTGTTTAACTCTGTAATTATCTGTAATACCGGATGAGAATTTTCCTAAACTGAACCATGCTTTTTGATGTATCCAAACCCCTTGATCGTTAATATTTGGCGACAATATTTGATAGAACTTATTCTTCTTTTCTATATCACGTATCGATACCTGATCATATCTGGGTTTTACATTTTTTTTATCTGGTATAATCCATATCTGCAAAAGGCCTACAGGTTTATCTGTATTTTTATTATACTCACTGTGATATATGCCTGATCCTGCACTCATAACCTGTACATCGCCCTGATTTATTACGGCACTATTACCAATATTATCTTTATGCTCAAGAGCTCCATTAAGAGGTATGGTAATAATCTCCATATTATCGTGTGGGTGCATTCCAAAACCTTTGCCGGCGGCAATTATGTCATCATTTAGTACTCGTAAAGTACCAAACCTTACTCTTTCCGGATTATAGTAGTTGGCAAAACTGAATGAGTGATAGGCCTCTAACCAACCATGATTTGCATGTCCTCTGGTTTCTGCCTTATATATTATCTTATTCATATTACTGTTGTTTATTTATTTGTATAGTAAACAGTTATATTGGTATTTAGGTTTGTTTTCTGTTATAAATAATCTTTTATAGTTATAAATATTATGAATTTGAGCTTGAAAAATATATTGTACACATATTATATTTGTATATATTCAATGGTTTTTTGACTGGACATATTATGATGAATCTATCTGTATTACCACTTATTATTGGAATAGTACTATTTTTGTTGATTTCTGTACGCTTATTTGTTAAGGTATTTAATCAGGACAGATATAAACAGGTAAAGATTTACAAGGTAATAGTATTTGGTATTATTGGTTTTGTATTGAGTTTAATAAGTGCATTTATATCCTTAGCCATAGATATGTCAGTTATTGCTGATGGGGGAGATGTATCAACGTCTGTATTTATAAATGGATTAAAAGGAACTGTAGGTTATATTATATCCGGGGTTTCTATTTTTATATTCTCTTTGGTTGTATGGGGAGTATTGAAAACAGTTAAAATGAATTTGAATCTGAACTAAATATTTTTGTTATGGTTAATTTTGTTGCAGTACCTGTTTTGTCTACTGCATTTTTGTTTACTGTTGTTACTATTATTCTCTATATAAATATTTTTAGAGGTAGTATCAGGGTTAAGAGTCACCTGTTTTGGATATGGTTGCTTGGGTTGGTTACATTTTTGAGTAGTATATTAAGCTATATTATAAATGTAATAAATGTGTTTGAATTGATAGAGCAGGCAGGTGATATTAGTGCTTCGATGGTATCAACGGGTATCAGAGAGTCGTTATTATATATTAAAGCAGGACTAATAGTATTTGTTGTATCATTTCTGTTTTGGGGTATAGCAAAAACAATAGTTGCAAGACGATAAGTTAGTATAAGAGATGCACCGCAATACATCTCTTATATAGTAATTAAAATGGGAAGATCAGTTTTTTTACATACTGTATGAGTCCGAGGTTGTGGAATAAATTTCTATTGATGATTAATGTCTCGGATTTATATATTTACCTTTATTATTGAGAATTATCATTTGTGGATATGGATTACAGAGATATTGTCTTTTTGAATGTTGCTGAGAATCTTAGTTTCTCTAAGGCTGCCGGGAATTTGTGTATTAGTCAACCAGCGGTTACCAAACATATTAAGGAGTTGGAGAGTAGGTATAAGGTTAATCTGTTTGATCGAAAGGGTAATAAGATATTCCTTACACGTGCAGGAGAACTTGTGTATAATTCTTTAAAGAAGATTGAGGGGGTGTACAGAGAGCTGGATTTTGAGGTTGGAAAGTTAAGTAATATATCTACAGGAGAGTTTATCTTGGGTGCCAGTTCAACAATATCTCAGTATGTTATTCCACGGGTTATGGCATCGTTTCACAAACGTTATCCAGGTATTAAGATACATTTGATTAATGGTAACTCATTTGATATGGAGCAGTTGTTGTTAAAGAAAACGATTGATATGGCTCTTGTTGAGAATGAATCGTCGCAATTGGATATACGGTATGTTGATTTTATGGATGATGAGCTTATAACTGTAACAGGAGCAGCCAGTGTTTATGCAAAGAGGCGAAATATAGGTTTAGAAGATTTTAAACAATTTCCGATTGTATTGCGTGAGGTTGGTTCAGGAACATTAGAGGTGGTGAAGAGTGCTCTTATTAGTTCAGGAATAGATTTTGATGGTCTTAATACACATGTGCATTTAGGGAGTACTGAGTCTATAAAAAATTTCCTGTTAGATTTTGATGGTATTGCTGTTGTTTCAGAGAAAGCAGTATTGTCAGAACTGTATATTAACCAGCTTGTAAAGCTTAATGTATCTGGCTTGTCTATACCAAGAAAATTCAGGGTTGCTGTGTGCAAAGGTTATGAGAGTTCAATGGTAAGAATGTTTATGGATTTCCTTTTGCAGTATAACTTTTAGTTATATTGTATAATTATTTAGTATTTGTAATGGTTATAACATAACGATACTTTTGGATCAAAAAAGTATTTGTTATGAATATATTAAAATTTGGAAACAGTTGGATTTCTGGCCTTTGTATAATGCTATGTTTTATGCCATTTGTCTCGCCAGCCATAGCTCTTTTTGCAGGTATAGTTCTATCACTATCAGGTATAAATAATCTGAAACTTAGATTGTATACATCGTTTGTGTTAAAGATGTCTGTAGTACTTATTGGTTTTGGTACAAATCTTAATCTTGTTTTGAATGCATCTAAGAGTGGGTTTTTAATTACTATGGTATCTGTTATGAGCATTATGGTTGCAGGTATATTATTAGGAAAATTTCTCAGACTTGAGAGAAATACAACCGTATTAATATCTGCAGGCACAGCTATATGCGGAGGAAGTGCTATTGCAGCTTTATCGCCGGTTATAGAATCTGAGGAGCATCAAAGTTCTTTTGCTCTTATGGTTGTTTTTGTGTTAAATGCTATATCGTTATTTATATTTCCTTATTTGGGTTGGTATTTTGGTTTATCACAAGATATTTTTGGTAAATGGGTTGCAATAGCAATTCACGATACCAGCTCGGTAGTTGGAGCCGCTGCTCAGTATGGAGATGTAGCATTGCAAACAGCAACAACGGTCAAGTTAATAAGGGCATTGTGGATAGTTCCGTTATTGTTTGTGATAGCTTTGTTTAAAGGAAAGAGGGATGGCTTTATTAGTGGTTTTCCGTGGTTTATTATTCTGTTTGTTTTTGCAATATTATTATCAAGTCTACTACCAGTATATAAAGACTCTTTCAATCATCTTAACTGGCTTGGATGCAGAGGTATGGTGATATCTCTTTTCCTTATAGGTAATAGTATTACTATATCTGATATAAAGAGATCAGGCTTACGGGCTTTTGTAGTAGGGATAGTTTTGTGGGTGTTGACATCTGTAGTATCATTTATTGTACTAAACTCATAGGTGTCATGACATTTATATTGTCTTTGATTGTAGTTGTTTTGTCAAGTTTATTAAAGGGTTTAACAGGTTTTGGTTTTGCCTTATTATCGTTACCATTTCTTATACTTTGGTATCCTGCAAAGGAGGTTATACCTGTATTAATGATCTGTAACCTGATAGCATCAATATTTATTGTGCTGCAGAAGAGATCAGAATCTTTGGTAAATAGTAATTTTAAGCTACTTATAGTTAGTGGTGGTGTTTTTACAATCTCAGGTGTATGTGTATTATCGTATATAACAGAGAGTATGCTTATACATATAACAGGAGGTCTTATTGTGTTATTAATAGTTATATCATTATTTAAAGGTAAACCTGTAGGAGATAGATTATCTGTTTGGGTCTATATACTGACCGGAGCTTTTGTAGGAATGCTTACGGGAACGATATCTGTGAGTGGACCTCCGTTAGCTCTTTTTATTCAGAAGGTTGGAGTTAGTAATAGGCAGTTCAGAGAGATATTTGCATGGTTTAGTATTGTAACGGCTGCTATAGCAATTATTGGTTATTTGAGTGTTGGGTTAATTACCATGAATACACTTTATATGGTATGTGTTTACTGCCCTATTTTGCTCTTAGGCACAGTAGTAGGAAAACGATTAAATGGTATATTGTCGGTAAAGGTATTTAGATATGTAAATGTTATTATCTCATTTGTAGCAGGTATTATGTTATTAATGAGATGAGTTGTATATATTTTGTAAATATTGTAGACTCATATAGTATCTTTTTTATTTTTGCAGATATAAAATATTCAAATAATGAATTTAAGTAGAGAGCAGATTGCCAGTGTAATTATAAATATTCGTAAAGAGCTGGAGAATTATATAAAGAGATCGGGTTTAAAATCGTTAGTTATAGGTGAGTCGGGAGGTATTGATTCGGCTTTATGTACTGCGCTAGCAGCACCTGTATGTAAAAAGCTAGGTGCTAAACTTATTGGGCGGGCAATAACTATTGAAACAAATAAACCTGATGAGATTGAGAGAGGTATAGCTATTGGAGAGTGTTTTTGTGATGATTTTAAGGAAGTTGACCTTACTGATTTATACAAACAGCATCTGTTGTTTTGCGAAGAGGATGTTAAGGCAGAGGAGACAGATCGTGAGATAAAGATCAGGTTGGGTAATATTAAGGCTCGTTTAAGAATGATTCATCTTTACAATTTGGCTCAGAAGTATAAAGGGCTGGTATTAAGTACCGATAATTATACGGAGTATCTTCTTGGTTTTTGGACACTTCATGGAGATGTAGGAGATTATGGGATGATTCAGGAGTTATGGAAAAACGAGGTTTACCAGTGTTCTGTTTATCTTGTTGAAAATGAACTTGAGAGGGAATCTAAGAAGGCATTACAAAGTTGTGTTGATGCGGTGCCAACAGATGGTTTGGGAATAACAAGTAGTGATTTAGAACAGCTTGAAGCTAAGTCGTATACAGAGGTTGATACAATATTGTATAACTATTTAAATAATCCTGATTATGATGTTGATATGAATCATCCGGTAATGCGCAGACATAAGGCATCAGGATATAAGCGTACAAATCCGCTTAATCTTAAAAGAAAAGATATCTTAGACTAAAATAAGATTAAATATATTTTTAGGGTAGACTGTACTGTGGTGCAGTCTTTTTTTATCATGGCTTTGTATTAAGTAGTTGATTAGGTGACTGTTGGTTGATTGCAGAGGTTTCGATATCTGTTCTGTAACAGAATTTGGTTGGTAGCATATATTGTATTAATTCATGGTCTTCAGAAAGAATACCAATCCCTGTATTTAAAGGTGATTGAAAAGGTGTTTTTTAATTTAAACGGTATTGAGATTTATAAAATATTAACCCGTGTAACGATTTGTTAAATAGTGATTTAGTTTAACAGAATAGATGTGGGGATTATGACCAACCATTTTCGATTACAGAGCATAATTTCAAAGAACTATCAGACCTATATCTTTAGCAAGAAATACCGAAAAGATCACATTAATTATGTCGATTAGATAAACTGTTATGCTGTTCAGATAATAAATTGTTGTGAGCTATATATTATGATTTTATTTACAGAAATCATTAAAATTATAGAGGATGAACAGAATAGCCCCAATTATTACGTGTCTGTTTCTACTGATTTCAGTAGTTACCAGTGCGCAGCAGACAATAAAAGGAAGAGTAGTTAGTAAACAGACAAAAGAGGATTTACCATTTGCAAATATTGTTGTTAAAGGAGTATCTGTAGATACACTTTTTGGACAGATGGCAAAGCTAAACGGAACATTTGCAATAAAGCATATCCCCAGAGGAACATATAATGTTACAATTTCTGTAATAGGTTATAAAAAAGAGACAAAAACGGATGTGGTTATAGGCGAAAAGACAATAGATCTTGGGAAGATTTTGCTGGCAGAATCAGCTGTTAAACTTGATGAAGTTGAGGTTGTTGCAGAGAAGAGCTACATTGAGACAAAAGCAGGAAAGCGAATAATAAACGTGCAGAAAGATATTGTAAACTCCGGAGGATCAGCGGTTGAAATATTAAGTATGGCTCCATCGGTTGAGGTTGGAATAGCAGGAGAGATAAGTATTAGAGGCGAGGATGATGTTTTTGTGCTTATAAATGGTAAGGAGACAGCATTGTCGTTTTTAGGTGCAGCACAAGCTCTTAAACAAATTCCTGCATCAAGCATTGAGAAGATTGAGATAATAACGAATGCTGGCGCAGAACATGGTCCCGACGGAGAAGGAGGTATGATTAATGTAATACTAAAAAAAGAGAAACGCAATGGCACAGAGATAACAATTGGTGGCGACATGAGTATGTTGCCAATATCAGGATCTGGTACTGCCGGAATACAATATAAACGCAATAAAATAGGCTTTAATATTAACTATAGTATAGACGGCTCTAAAAGAGAATCAGAAATAAATACTAAACGATACTACAAAACAATCATTAATGGCAACAAGAAACTTACCGACCATTCAAAGAGTGATGGTAATGGCTTGTCACATTTTATTATGGGAGGTACAACATATGCAATTAGCGACTCCTCAGAACTTTCATTATCTCTATACTATGAAAAAGGACGTGAGAAAAATGATATAAATCAGAACTACATTACTCACCGCACAGATAATACAAAAACAACAAGCAGTATTATTGGCGACTCAGAATCAAAAGAGTCATTTGGAGGAGTAGAGCTATCGTATAACTCAATGTTTAAGAAAGAGAAAAGCCTAGAGGTAGGTGTTAACTTTTTTAAAGGTACAATGTGGTCTTCTAATGCTAATAAAACCATGAATAATGGGTTCGCAAATTTTGATAAATCGGTTGTAGATAATAAGTTCTCAAGCATTGATGCAAATATTAACTATGAAATGCCTGTAACCGATTTTGTTGGACTTAAGGCTGGACTTGAATCAAGTTACCTCTCATTTGATGCAAATCAGACTATAACAAATAGCAGTGCAGGCGTAGATAATAAGTATACATTCAATCAGAGTAAAAACTCGCTGTTTTTGGTGAGTAACTGGCAGGTAGGATTTGCAGAATTAGGACTGGGTGCAAGACTTGAGGCATATAACAGTAAGGGAGATCATAAAGGAGGCGAGCATTTTGGACAGGACTATGTGAATATATATCCTAATGTTCAGTTAACAACTGGTTTTATGGTGTTTGGTATTGAGAATGGTTTAATGTTCTCATACTCTAAACGAATAAACAGACCGGAATACGAACAGTTAAATCCTACTATCGATTATAGCAATAAACTAAACTTATCTAAAGGTAACCCTAACCTGAAGCCTGAGTTTGCACACGTGTTTGAGATTACTCATGAGATTAATGGAGGAAAGATAAATCTGGCATCTACACTATTTCATAGAATTACTACCAACGTAATACAGGCAAAGAAAGATCTTAAACCAAACAATGTTGTTCTTACCACTTACGAGAATGAATCAACACGTAGTAACACCGGAGTTGAGTTATATCTGAAATACAATATTACCAACTGGCTTGATATCAGTAACGATTTTACAATCTTTAATAAACACTTTAAAGATAATTCAGATGTAGGATCAATAAAATCAGTTAACTGGTATAGCAAACTAATGGCAAATATCAGACCCGGAGGAGGATTTAAGGTACAGGTTAATATGCGTTATATAGGTAAGCAGAGCGGGCTGTATTATACTACAGACCCATATTATGGTATCGACTTAGGATTAAGCAAAGATATCTTAGCAAGTAAAGGAAAGATAATTATTGGCGTTAGCGACATCTTTAACACAATGAAACTTAAATCTACATCTACACAAAACAGCTTTGTTCAGTATACAGATACTAAATATAATACCAGAATGGTTAAATTTGGATTTATGTTTAACTTTAGATAAAAATGAGATCAGAGAGTTTGATAAAGAGGATATTATATCAGGTACTGTTCTGGACAGCATTTTGGTTTATCAATCTGTTGAGTGAGCTGGAGTCATCTGATTTGGCAAAGGAGATAATACCAACATCTACATTTACTGTTGTAACAATGATTGTTGTCTATTTTAATGTACTGTTTATTATACCACGGTTTCTGTATAAAAAAAGATACCTTCTATATATACTTCTCTTTGTATCATCTATTATGTTTATGACACTTTTAGGATACAGTACCTTTGAGTTAATAGTTACCGACCTGATAGTTGAAACAATGGAACTGTCTATATGGGTTGGTGGACTGTCGTCTGTGTGGATAATAATAGAGCAGATGGGTATAAGAGAGAAACTTATTATTGCCGAAAAGAAACAGACCGAGGATAGTTTAAAGTACCTTAAAGCACAGATAAATCCTCACTTTCTGTTTAATGTACTTAACAACATAAATTTTCTTATACACAGAGATTCAGATAGCGCATCGGAGACGGTAATAAAACTATCAGATATGCTTAGGTATCAGATATACGATGCTGATACTGATCTTATAGAGATTGACAAAGAGGTAAAACATATCAGAAACTATATTGAACTTGAGCGCATACGTATGGGGCACAGATTGCAACTTGCGGAGAGCTATAATATTGGCGATGAGGCTATGCTGCTACCCCCGTTTCTGCTTATCCCGTTAATTGAGAATGCATTTAAACACAGTTCCGGCAGAGATAAAAGTGTTATATCAATATCGCTATCATCAGATTCAGAGACAATAAACCTGAGTGTAAAGAACTCGTTGCCAAAATTAAGCGATGGTATAAAAAAGGAGGGAGGTTTAGGAATAAGTAACCTTAAGAGACGATTAGAGTTGCAGTTTAAAGATAAATATAGTTATACTTATGGGGTTTATGGGAATAGCTATAAAGCCAAACTTGTTATTAAGCTAAAATAGAGTTGTTATGCAGTGTATTATTGTTGATGATGAGCCAATTGCTCTTGAGGGAATGACAGAGTATGTAAACAGAACACCATTTCTTACACTTGTAGGTAGATGTAGCAATGCATACGAGGCAATAGAGATTATGTCAGAAACAAAGATAGACCTGATATTCCTGGATATCAATATGCCGGAAATTAGCGGTTTAGAGATGATGAAATCGTTGAGTTATAACCCAATGGTTATCTTTACAACAGCCTATTCAGAGTATGCAGTAGAAGGCTTTGAGCTAAATGCAGTTGATTATATACTGAAACCAATATCATATAACAAGTTCCTTAACTCAGCACAAAAGGCATTACGTCTATATAAACTTGAGAATCAGGAGTCAGATAAGATTGATGACTTTATTTACATAAAGGTAGACAAGAAACTGATTAAAGTAAAACTGTCTGATATTCTATATATTGAAAGCCTTAAAGATTATGTGTTAATTCATACGGTAAAAGGAAAATATACAACCTATCTGGGCTTAAACAAACTTATAGCGGTACTGCCAGACACCATATTTGTTCAGGTTCATAAATCGTATGTGATATCTGCAAATGCAATAGACGCAATAGATGCCAATACAATAATAATAGGTAATACCACTGTGCCTATTGGCAGAGCATATAAAACCGATCTGTTTGAGAAGATAATAAACAGTAAATATCTGCGTAAATAAACATAATATCTACCATAAAACAGAAACAGCACCACATATTACATGGTGCTGTTCTGTTATCTTTTGTTTTTTAAGTTTTTACATAAACGCAGAGGCCACTGCTCCAACACTAAAAAGAATAATTGTAAGAATTAATCCTGCAAGACTTATTATTAATCCGGCAATTGATAACCCTTTACCTTTATTAACCTTATTTGCTTTAGATATACCTACTGCACTAAAAATAAGTCCTAGTAGCCATGCAATCTGGCCTAGTACAGGAATCCATCCAAAAACCAGTGCCACTAAAGCTAAAATAAAACCAGCAGTTCCAATACCATTGTTACCTTCTTGTTGAATTTGAATTGTTTGTTCAGTCATAATTTTAAATGTTTACATAGTCTGATTTAGGGAATAATCAGATATATAGTTCAAATATTTATTAATTTATCGATTACGAAATTATAATTAATAACCGTTATACCATTACAGATTTTGTTAAAAACAGATTAATATATACCTAAAAAAGTTTCAAATACTACCTGTGCTAATCTATTTTAATGCATAATGTTATTTTAAATAATAATTTGTAATATTTATATGTAATTAGTTTGAAATCACAATAGCTTTACCATCTCAAACTGTTTCCCTCTTAACTCTATACCGTTTTTTTGCAAAAATGCAACGGTAGATTCAGACGAATCCTCAGCATTAATAAGCTTTATCTCGCTATGTCTGTTTAATCCAATAATGTTTGATAAAAGAGCAGATGCAATACCACGACGCCTGTGCTTACTGCTTACCGCTATCTGAGTAATATCGCCAGATATAGGTTCAAAAACAGAGTACCCTACAAGTAGATTATTAATATATGCACCATTTACAATAAAACTATCAGCTTGCCTCTTTATAGCCTCAAAACTGTTCTGCCACGACGGAATAAAATCGCAGAATTCAGCATACTCCATTACAGTATCAATACCACAAGATTTAACAGATATATCATCTGATGCAGATTTGCTGTATAACTCAACCTCAGAGCTATCCTGTATAAAATAGTTGAGCTCTCGTGTTGTCGCAAAACCAAGTTTTTTGTATACAGACACAGCACTGCTGTTGTGCTGAAGAACCTCAAGCAGATACTGCTTAACACCAGCCTCCTTAAGGTATGGTATTGAGTGTTCAAATATCTGTGTAGCCAACCCTTTACCCCTGAACTCCTTTACGGTTCCTGTACCGGTATCATACGCCGTTCTGATACCATTAAACTCACCAATACCATTCAGTGTAAAGGCTACAATAGTGTCATCATTAAACGCTGCAAATGATAGCTCCGGACTGTAGCCTCGTCTGGTTATCATTGTAACAAACTCATTGTAATTGAGCTGTATCTCGTACTCTTTAAATGCCTCACTAAAAGCATTAAACAACTGCTCGTAGGTAACGTTGCTTAGGTTATTAATAGTAATCATAATTAAGATTTTTATGGTTAACGTTAGATGCGTAGCATATCGTTTAGTTTAAAGGATATGATAAAATATAGTTTCATAAATTTTCCACAGAAACAACACTCCAGCATAACAAAAACTACTCCAGCACGGGTTTTTTAGCTCTGGCACATATAAGAAGTACTCTGGCGTCACAAAAAACACCTCAAGCACCACATTTAGACCCTCTGGGACGGGGTTTGGTATGCCATGCACGGGTATAAAGTACTCCAGAATGGGGTTTTATAGCTCAAGGACAGCATAAAACAGTCCTGCACGGCAAAAATAGCTCCATGCATAGCAGTAAATACGCTTAATTCTGTGTAATTTCATAAAATATCTTGACAGATTCTTGATAATTTTATTTATTGGAGAACAAACATAAAACCAGATTCTAAAAATAAAAACATTAGGTTTAGATTAACCCCGATTTTTAGTCTTTAAATGTCTGCTATTCCTGATTTCTATTACACTGTTAAATGTCATTACTAATTGTTTATCAAGTTGATCTTGTTATCCCTGACTTTTAATACACTTTACTTTTTTATCTCTTTTTTCTAAGACACTAAATTTAATATGCCCTATTTTGGTATATATCTTATATTATACAAGGATTTTTAGATAAATACTACCTGAGTGACCAAGGATAGGTATCTATCTAAAATCCCGTATGGCTTATCCTTGAGTATAATAAACAGATACCTGATTTTGCATATCACAACTGGTATTTGTGCGCTTTACCCTTAATGATTTGGTGCATGTAATATATATAGTACTGCATATAACAGATAAAGCTATAGGTTAATCACTACTGTTTTTATATATTTATGATCTTACTAAAAATTAAAACCAGAACCAATTGAACATACAGATACCCAATAACAAAAACAATCACAATTATGCTTAACACAATATATGTGCAACATATGATGCATAGATACAGTCATTATGTATGTGTGTTTGTATAACAAATAAAAGATATAATAACTATGAAGAGAAACACTTTACTACTAATCGTCCTTATTGCTATAACATCAATTGTTTATGGACAAAGCCCTAAAACCGAGAGTAAGATATATGTTTTGGGTACTATCCACTCTAACCATCTGGTTGCTGATTTTGAATACACACTAAAAGATCTGGAGAACGTAATAGACAAGATAAAACCCGATCTAATCTGTATTGAGATGACACCCCAAGCTTTGGGCAGCGACTACGAAGGATATTTCCCTCCGGAGAACAGTGTTGTAATAGAGTATGCTAACAGACACAACATTAAAGTAAGCCCTGTTGACTGGAGATATAACCTGTCTGAGACTATAAAAAAACAACCTATGTCTGCAGAGGATAAGAAGAGAATAAATGCTGCAAGAGGCAAGATTGATAAACTTGCCATTACCTATATGATGCAGAATAACTGGAAGCGTTATTTTGATTTTATACAGGGTAACGGTGATTTTCATAAAGCTATTAAGGAGCAGCACGATACCAAAATAGAGCTATTAGGAGAGGAGAGTGACGGATACTGGATTACCAGAAACAATAAAATAACAGAGAACCTAATGGCTGCAATAAAGCAGAATGGGGCTAAAACAGTTCTGGTAACAATAGGACTACACCATAAATACATCTTAGAGGAGCTGTTGGCTGCAAAACCGACTATAAAAGTGGAGCAGATACCAACACAGCAGGCTTCAGAAAACAGAGAACTAAGCAAAGAGGTTATACAGAGATGGGAAAGAAACCTTGCTAACCTTAATAAACTAATAAACGGCGACTCTGTTACAGAACCGTTTAAAGCCAAAATAAAGCAATCAAGAAGATTAAAAGAGCTTAACGTATTCATTAATACAAAAGGAGTGGCAGATAAAAAGATCAGACACATGTTTGAGAATAAGTCTTAACCGCCTCTAAGAGTTAAATATAACGGGTAGTTTGATTGTTTAATCAGGCTACCCGTTTTTTGTGAAACGTAGCATGAGAATAGTCATTCACGCACACGGAGATGATTATAAATG
>DKJY01000003.1 GCA_002454955.1 Bacteroidales bacterium UBA6680
TTGTTAGTAGAGTTTTTTTCGGTTTTTGTTGTAGGATATTAGGCACGAGCTATAGTGATATTAGTTAGGTACTGCTTGGTTGGAAGTAAAGCTCGCGCCAGCTTTGGTCAGCTTTGTGTTGAAGGTTTGCCAAAGCAACCTGTTTAACCGCAATTGAATCCGGAACGTTAACAAGTTAGACCATTCTATCTCCTAATGTAACTCTGTTGTTCCGCAACAGAACTTTTATCTTTGCTAATATAACTTTTTTGTTTGCCACCCTAACTTTTATATTATGTGATATAACTCTTAATCACCGCTATGTGTGTTGAAAGTTTGCCAAAGCAACCTGTTTAACCTCAATTGAATCCGGAACAGTAACAAGCCTAACCATTCTATCTCCCGATGCAACTCTGTTGTTCCGCTACAGAACTTTTATCTTTGCCTATAGAACTTTCTTGTTTATTACCACGACTTTTACATTATGTGATATAACTCTTAATCACCGCTATGTATGTGGATAGTTTACGAAAGTAACCTATTTAACTGCAATTGAATCCGGAACGTTAACAAGCCTAACCATTCTATCTCCCGATGCAACTCTGTTATTCCGCTACAGAACTTTTATCTTTGCCGATAGAACTTTTCTGTTTGCCACCCTAACTTTTATATTATGTGATATAACTCTGAATCACCGCTATGTGTGTTGAAAGTTTACGAAAGCAACCTGTTTAACCGCAATTGAATCCGGAACAGTAACAAGCCTAACCATTCTATCTCCCGATGCAACTCTGTTATTCCGCTACAGAACTTTTATCTTTGCCGATAGAACTTTTCTGTTTGCCACCCCAATTTTTGCATTATGTGATATAACTCTTAATCACCGCTATGTGTGCTGATGGTTTGCCAAAGCAACCTGTTTAACCTCAATTGAATCCGGAACGTTAATAAGTCAGACCATTCTATCTCCTAATGCAACTCTGTTGTTCCGCTACAGAACTTTTATCTTTGCCTATAGAACTTTCTTGTTTGCCACACCAACTTTTGTATTATGTGATATAACTCTTAATCACCGCTATGTGTGTTGAAAGTTTGCCAAAGCAACCTATTTAACTGCAATTGAATCCGGAACAGTAACAAGCCTAACCATTCTATCTCCCGATGCAACTCTGTTGTTTCGCTACAGAACTTTTATCTTTGCCTATAGAACTTTCTTGTTTGCCACCCCGACTTTTACATTATGTGATATAAATCTTAATCCCGTTATGTGTGTTGATGGTTTTTTGATGATGTGTTTTATGTATAATAATATACGTTATAGTTAACTAATTTAACAATCAGGGGTTTATGTGATAAATTTTCTTTGTGTTATTGCAAAATGCATATGGCTACTTTGCTTTGTCTGCTCTGGGTTTGAGTTATATCTGGATCATATTAAATAGATATCAGTAGGTATTGACATCGTTATCAGTTATTTGTAAATTGAGTAGTGATAATATAGTACTAATTATAAAAACCCTACGGATATGAGAACCGTAAGATGGTCATTAAAAGATTTGAACAGGATAAATACAACATTTGAGAATAGTAAGAATCCTGAGATTTTAAGCAGATTAGAGACTATTGGTGTCGGTCTGGAGTTTGTTAATGGCGGAACATCACTTGTTTCTCAGATAATTGGTCTTAATCATGATCATAAGAATGAGATACAGGAGAAGAGTCAGGCATTTGATAAGTATAAGAATCAACGTATATTGTGTCAGAGTGAGTACAACAAGGTGTTATGGTTTGTACGTATAAAGACTCGTTTTAGTCCTGATATTGCAGATCGTGTCAGAACAGAGACAATTCCGGAATTTCCAGTTGATGAGTGGCATTATCATGTTGATCTCTTCTATAAATCGTTGGAGAAGGAGCCTGATATTATTGAGTTTCTGAGAGCCAGAAAGTTCCCTGATGATGTAATTGTAACAAACAGAGCTAATATCAAAACGCTGATAGAACTGAGGAATCGTGTTGATACAGAGAAGGGGCAGGCAGAGGAGGTTCGTAGACTTCGCGACAGTAAGTTTGCAGAGCTAAATGATCTCTGGTGGATGCTTAAAGAGTATGCAAAAGTAGCTCTTAATGAAACTCCACAACTGCTTGAAGAGTTAGGGGTAAAGGTTAGAAGTTAGAAAATAGAGAGCAATCGTAAGATTGCTTTTTTTGTTGGCACGAGCTATAGCGGTGTTTGTCAGGTATTGCCTGGTTGGAAGTAAAGCTTGCGCCAGCCTTGGTTATTTGGTTGTTAGTAGAGTTGGTTTCTGTATTTGTTGTAGGGTATTTGGCACGAGCTATAGCGGTGTTTGTCAGGTATTACCTGGTTGGAAGTAAAGCTCGCGCCAGCTTTGGTTATTTGGTTGTTAGTAGAGTTTTTTTCGGTTTTTGTTGTAGGGTATTTGGCAAGAGTTATAGCGGTGTTTGTCAGGTATTGTCTGGTTGGAAGTAAAGCTCGCGCCAGCTTTGAGGAAGTAAAGTTAGCACCAGCTTTGGTTGAGATTTATAGTAAATTAGTTGCTACGGAAACTAATTTGATCTATATTTGTATCCGTGGAAACTAAAATTGATAGAAAGAGAGACGCAGTGAGGCATGAGTAAAGGGTTTTCTGAAATATGACAATGAAAAACAAATTTAAACAGATGATAGAGAAAAAAGATAATCTGCATCTTGCTCCAGTGGTTATTGGTAAGCTATTAAATATTGGAGGGATATTGCAGCGTAATGGCGACAGAATGTTATTGCCTTATAACTTAAATCAGCAACAGTTCTCGATATTTTTTGAGATTGCTAAAGCTGAGAAGGTACGACAGAAAGATATTGTTAATCGTCTTATGTTGGAGAAGGCACATATATCAAAGGTTGTTAAGAAATTACAAGATATGGAGCTTGTTATAATTACTGCTTCTGATGAGGATAAACGTTCGTTCTGGTTATCGGTAACAGAGAAAGGCAGAGGTGTATTAGATGAGTGTATGGCGATTTTTGATGAGTGGAACAGAGATTGGCTTAGTGCTATAGATACTAAACAGTTAGCGTCAATTGTAGAAAATCTGGATATGCTGCAATCTGTTTTTAAGAGTAAAACAAAAGTTAATAGGTAACATGAGGTAATTATGAAGTTAAAGATGACTTTACAGTTGATAGTATTTGGTTTATTAACTATAGTAGTAACAAGCTGCACTGATAAGAGTAATAATGAGAGTGTAATGAAGAGAAGAACAGTTAATCCGTGGACGTGGCAGGACAAATATGGGTTTGTACAGTCAAATGAGGTTACAAATCCAAATAGAATACTATATGCAGCAGGTATAGTATCGGTTGATAAGGATGGTAATTTATTGCATCCCGGGGATATGGCAAAACAGATAAATCAGGTTCTTGATAATATGGAGGTATTATTGAAAGAGGCAAATTATAATCTGTCTGATGTTGTTAGATTTACATATTATACAACTAATGTACAAGAGTTTACTAAGGCAAATAAAGTGCTTATTGATCGTTTAAAGGATGCAGGTTGTAAACCAGCTACCTCACTGATTGGTGTTGCTTCATTATATCATCCTGATTGTGTAATAGAGATTGAAGCTGTTGTAGCCAATTAATAGTTATGCAGTTTATGAATGTTGATGAGACACAAGTTATAGCGAGGGTGTCTGGTGATAATGTTTGTGTAAGTAATTGGAGGTAAAAGCAGTATAACAGCTGAGAATAATATACTACATTTGTGGTATTAACATTAAGTGAAATTTATACCCCATTTATGAAGATGTCTAGATTTATTATATTATCGTTTAGAATAATATTTTTGGCTGTAGCAACCATTTCAATTTTCTCTGAATATGTATTGTTTGATTATCTTACGATTATTCTAATGGTTGTTTCTGTGATATTTATGGCTATTAAATATTTTGAAGACAAATCTGTATCACATATAAATTATGGCAAAAAGATTAGGTTAAATTCAGAAGTAAAGATTAATAAGAAGTTTTGGACTTGGATGTTAATTGTTTGGAGTCTGTTTGCAGTAATAGGATACTTAGAGAATTATGACAACCTAATGATATTATATGTTAATATTTATGTATCTGTTGGGTGGTTGCTGTATAAGGATTCGGATATAAACTTCTTGTTTTGTGATGGCAGAGGTATCTGGAATATAAGCTTTAATGATAAGAGTATCTGTTTTGATGATATTGTCAGCTATAGGTATCAGTATAAAAGGATAATTATTGTTACATCAAATGGGGAGGTTAAGTTACCAAAGTATGATAAAGTATTTAGAGATAGACTGATATTTATTTTAGATAGAGAAGTTATAAGTCAATAGGTGGTTTAATACTGATAACTATGAGGTATGTTTTATTAATTCTACTGTTTCTACCAATTACCATATTCGGACAGATAGGTTCTGATATTGACTCTGTTTCTAATAGATGTGTGGGAGATACTGTAAATAGGGAGATCTTTTTTGTTACTGAAGAGATGCCAGTACTTGTCAGTGGAGAATCTATATCTTCATATCTTAGTAGTCAGCTTTTTTTAGTAGACTCTTGTTGTGCTTTTAGAGCCTATGTTGATTTTATAATTGAGGTTGACAGCATAATAACAGATAGGGTTATTTGTGTAAACTCTGTGTATTGTGAAGATGGATTGGCTTATGAAGGAGCAGCAATAAGGAATATGGAGTTGAAGATAGATAGTATTCTGAATGATATGCCAAAGTTAATTCCTGGTAGAATCAATGGAAATAGTGTGGCTGTTAAAGTTTCGTTTCCTATTCATATAGATTGTTTTAATAGATGATGTTTGTGATGTGTATGTTATGGATGTAAGAAATTTAAGAGTTATTGAACGTGCAGATAGGTATTTGCGACGTGATGATATTAAAAGAGTTATAAGTGTTTACTAAGGGGCTTTTGAGCACTACTCCTAAGTACAGTAGATTCATAACAAGATTTCAGAACTGTACATTAATGATATGGTAAGAGCCGGACGACACTTGTATTTTAAGGATAATCCATCTGATTTGGATAAGGAGTGTATAGAGCATATGTGATAATAGCTTAGTAAATATTCTTAAGAGGCTTATTAACAAGAGAGGTTTTAGTATTAAAGATCTTGACTATAGTTGTAAACTAAGGCTTAAATCGGTTGTTGATAATGTTGTATATGAGAGTAGTACCTTACCCAGATTCCTTAAAGGTATAAAACGATATTTAGATAAAGTGGTAAAAGATTATTAAATTGTAGCTTCTATTTACGATGTTAATATAAAGATGAGGGCAGTTTCAGGATTAGTATTTGTGTTGTTAGTGGTGTCTGGTTTATATAGTGAGTGTAGAGGAGAGTTAATTATGAAGAGAGTGCCATTGGTTCAGGGTAACGGTAATACAGTTAATTATGGCGATTTAAATTTGCAGGCAAATCTTTATGTATATGGCGATGATTCAGCAGCTCATCTGGTTGGAGATGTATCTGTAGCTATAATGAATCATGGTAAAGTAATAGCCAGCTTTTATGTTGATAACGATAGTAGTAGCCCGGTATATTATAGTAGAATTTACAGGAACTATTTTCTTACACTAGAGGTTTTAGATAGTGATTATAATCTTGTTATAGAGAAATCTAAATTCGGAAAATCATTTGTTATGAATAGTAGTTTGGGTACTGTTAGTATAGATGATTTGCATATTGAGATTATTGACTCTATTCATGAATGGTCAGAGAATGAATCAGGTGAGTATGATTCTGAGGATGTTAGTTATACGCTGTTACTAAAGGTTAATGATACTGTTTGCGAAAGAAGTTTTTATAGTAGTGAGATAAATAAAGGATATACTATAGATGTTGAAGGTTATAGTATTGTAATTCTCTCAGACAGATATGGAGCTAAAGATTGCTTGATTAAGATGGTTGTTAACAGATAATATGATTTTGTATATTAAATCTGTGTTTAACTAAAATGGATCAAAAGGTGAAATATATCAATACAGAGCCTGCATATGGTTGTATTGCTGAGTATTTATTGCTATTAGTTTAGTTGCTGATATCTGCAATCGGGAATTATAAACAATTATTTTTACTATTATTGTCATGAACCCAAGCAGTAGCTTATGATACTTGTCTCATTACTAAACGTTACAATGGTGCAGATGTGGCATGTTATATGTAAGTGTTGGAATCTAAAACTCTATATATGAAACGTCTATTGGCAAGAACATTTACCCTGATTTTAGTTAACATTATTACGTTGTGTACACTATTTGCAAATATTCAGAGTACAAAGGATAGTATAATAGATCTTCTTGATACTAATATTGATGACACAACCAGAATTGATCTGCTATGCAGGTTATCGCAACCACATTTTACATCTGATTTTGAACAGCGTCTCTTCTATCTTCACAATTCGCTTATTACAGCAGAGAAGAGTAGCGACTACCGAAGGATAGCATATATTAACATGCTTATCGGTAACCTTTATATGGAGCGTCTTGATTCTGTAAATGGCTTTATGTATCTTAATAAGTCGTATGACTTTTATCAGAAGAGCGGAACTGGCGATGAGAAGGCAAGGATATTGTTAGATTTAGGATACTCATATAGTCTGCTGGATGATAATTATAAGGCTAGCAGATATTATAACAGAGCACTTACAGATGTTGACAACAGTAGTCTGAAGGCGCATATATATAATCTGTTAGGAACAGCATACTTCTCTGTTGGAGAATATGATAAGTCGATATCTAACCTGTTGGCTGGTACTGAATTAATTGATGAGAATAAGGATGTATTTGTATCATCGCAGATAAACATAAATCTTGGTACTATCTATTTTAGGATTAAGGATTTTGAGAAGGCTCTTAGCTATTTTGTTAAGGCATCTGAACAAAAAAGAGGACTTGGTGATAAGGTTGGTCTTGTAAGAGCATATAATAATATAGGAAGTGTACTATATAGTCAGGGAAAGATTGAGGATACAGAGAGTGTTTACAAGAAAGCTTTATTGCTTGCAAGAGAGCTTAATAACGAGTCGTTAATTTCGTTAATATTAAATAATTTAGGAGAGATAACAGGAGCAAAAGGCAATCATAAGCAGGCTATTGAATATTTTGAGGAGGCAATGACACTTGAGTATGCCAGACGAAATCCTAATTTGTACTCAAATATGGGCGATGAATATCTGTTATTGGGTAATGATAAGAAGGCAATAGGTTTTTATATTAAGGGTTATAATATAGCTAAGGGCAGTGATAAGTTAGAGGATATTAAGGTTATATCAAAGAAGATAAGTGACTATTACAGAAAGAACAATAACCTGAGTAAAGCTCTTGAATTTATTGATATACATATAGAGAGTAAAGACTCATTACTTAACGAGTTTGTAATGAAACGTGTTCTTGATATGCAGAACAAATATGAGTCTGAGAAGTTACAGACAGAGATTGAGTTGTTAAAAAAAGAGAATGAGTTAAAGGAGACTAAATTATCGGCTTTTAATAAACTTATGGTAATATCCGGGGTTGCTTTTATACTGTTTTTGTTGGTTATACTTCTTCTTGCAAAGCGTTACAGATATATGCGTAAACAGTCATCAGAAAGATTGTTGCAGCAGAAAGATATTCATGATAAAGAACGTGAACTGTTAGAGAATAAGTTGATGTCTAAAAATCATGAGCTTACAAGCCATATAATGCATGTAACAGAGAAGAATGAGTTTATACACAGGGTAACGCAGGATCTGCTTAATCTCTGCAAATATCTTAAAGTTAGTAATCAGAAGAGGTTACAAGAGTTGGTAGATGATCTTAAGAAGAATACAAAAGAGGATATCTGGACGGAGTTTGATATTAGATTTAAGGAGGTGCAGAAAGATTTCTATGATAATCTAAACACAAAGTATCCTGATCTTTCAACGGCTGAGGTGAGGCTATCTGCATTTCTTAGAATGAATATGACTACAAAAGAGATCTCAGCAATAACTCATATGTCGCCCGGAGGTATTGATACGGCACGATCTAGATTACGAAAAAAACTTGGTATACAGGATAGCAATATTAGCCTTACCACATTTGTGAAGAATATATAGTGTTTGTGTAATGGGGTTGTATATAATGCTTTATGGTTAATGTTGTGATTATGTACAGATGGTTTCTTAGTATGCTGCGATTAATCTAAGTACCAATAATAAGCTTTCATTTTTTTGATTTATATGTTTGGGTGATCACAGAATTTTAACTTAAACATTATCAAATCATGAAGAAATTTTATTTACTATTATTTGCATTTCTTATATCCGTTTCCGGGTATACGCAGCAGGTCTCCATATACAATATGGATAATGTTGGGATACACGATAACTCAATTTCATGTATTAAAGAGATAGATGGCTATATATGGATAGGTAATGCTCACGGATGCTCTCGTTTTGATGGCGAAAGCTGGGAGCATTTTCATTATACAGATATGGGTTCTGAATGGGATTACATATGGGTGTATGATATACTAAAAGGAGATGATGGAAACATCTGGGCCTGCGGCAATGCAGGTGTATTTAAATTTGATGGCGAAGACTGGACTCTGTATGAGTCAGGAGTAGATTTAAAATATTATAACCTATTAGATATGGAGAAAGATTCTAAAGGGAATCTTTGGTTTGTAGGTAGTAATGGTGTGTATTCATATTTCTATAAACTTGATACCTATGGTATGAAGTGGAAACTTTATGATAAAGATTTATTTGGGAAGAAGATAAAAAGAACTTTCCCAACCATTATGGTTAGCGAGAGTGATGAGATAGGTTTTTTGTCATCTAAGAAAGGATTTGTAAAGTTTGATGGTACAGATCTTATAGAGACTCCGGCAATAACATCGTTTGATGTAGCTATTGATAAGGATAACTATATATGGTCTGGTAGTTATGAGAAGCCTGAGGGGCTTGTTAAGTACGATAAGGATTATAAGATTGTTAAACAGTATAAAAAAGATAACTCAGCCATACCATTTGAATTTGTTGGCAGAATGGGATATAATAAAGAGGAGGGGACTGTATGGTTTGCCTCTAATGCAACAGTAATGACATCGGCAGGAATTATGTCATTTGATGAGAAGAAGGAGTTTTTCTTACTTTTTAGTACATTCTCAGGGTTACCTGATAACAGTGTATCCAGAATGTATTTTAAAGGTAAGAAGGCCTATCTGGGAACAGATAACAGAGGTGTTGTAGAGATAGATTTTAATAAAACACCGTATCTGGATGTAGATCATGGTGTGGTAACAGTTAATGTTGTAGAGGGTACTACAGTATCGGTTCCTATGAACATTATTAATAGAGGTGGCGGAACATTAGACTATAAGGTTGTTCTGTCAAATGCAGCTCCGTGGTTAGGTGTTGTTGGTGGTAATGGTTCTGTTAATACCGGAGATAAGGTAAAACAGAATCTGGTATATGATGCAATGACGCTTAAAGCCGGAGATAAGTTTGAGACAAAGTTTAGAATAGAGTCTAATGGCGGATATGGTTTTATCAGAGTTATAATGAATGTGGTGGAAAATCCTGGTCTGTTACCTCCGGGAGATCTTAAAGCAGAGAAGCAAGGGGAACTAAATCACTATAAATTAACATGGACAAGGAGTTCCGATACAGAGTCGGCATTTACACCTGTAGCATATAAGGTGTTTAGAGGAGAGCAGATGATTGCAGAGGTTTCTGATCAGTTTTATGTTGATGAACTAGGAAACAGTGCTGCTACATATGAGTATTGTGTAAAAGCAATATATGATAACCCTAATTTTGAGACAGCAGCATCTGATAAGGTATCTGTTACAACAACAGCTCTTGCTAAGCCATCGCCGGTGGTGTCATATAATAATAATGCAACTATAAGTGCAGGAAAGGGATTTGTATTTATTGATGCTACAGAGAGTACGCCAGCTGCAACTGCCAGAATGTGGAAGATAACCCCGGATACATATGAGTTTGCTTCAGGTTCTGAAACAGCAGAGAGTATACAGGTAATATTCAGAGAAGCGGGAGACTACTCTGTTGAATTATTGGTGACCAATGCAGTTGGTACGGGAACATTAACAGAGCAAATTACAGTTAACAATAAGGTATTTGAGGCGCCTGTTAATTTGGTGGTTGATTTTGATAATAGAACCAAAAAGATATCTGCATCGTGGGCTAAACCTTCTGATATTACAGGAATTACCTCATATAAGGTGTTCAGAGACAATAGCGAGGTATCAGAGATTTCTGAATTGGTGTTTACAGAGACACTTGAGAATGCTGATGCAACATACAGATATCATGTTACAGCAGTATACAGCGATCCTGATGGTGAATCAGATCCATCTAATGTAGTAGAGATTAAGGCTGTAAAATCGGGGGGTACGTCTGTTGATAACTCAGAAGATATTGATGTTACTGTATTCCCGAACCCTAATAGCGGAACATTCAGACTAAAAGTGAATAGCTTAGAACAGGCTGCTTGGTATTTGATAGATGTTAACGGCAAACTGATAAATAGTGGTGTTGTTAACGATAGTATATCAACAATTAATACAGAGAGTAGTGGTGTTTATATGCTTAAGATAGTGTGTGGTAACAGTATTAAGGTTTTAAAGGTTGTAGTAAAATAGAATTACCCCATTAAATATAGTGGAATATTTGCAATAGTACTTTTCAAATGTTTCGATAACATAAAGAAGGGCTGTATGCTTACTGCAGCTCTTCTTTAAACAGAAAAGATATGGCTATAGGATAATGTGATAGCTGTAGTAAGTTGTATCTGTTTGTAGTGCAACGCTTTTAATAAATTTAAAAAGAGTAATAATGAAAAGAGATATATTTATAAAGACAATCTTATTAACGCTTATTGTATTTGGTATACATGTTGCATCAAAGGCACAAACCGGAACATATTGCGAGAGTAAGGGAAAATATGTGTCCAGAGCACCATATTTGAAAAATGTTACATACGGAACAGTAAATAATAGCACGTATAATTACAGGTATAAGGATTATACAGATAAATATTCTGCCTTTAAGAGAGGAGATAGTTTTGATTTAAGTATAACCACAAAGTACGGTATGGGTGCTTTTGTTTTTGTTTGGGTTGACTGGAACAGGAACTTTGAGTTTGAAGAGTCAGAGAAGACACTGGTTAAAAATCCGGGAACAGAGAATGCAACGGTATCGTTAACAGTTCCTGATGATGCTTTTTTAGGGAATACACGTATGCGTATTACATGTGCCAGAATAATGTTGTTTACTGCATGTACTCCTGAGTTAACAGCCGGTGGAGAGGTTGAGGATTATACTGTTTATATAACAGACAGACCTGTAACTGATCAGGTAGCTAAGCCTGCATACTATAATGCAATAAATAATAACAGAAAGATTCAGATGTTCTGGCATGCACCAGACGATACTCCTGTACTTAGAAGCCCTGAGGATTTTGAACAGGGATTATTTCCACCAGCAGGTTGGCAGATTAAAACATCAACAGATATAAATTCAGGGCCTCAAGACATCACAACACCAAACCCAACAACATGGTCTTTAAACAGAAATGATTTATATCTGGGATCGGGACAGTTCTCTGCAATAGTTCCTTACCAAGCTCAGAATTGTAACTGGTTAATAACACCAGAGGTTACTATACATGATTCAAAAGAGTTAAGTTTTGATCTGTTCTTCCTTAATGGTAATAGTCTTAGCGAGATGGATATAATGGTATATTCAGATTCAAAATGGACTAGTATTAAGAACTACAATAGTACATCGGAATCTAATCCGATGACCGAGAAGGTTAAATTAGATCTTTCTGCATATGCAGGAAAAGCTATTAAGATTGCTTTTGTACAGACATATACTGATGGTTATAATATGGCCATTGATAATGTAAATATTGGTGATAAGTCTGCTACTACAGTATCTAAGGTCTCTGATATTGACTTTATGCCAATGTTGTTTGAAGAGGCAAAGAGATCTGTAGGAGAGAGCATAATTAATAATACTACAGCTGAGAGTAATGGTGTAAACAGATCTGGAGCAATTCTGGAAGGATTTAAGGTATTTGCTAATAATACAATTGTAACTGTTGGTGCAGATGTACGAGAATATACTATTGATAAGGCTGATATAGGAACGTATAAGTGTTCTGTTGCTGCTATATACAATACAGGAGAATCATTACGTGATATTATAGATGTAGAGACCAAAGATCCAAAGGTAAATATAAAGGTTGATAAGGGTATTGTTGGTATTGACGAAGAGGTTACATTAAAGGCAAATATTAAAGGATATTACTCATCGTTAAGATGGGATCTAGGAGCTGATTCAGATCCTGCAACATCTGATAAAACAGAGGTTAAGGTTAAGTACTCAACATTAGGAAACAGAGACATATCACTTATCCTGAATGAAGATATTACTATTAAAAAGGAGGATTTTATAAGAGTAGTAGTTGGTTCAGCAGGAATAGATCCTATTGAAGATGTAAGTACAGTATCCGGTTATAATAGTGTTAAGATTACATGGCCATCAATAGCCGGTATTATAACAGATTTTGCAAAGATTAATATTTACCGTAACAATGTTATGGTTCATTCAGTAGATAGTGATGAATATACAGAGTGGACAGATGAAAATCTAAGTACAGGGAAATATGACTATTTTATAACTGTAGTAAATAGTTCTGATAAGGAGTCGTATCCAAGTAATATATCTACAGCAAAAGTATATAATGTTGCACCGCTACCTTATAGTCAGGATTTTGAGGCGGATCATACCGATTGGATTTTGAGTGATGATGATTACTCGTTTACGGTAGGCGCAACTGATTATTTTAGTAACGAGACATTTAATTTTCCTGACCATAACGGAAAATATATTGGTGTAAATACATCTGCTCTAAAGAGAGGTAGCTATGGGTATCCTCTTGTAAGAGATACAATGTGTTTCTCTGCATTTAATCTGGAAGATGTAGGAAGAGCATTCTTAGAGTTTGACTATTTTTCGGAGATAGAGCTAGCGTATATTATTTGCAGAGCCAATCCTACAGCTGATTGGAAGGTGCTTAAGGTTCTTGGACATAGTTCTAACTGGACAAGTGTTAGTGTTACATTACCAGATGTGGTATTGGCTAATGGGTATCAGTTTGCTTTTGTATATTCAAATGAGAAGAAGGTGTCTAATGGTTTAGGAATAGATAATGTTGTTGTTACTGCAAATGAGGGGAAACATCTTACTGTCAGATATAACGGACTTAAATTTGATAGCGGAGAGACTGTAGATTTAGGGATTACAAAGCCAAATATGCCAAGAGAATATGAGATGATAATTCATAACATAGGAAATGAAGATGTTGATGTATCTGATGTGACACTTAGTAACGATAAGTTTGTTATTAAAGGTGATGCTATAAACAATGTGACCCTTAAATCTAATGAGTATATTAAGTTAGAGTTAATATATACATCGGCAACAGAAACAACTACTCCTGATGAGGCAGAATTAACAGTAAACAGCAACGCAGAGGAGAATCCTTATAAGCTTAATATGAGTGCTGAGTGCGGAAGTGCTGAGTGGACATATATGATATACCTGTATGAAGATGGAACAGGGCTTAATGGTAATAAAGATATAAATGAACTTGAGGTTCTTGGCTCAATAGAGGATAAGGTTAACTATGTAGTTCTTTATGATTGTAATAACGACTCAAAGGATGGTATATACTACGTTAGAAAGGATGGCGAAGGAATGAATACCAAGATAATATCTGAGAGAGTTAGTACGCATATGAATGCAGGTCTGAATATGAATGACTGGAAGACACTTAAGGAGTTTATACTATGGACTAAACTTAATTATCCGGCAAATCATTATGGATGTAATGTATGGGATCATGGATCGGGAATATTCAGAGAAGGAGAGAAGGATCTGAGATCGGCATGTGGAGAGATTAAGGTATGGGAACTTAGAAAAGCTCTTGAAGCATTTAAGGCTGTTGATGGTCAGGGGTTTGATATATTTGGTTTTGATGTTTGTCTTTTAGGACAGGTTGAGACAGTTTATGATATAAAGGATTATACAAAGGTTGTAATTGCATCTGAGAGAACAGAGCCAGGTGATGGTTGGGACTACGAAGGGCAGATGAAGATGCTTAATGATAATAATGGTGTTGTAGATGTTTATGAGTTTGCAGATAATATTGTAGTTAAGTTTGATGAGTCATATGATAACGGATCTCAGGGTACACGTAGTACTACACAAGCTGCAATACGTACTGATAAATTTAATAGTGAGTTTATTCCTGCACTTAATGCATTTGCAGAGGCTGCATCAATAGAGATGCGTGATATTAAAACACAGGTTACAACTGCAAGAAATAAGGCTTGGTTCTCTGATGGTAATAAATATTCTGAACACAGAGATTTTGGTGATTATCTGAAGTATTTGAATACTGATAAGTTACCTGCAGTTGTAAAAGATAAGCTAATTGCATTGCAAACAGCTTATAATAACAGTATTGTTCAGTTCCGTGAGAATGGTCACCCGAGGGCAACCGGATTAAAGATGTGGATGCCTTACAGTATTTCATCGTCTGAGAATGCAGATTTCTATCTTGATGCTAGTAAGTATCTTAAAATATCTGAGACAAAGTGGGATGATTATCTTAAGATGTATGAGAATCCTTTACCAAAGAAAAAACCTTCGCCTGTAATAGGTTATTCAGGATTAAATAATATAAATATTACAGAGAGCATTAAGCTATTTGATGCAACCCCTGTTAACCCTCCTGTAACTGAGCGTAAATGGACTATTACTCCAGATACTTATGAGTTTTTAAATGGAACAGATGAGGATTCAGAGAGTATAGAGATCAAATTTACAGCTACAGGAAGTTATAGTGTTACTCTTATGGCAAGAAACAGCATAGGAGAGGGGACAAATACATATGAGAATATTGTTAATGTTAAGGATTTATCGGTTTCAGCACCTAAAGATTTAAGTGCAACTCTTGATAAAGAAACACGTAAGGTTACATTATCATGGGATGGTAACGGAAATGGTATTGGCGAGGTTGTAAAACTGGACGAAGGTTTTGAAGGTAATACATGGCCTCCTGCAAATTGGGCGATAATGTATAGTAAAGAGATTGATGGAGAGCATACTGAACATCCAGATGATTACAAGAAGTGGATTCATATTGATGTAAATAGCTTTGGGGCAGCGAAACCAGAGTATATACACTCAGGTAGTTATTCTGCCGGGATCACATATAAGGTAAAAGATTTTAACTGGTTAATAACACCCTCAATAAATGTTAGTCATAACGATAAGCTATCGTTCTGGTTGTGGTATAAGAATGGAGTGGCTAATGATGGAAATGTTTATAGCACAAACTTCAGGGTTATGGTATATGCTGATGGTAAATGGAATCAAGAGTTGTTCTATACAGAGGGAGATGATCCTAATATGTATGAATCGGCTGTAGTTATTGATCTGGTTAAGTATACCGGAAAGAGGATTAAGGTAGCATTTGTTTATGAGTTTGCAGATGGTTTCCAGTTGATGGTTGATGATGTGAAAATTAGTAACTCTATTACAACCAGTAGATCTACTAGAGGTGATTTTATATCGTTTGCAATATTCAGAGATGGAACAGAGATAGCAAGAAACGAAAATACAACCTATGTTGATCAGCTTGATGAGGGGGATGCAGTATATGAGTATTTTGTTAAGGCTGTGTATGAAAATCCTGAAGCATTCTCAGGAGCATCAAATAGTGTAACAGTAGAGGTAGAGGTACCTGATTTTGACGCACCGCAGAATCTGGTTGCAAATCTTGATAAGAGTACAAATGATGTAACACTTACTTGGAATGATGTTAATAAGAACACATATGAGACTTTTGTATCTTACACTGTTTACAAAGATAATAATAAGGTAGCAGAAGGTTTAAATACCGCTACATATACAGATAAATTAGGAAACGTTGCAGGAAGTTATGAGTATCATGTTGTAGCAGTTTATAATGAACCACAAGGTACTTCTGAGGCTTCAAACAAAGTAACGGTAAGAACAGAGAAGGTATCAACAGCAATTGGCGATACAGAGAAGATATCTGTAGCAGTTTATCCTAATCCGTCAGATGGTACATTTGCATTAATCACAGAAGGTGTAGCTAGTGGCAGATGGTATTTAACTGATATTAACGGAAAAGTAATTCAGAATGGTTTAATAACAGAAGACAGAACGCCTATTAATGTTTCAGAAACAGGAATTTATATATTAAGGGTTATAAATGGTTCTAATACTGAACATATTAAGGTTGTAGTTAAATAATCTGGTTTACAATATTCAATTCTTAAAAGTTAGGTTAAGGTAATTAAACCTTTAGTTAGTCCTCCTTGGTTATCGGAGGACTAATTTTTTATATACCAGTATATTCAAATTTAAAGAATGATTTATTAATGTTTTAAATAAAATATGGCAAGGTGTTTGTTGTATTTAAAGCGTTTAAATATTGTATTAATTAGTAACTGTAGCAAAAGATATTCTGATGCAAAAACTGGGATTATTATTGGGAGTACTAGCCGTTAGTATGTTATTTATCTCTTGTAGTAAGGATGATGACTATTTTACCGATGGTAATAATGAATCGTTGTATAATGTAGATCTGCTTGCAAGTGAGGATATTGTGTACAGTAACCCGGTTGCAGTAACATCTGATACTTATAACCTGTGGATTGTGAATAAGGATGTTGATAGTAATAAGTTTGAGCTTATTTATTATAATATTGATACAAAAGAGACATTAAGAAGCTTTGTGTACTCAGATATATTAACTGATGATAACTCTGATGTTTATAGTATAGCACACGATGGCAGGAATTTATGGTTATCGGTTTCGGGAGATGAGAATAATATTATAAAGATTAACCCACAGAATGGGGAGGTGGTTTATATGTCGAAAAGCCCATCGATATTTGCACCTTCTAGTATATATTGCAGTAATGATACTATATGGTACTCTGCAAGAGGTTTGGTGTTTACAGTTGATCCTGTTAATGATAAGTCTGTTCTGAAGGTGCAGAGTAGTTTTATCTCATTGGGTTTACTTGTTGACGATAATGATATATGGGTTGCAGATGATATAACCAGAGGTGTTATAATTTTTGATAAAGATACCGGAATAAAGAGAGGTAATGTAAGCTTTTATAGCAAAGAGATAATAAAGGGTATGTGTTTACATAATAAGAGATTAATAGTACTAACTGATAATAAATTAAATATCTATGAGTGTGTAAAGAACTAGATGAGGTTCTTTAAGAAGGTTTAGTATTTGGATAAAGAAAAGGGTACATTTTGAGTGTACCCTTTTTGTATGCATTATATGTAATAAAGATTCGCTATATGTGCAGCTTATAGCTTACTATAATGGTATAGTTAATATATGAATTGAGTTATTAATGGTTGAGACTGTTTCTTTGTTACGAAGCATAATTTTTATTTGATAAACATTAGCAAATGGTATTAGCTAATGTTAATTGCTTAGATTAATTTTGTAGCAGATGCTGTGTATAGGCTAGGCAGCACATAACTATAAAAATTAAACAATGAATACCTGGAATAAGCTATCTAAAGAGCAAATAAACAAACGTGTTTTTGAAGCTCTTTCGCAAAATGTTAATTATCATACTGAATCAATACTTGGAGTACCTGGATCTAATCTGGATGACAGGGTTTTTTATAGCAATGCAGACTTCTTGAAAGATGCACCCTTTTTATCTACAATGATATCAAATCCTAATCATATTGGTTGTCATACACTTGATGCTTCTGAGAGTTTTTTTAGAGGAACACATGCAATTGAGAAAGAGTTGATTGACATTTGTTCTACAGATATGTTAAAAGCTGAACCGGATAGCTGCGATGGTTATGTTGCATCAGGTGGTACTGAGGCTAATATGCAAGCTATATGGATATACAGAAACTATTTTCAGAAGGAGTTTGGTGCAAAGAATAGCGATATTGTAATATTATGTAGTGAAGACAGACACTACTCAATGGATAAGGCGGGTAATGTATTTTGTCTGGATGTTCAGTTAGTTAATGTTAATAATGATACCAGAGAGATAACAGAGCAATTAGTGTCTGCTGCTATTTCGGAGGCAAAAAATAGTGGTAAAAAATACTTTATTGTTGTAGCAAATATGATGACTACAATGTTTGGATCGGTAGATCATATTGAACGATATATTGATGCTTTAAAAGCAGAGAGCTGTAATTATAAGATACATGTTGATGGCGCCTTTGGAGGGTTTTACTATCCTTTTACAATAGAATCACATGCATATGATTTTAGTAACTCAGAAATAAGTTCATTTACTCTTGATGCACATAAAATGGCACAGGCTCCATATGGAACTGGTATATTCTTAATACGTAAAGGATTTATGCAGTATGCAAATACTGATGCTGCAAAATATGTTGAAGGAGAGGATTATACCCTTATAGGATCAAGATCGGGAGCAAATGCTATTGCAGTTTGGATGATACTGATGACACATGGACCGTTTGGATGGCAGGAGAAGATATTTATTCTACAAAAGCGTACCGACTGGATGTGTAATGAGTTGAAAACACTTGGTATAGAGTATTACCGACATCCACAATCTAATCTTATTACTATAAAAGCAGAACAGATTCCTGATGAGATTGCTAAAGATTTTTGGTTGGTTCCGGATAATCATGATAAACCAAGATGGTATAAGATTGTAGTTATGGATCATGTTACGATTGATAGGTTATCGATGCTAGTTGACAGAATAAAGATGTTGAAATAGAGACCTGATTAATTATAATATATTTTAATAAGGTTGCCTGTTAAGCTGGCAACCTTTTGTTTTTAATAGAGATATAAATTATTTATATTGGTGGGGTTAAATAAATATATCTGTTATGCGCATAGTAGTTTTAAATATTTTATCTGTTTTATTGTTTATATCGTGTAATACTAGTTCAGATAATGTAGAGAAAGATTCCAAATATGGAATTGTAATACATGGAGGAGCAGGAAATATTGTTAAAGAGAATATTCCCGATTCATTAATAGCGGAGTATAATAATAAATTAGAAGAGGCACTTGATGCAGGAATTGTGATACTTGAGAAGGGTGGTAAAAGTATTGATGCAGTTGAGGCTGCTATACATATACTTGAGGACTCACCTCTGTTTAATGCCGGAAAGGGATCTGTATTTACTCATGATGGATTAAATGAGATGGATGCCTCTATTATGGATGGAAAGACATTAAATGCCGGAGCAGTTTCTGGTGTGCAAACTATCAAGAACCCTATATCGGCTGCACGCACAGTTATGATAAGATCTGAGCATGTTATGTTGTCTGGGAGAGGTGCTGAAAAGTTTGCAGAGGATCATGGGCTTATTATTGTTGATAAAACATATTTCTACACACGCAAGAGATGGGAGTCTCTTCAGCATATTATTGAGAAACAGAAAAAGGATAAATATGGAACAGTTGGATGTGTAGCTGTTGATATACATGGAAATATTGTTGCCGGAACATCAACAGGTGGGATGACCAATAAACGCTACGGAAGAGTAGGTGATTCTCCGATTATTGGTGCCGGAACATATGCAAATAATAATACATGTGGTATCTCAGCAACAGGTCACGGTGAGTATTTTATTAGATATACGGTAGCTCATGATATATCTGCACTAATGGAGTATAAAGGAGTATCGTTAAAAGAGGCAGCAGATATAGTAATAAATCAGAAATTAAAATCGGTAAATGGTAGTGGAGGTGTAATAGGTATTGATAAAGATTTAAATATATGTATGACCTTTAATACACCAGGGATGTTTAGAGGATATGCCACAAGTAATGGTGATAGGCAGGTTCTTATTTTTAAATAACTGTTTGTTTACTCAATAATTTTATTGTTTATAGCAAAGCTTATGAGTTCTGCTGAATTTCTGATATTGTATTTACTAAACAGATTCTTCTTGTGATATTTTACAGTGTTTATGGAGATGAATAGTTTTTTTGCAATCTCAGATTCTTTGTATCCTGATGTAATTAGTTCTAATACCTCTAATTCTCTTTTGGTTAAGGTCTTGCTTTTGGGGTCTTTTTTTGTTAAGCTTTTTGAGTCATAATATGAAGTTTTATTTGTTGAACTATCAGTAATAGTAAAGTTTCCTGATTTTTTGTTTCCTGATTTTTCTGATGACACTAATACTAACCATATTTTTCCTGATTTGTCAAGTTCAAGGATTTTTGTTTTTAGAGTCATCAGCTCAATATTTTCTTTATTTATAACAATGTTCACGTCAAACGATATGACTTTGTTTATATCGGGTTTAATAAAATGGGTTCTGGAAATGAGTTTCATTGCGTTGAGAATAAGCTCGTAATCTTTATGGTATGCTCTGTCGATAAAATACATATATCCATTTCTATTTATGTATTCATTATCTTTTGTTCCAACAAAATAGGGATGGTCATAATAGTAAAAGAAATTAAGACTATACAGGTCAACTATGTATATGTATCCTTTACTGTTAAACTTAAGCGAATCAATACCTTTTATATATGAGTCGGCAATTTTATAATCAATATCCTTTTTATTGAACTGTTGATTAAAAACAGCCAACTCCTTCCACTTTTTAATAAATTCAGATTTTCTCATCAATTAGCAAAAAAACTACACTATAGTGTAGTGTATTGTTCAAATATAATTGTTCTGTTTGTAAACTGAAAAAACAAACTCTATATAATTATGAAATGGATTAAAACAAAGCACATTATAGTGATGTTTGTCCTTGCTCTTTTCGCTGTCGTTTCGTGTAAAAAGGATGATGATGGATCAAAGAAGTTATCTTTTGGCAGTGGTTTGAACATGAAGTTAGGAAAATCACAAAAAGAGTTTGCTGTATCTGTATTAAAAGGTACTGATTACGTATATGTTGTAGGTAATACAGAGGCTGACTATGGTATGAAAAGTGATTTCAGCGATTATAATGGAGGGTATTATGATGTTTATATAAATAAGATATCTCTTGATGGTACTATATTGTGGGAGAAGTGTTTTGGTGACAAAGATTCAGAAAAGGCTGTAGAGGCTTTTCCGACTCCTGATGGAGGATTAATTGTAATAGGAACATCGTCTGATCTTAATTATGCGAATGGAGGATTAGCCCATCTGGTGGGTTCTGCAGATGTTTTTGCATGGAAGATTGATGCAAATGGTACTGTTAAGTGGAAGACAGAACTTGCAGATAACGGGGAGGATGAATATGTACATTCAGGAGTGGTTAAGGA
The DNA here is from genome assembly GCA_002454955.1 of Bacteroidales bacterium UBA6680. GTDB lineage: Bacteria > Bacteroidota > Bacteroidia > Bacteroidales > UBA6680 > UBA6680. The sequence goes on from DKJY01000003.1 coordinate 21,385, forward strand.
TGATGAACTGTACATGTTCTATTCTAAATCATTTAATAGAGATTTGACCTGCAGAAGAGTTGGAGTATCAGATGGAACTGTTAAAAATGAAAAACTAATTTACGATAAATATTCTAGGATAAACAGGGTTAAGTCTGATTCTGAGGGTGGGTTTTTGTTGGTTGGTTCAATAAGCAATGATGCTGGAATTATTAAGTTATCGGGTTCGTTAGATATATTATGGACAAAGACATACGGAGGCTCTTCAGGCGATGTTGCTTATGATATTGAGGAGACTAATGATGGTTATTAAATGTACACAATGGACAAGTGGAAATAATAATAATGTTAACAATATAGGTTGGCAAATTGGCGTTGGTTATCTTGAGAGTGGATGGGCCAAGGAGTATCCTGGATTATCATATCAGCCTGATGGTGCAAAATCACTTTATAAGCTATCTGACAATAATTACCTGATACTTGGTACTGGTACTTATCATAAGAATGGAGATGGTGTTAAGGGTGCAGGAGATTCTGGTCAGGCAAAACAGGGGATACTATCTATGAGGATAAATCCTGATTATCAGATGAAAGATAATCGTAAAGATGATGTATATATAACTTGGGAGAAAGAATTTTATAGTAATGTCTTGCTATCTAAAAATATTAATAGTAATCTTCCGGGAGTAAAGGATGTTATAAACTGCTTTGGGTCATATCTGTTTATTACAGATTCTGACGGAGATATAATGATATCTTCTGTTCAGAATGACGAAGTGGAGAAATAATATAAATAGTAATTTGTTGGTGTCTTGAGGCCCTCTGATAGGATTAACTACCTGATGGGGGTCTCTTTTTGGACATATATTGTATCTTAGGTTAATATGTATTGTGTAACAAAATCCTAATAGATGTCTGCATATTGAATTTGTATCTATCTTAACTATTTTCAGTATAGTTTTATAAGTTGATTTGTGAGTTGTTTAGGTAATCTTTATTGATTAAACTTCAAGATACTCTTCAATTATATTTATTGCTTTATCTTTATCTTTTGAATATATCTGTACTTCGGCAGAAGTTTTGTTGTGTTTTGATAAATACCAAGGAGAACTTTTATCTACAGAGTCGTTTTTAACTGCTGCTGCAATTTTGTTGTTAAGAAGTAGTTCGTTTACTTTCTTCGAATCGTCCAATTTGCCGGAATATACAACTATAATATCTGTATCGTTATTTTTTTCCATTCTTCAGGTTACTGATGTTTTTTAAAAGGTAGACGAAGTTAATATTTTTCGTAAACAATGACTACTTTTAACTATACTTTTGTTGTAAAATTTGATACCGAATATGGATAATAATATTTACTGTTGTATGTCTTAATAGTTTTATTATCTTGTTTACTAGGGTTTTTCATAGGTGCGATGGTTTTTCTTTTGGTGCTATGTGAGCGTTATATATGTAACCTAACTATAATGTACTCGTATATCTCTAAGAACTAAAATAGATTATTATGAAAACCTTGGAATATTCTGTACTAATAGATCTTGTAAATAGTTTAGATAATAAGAGGTATGCAATCCTAAAAGATGCTGTAGACAGACGTGACTCAGTTAAGTTTGTTGCACGGTTACTAAATGATAATTCTCGTAATATTGTTTGTCCGCATTGTGAATCAAATAAGCTTCAGAAATGGGGTATACGAAATGATATGCAACGTTATAAGTGTAAAAAATGCAGGCGAACATTTAATGCATTAACGGGAACTCCTTTGGCTAACTTACGAAAGAAAGGACGTTGGTTGTCTTATGCGGAATGTCTTAAGAATGGACTAACAGTTAGAGAGGCTGCATCAAAATGTGGGGTACATAAAAATACATCGTTCAGATGGCGGCATAGATTTCTTAAGAACTCTACAAATATTAAACCGAATAAATTATCAGGTATAGTTGAGGTAAATGATAAG
>DKJY01000011.1 GCA_002454955.1 Bacteroidales bacterium UBA6680
TTCCATAGGTTTAGTGCAGATAGTATTAAACAAGATCTGTCAAGACTTCTTACGAAAGATACACTGTTTTGTAGTCAGAATAAGGCGGTGTATTTGAAATACACAAAAGAAAGTGGTATAAGGCATGGAGTGTTGAGTATATCAAAACAGGAGACAATAAAGAAAGATGTTGTACATATAGATAATGTACGGAAATATCAGTTTAATCTATAGTTCTGGATGATCCGTTTTAGAGGAGTAGCAACCAGATATCTTCATAATTACCTGTCGTGGTACCGTGAGCTGGATGAATTTGATTTTGAAATCACACCAGAGACAGTGCTGTTAAGGGCTATGAAACCAGAGAGATACAATACCAACCATTTTCGTTGACAGAGCAGTACGTCCCTGCATATTTCATCTTCACTACCTCCATTAATCCAACAAAAAAGGCTATCATATAAAAAAAGATAGCCTTATACATATATAGATTAATACTCTTATTTTTTCCAGAATGATGGAGTTAATAGTAACAATACTGTAAATAATTCAAGACGACCTAAAAGCATAAGGAATGATAAGAACCATTTTGTTATGTCATGAAGGTGAGCAAAGTTTTCTGTTGGGCCAACACTTCCGATTCCTGGACCAATATTACCTAATGTTGTTGCTACAGCGCCTATTGCTGTGTCCAGATCTGGTTCCATAATTGTAACAACTACTACACTTGCAGCAAAAATTACCAGATAAAAAATAATGAAGGCAATTACATTATGAACAATACTCTGATCAACAGCTCTCTTGTTTAAACGAACAGGGATAATAGCTTGTGGATGAATTAAACGTTTAAGCTCAAAATATCCATTCTTGATAAGAAGAACAATTCGGACTATCTTTACACCTCCTCCTGTAGATCCAGCGGAACCACCAAAGAACATCATTAATAAAACAAGTGTACTTAATACTGGTATCCATAGTTCATAATCGTTTGTACCAAACCCGGTGGTTGTAATAATTGAAACTACCTGAAATAGAGCATCACGTATACCTTGTTCAATACCAAAATTTTGTAATAGGATTAATCCGGAAGCAATAATTGCAGAGAATATAAGAGTAAAAAATAGGTAAAACCTGAACTCTTCATTCTTCCATATCTGTTTAAACTTACCATGCAATCCAAAATATGATAGAGTAAAGTTCATTCCTGCAATAAACATAAATATAATAATCACGTAATGAATATATGGCGAATCAAAATGTGCAATACTATCCTGTTTTGTAGAGTAACCACCTGTAGCCATTGTGGTAAACGAATGGCAAACAGCATCAAACCAAGACATCCCTCCAAACCAAAGAAGTATAGTTTCGGCAACTGTGAACAGAATATATATACCCCATAACTTTCTTGCAGTCTCTTTAATTCTGGGATGAATCTTATCTGGTGTAGGTCCCGGTACCTCAGCAACAAATAGCTGCATACCTCCAATACCCAGAATAGGAAGAATAGCAAGTGAAAGTACAATAAACCCCATGCCACCTAGCCATTGAGTTATACTACGCCAGAAAAGGATACCATGTGGAAGTTCCTCTATATTGTTTAGTATAGAGGAGCCGGTTGTTGTAAAACCCGACATAGTTTCAAAGAAAGCATCAGTAATAGATGGTATTGCACCACTTAATATAAATGGTAACGAGCCAAAAAATGAAAATATAATCCAGCCCGATGTAACAATAATATAACCTTCTCTTTTACCAATTGATGTTGATGGTTTTCTAGCTACCAAAAGAATTAGTAATCCGGCACCGCATGTAATACCTGCTGATAATAAATGTGCATTAACATCGCTGCCTTTGTGGTACAGGGCAACAAACATTGATATTAGCATGAAGAGTGCCTCTCCTATAAGGAGAAGAGATATCGTTTTTGCTATTATTTTATGATTAAGCATGATTATAGTTTCGGTTTATGAGCGCCAAAAGTATAAAAAAAAGCATAATGCCGGATAAATATTTTTTTTATCAGTTCTTTTTATAGTATAATATCTGTAATTTATGTTAATGATTTTACACAGTTAACATTATAACAGGCAAATTACAAAAAATAAATATTAAAAGAGCCTTTTATATTTTACATGTTGTAGATATTTAGATTAATTTTGCAAAAAAAACACTATGAGTGCAATTGTTTCTCCGTCGATGTTATCGGCAAATTTTGGTGAGTTAAATAAGGATATTGAGATGATCAATCGCAGTGAGGCTGATTGGTTTCATATTGACGTTATGGACGGTGTGTTTGTTCCAAACATATCATTTGGCTTTCCGGTAATACAGGCTATAAACAAAAAAGCTGAAAAACCACTTGATGTACATCTGATGATAGTTGATCCTGACAGATACATAAAGCAATTTAAAGATGTAGGAGCAGAGATATTGACTGTACACTATGAAGCATGTACACATCTGCACCGTACAGTACAGAATATAAAATCGCATGGAATGAAGGCAGGAGTATCGTTAAATCCGCATACATCTGTTGCTTTACTTGAAGACATTATTACAGATATAGATCTTGTATTATTAATGTCTGTAAATCCAGGTTTTGGAGGGCAGAGCTATATTGAGAATACATACTCAAAAGTAAAACAGCTGAAAGAGTTGGCAAAATGTAAACAGACGCAAGTAATTATTGAGATAGATGGAGGTGTAGATACCTCTAATGCTCAAAAACTTGTTGACTGTGGAGCAGATGCATTAGTTGCCGGAAGTGCTGTTTTTAAATCTGATGATCCTGAAGCAACAATAGCAAAACTAAAATGTAGATAGTAATATATACCAAGAGAGTTACCAGTAATGGCAACTCTCTTCTTATCTTTTTAGTAAAAAGGCTCATACTCAAAATCGAGATTTCCAATAGCTTCATTATACAGATAACTTAATTCATCAAGTTCACTCTCTTCGTTCTTAGTTATCTCATCAATCTCTTTCTTATAAAATAACTCGTTCACCCTTCCTGAGATCTCAGTTATACTTAGTTGTAAATTGTTGTCGAAATACATAATATCTAAGTTTTAATTGTACTGTAAATGTAAAACTCAAATATTAAGTAATTATAAACAGGTTGTTAGTAAAAGGTTTAATTTTAAGGATTTATGTTATTCAAATATCTCTTTATACACTTTCTTCTTATAACTTGCTCCAATAGGAATCTTTATTCCTTCAATCTTTAAAATATTTCCTTCTAGAGCATTTACCATCTTAGTGTTAACAATATACGACCTGTGAACCCTCATAAAACTGTTTGTTGGCAATGTTTTTTCGAGTTCTTTTAGAGAATAAAAACCGGTTATATTCTCATTCTTTAAATGGAATGTAACATATTCTAATGCTCCCTCAATATATATTATATCAGAATAGTTAACCTTATTTATCTTTCTATCGGCCTTAATTATTATATAGTTTTTATTATCAGGATCTAGAGGACTTTCAATTTTTTCCATCTTCTTTGCCGGTGTGTTATATACCATAGCTTTACGTCTTATTATGGCAATCTCTACAGCCTTTTTTACTGCTTTAACAAATCGGGGAAAAGCAATTGGTTTTAGAAGATACTCCACAACATTAAGTTCATAACCTTCTAGAGCATATTCAGAATATGCAGTTGTGAATATAACTATAGGCTGTCTGGCAAGGCTTTTTAAAAAATCAATGCCTGTAATATCTGGCATCTGAATATCTAAAAACATTATATCAACATCCTTATATAAATCTGTAGTCATAAGCTCTAATGGACTCTCTAGTGCAGCTACCAGTTCAAGATTAGGTATTTTACTAATATAATCAGTAAGCAACTCTCTGGCAAGATGCTCGTCATCAACAACCACACATCTTATATTATCCTCTATTTGATCCATTAGATCTAATAATTAGTTTTACAATATGTTTATCCTCTGTTTTTATTATGTCTAGAATATGTCTGTCTTTATATAATAAATCTAACCTTTTTTTTACATTTTCAAGCCCTATACCACTAGAGTTATATAACATCTTTGCAGGAGGCATTTTAGGAATACTGTTCACAACCTCTATAAAAATATCTCCATCTTTCTGTTTAATTTCAATATTTACAAAAGCATCCTTATCCTTGTCAATCTTGCTATGTTTAAAACTATTCTCAATAAAAGGCATCATTATCATCGGAGAGATTGTTGTTAATGGTCTTATATTGTTAACAGAGAGATTTATATTCTGAGACTCTTTAGTTTTTAATTGCTGAAAATTGATAAATAGTTCTATATACTCAATCTCCTTGTTGATATTTACAGAATCACCTTTACAATCGTACAGAACATAACGCAACATATCAGACAAGTCCAGAATCTTTTGAGATGCCAGACTATCCTCCTTATAACTTATTGTATAAATATTGTTAAGTGCATTGAACAAAAAATGCGGGTTTATCTGTGTTTTCAGAAATTTTAGTTCAGTCTCAACCTGTGTCTTCTGCAACTCCTTAATCTTAATGCTATTCTCTTTCTCTTTTTCATAAAGTTTTATAGCTAAACTAATTGCAAAGGCAATACCAAAAGCAAGCCCGTTTAGAAAGAACGGAAACAGAAATCTAAGAAAACTAGCATCATCCTCTACATCTTCTGGTGGCTTATGTTTATCAAGAATAAACTCTATAGTAGTATAAAAACATACTACAAAAAACAGAAATATTATACTATATATAAGATATTTACGACTACTGTCTTTTTTGTAGAATTTAGGGTACAGGTAGTAATGATTTACCTTAGTAACAAGAATCTGCCCGGATGTTAATATCGTAGATATTACTATACCAAACGTAACAGAATGGTTGAATCCTAAAAGAAAGTAGAATGCACCCAGAAAAATCCAGAAAACAGATTCTCTGAATGTATTGCTATTAACAAGCTTTATCTTATTCATTATTAACTGTAATTACGTGTTACAACAGCAAAAGTATTAATGATATATTACTACAAAAAGAATTTCAATGAAACCATTAATTAAACACAATTAATAGGCTCTTTTATTCAATAAACATGTCAAAAAAATATTAGTTGAATAATATAACTATCTTATTGAATTAATTTTATATAAAAAATATAATGATATAGTTTTGCGTTCAGATTAGTAAAATTGTGTAGTGTGATGAAACCTCCTATTGCAGATATAAATGCAGAAGGAAAGTTGCATCTGGCCGTTGAAAAACAAAAAATGAACAGATGAAGAGATCAAGATTAATTCAGTTAGCTCTTTTTTTCGGAATCCTGATTGTAGGATTATTTAGTATGAATGTACTTATAGGGAGCAAAAAGATGCCTCCTAAAGAGGAGAACAAAGAGATTGTAAAGTACCTGAAGGTAAAGAAAGCTGCCAATACTGATATTGAATATCAGTTTAGTTATACAGGTCGAGTGTTAAGCAGCGAGATTGTAACAGTATCGTCAGAGGTTAACGGACTTATAAAACGTGGTAATGTAACATTTAAGATGGGAGAGAACTTCAGAAAAGGTGATGTGTTGTTGCGTATTGAAGATGCTAAATCATTGGCATCGTTAAAATCTGCAAAAAGCGGACTGCTTACTAATATGTCTAAGATATTACCAGATATTGAAATAGACTTTCCTGAGCAATTCCCAAAATGGCAGAAGTTCTTTGGTGCTATAGATTTGAATAAAAAACTACCAGAGTTTCCGGAATTTGAAACAGATAAGGAGAAGGTATTTATGGCATCAAGAAATATCCTTACAGACTATTTTAATATAGTACAGCAAGAGATAACATACTCTAAGCATACTATAAGAGCTCCATTTAACGGATCAATAGTAGAGTGTACCGCAGAGGTTGGTGCTGTTGCTAATCCAGGAGCTATGCTAGGTAAGATTATTCGTACAGATATGCTTGAGATTGATGTCCCTGTAAATGTTCAGGATCGTAAACTTGTAAAGGTGGGCGATAATTGTCGTATCATGAATAACAACGGCGTTAATACTGTAGGTAAAATATCTCGTATTGCAGGTTTTGTTGACACACAAACCCAAATGGTATCTGTATTTGTAAAGGTTAATACTACTGACCTAATGAAAGGCGAGTATATTAAAGCAAACTTTAATGTACAGAGCAATGATAAAGGTGTTGTATTGCCGCGTGAGTCTATTGATAAAAACGGAATGCTATATACAATTAAAGATGGTATACTTAACCAAATTGTTCCTGATATAATGCGTATTGGCGACGATGATGTTATAATAAGAGGTATAGCTGATGGTACTATGGTTGTATCAGAGTCGTTTATAAATATTAATGCTGGCGATAAGGTTAGCCCAATAGAGGTTAAAAACTAATTAAGCAGGTATTGCGTTGCCTTACAAAGATCTCAGATATTTAATATAATAAGGAACTACAAATATTTTTTAACCCGGATTGTGCATTAAGATATGTAATAGATTAGTACATATTCCGGGGTAACTGCTGCATATGTAGCAGATATGGAATTATATTGTGTATACCTGACAAAAATATAAAACAACCAATGAGCAAAATAGTAAAAGCATTTATTAATAATCCTTTCTATGGAAGAATGGTGATTGTGCTTCTGTTGTCATTAGGAATATTCTCCTATTCGTCAATGATGAAATCATCATTCCCGGAAGAAGAGTCGAAAACGATAAACGTAAGTGTGTTCTATCCCGGAGCAACTCCAAAACAGATGGAGGAGGGTGTTACCACACTTATAGAAAATGCCCTTAGAGGAATACCGGGTATTAAAGAGACAACCTCAACATCGGTTGAGAACATGTCTAATGTAATTGTTACTGTACAGAAAGATGTAAAAACAGAAGGCGTTTTAACAGAGGTAAAAAATGCTGTTGACGGAATATCAAACCTTCCGGGAGGAGCAGACCGACCAATTGTGAATTGGCAAAAACGCCGTTCTCCTGCTGCGTTTTTTAGTATGTCGGGCAATATGAGCCTTATAGAGCTGAAAAAGCGTGCCGATATTGTAGAGGATGAACTTCTTAATTCAGGCAAGGTATCACAGATAACAATAAGTGGTGCTCCAAAACTTGAGATAGCAATAGAGGTAAATCAGGAAACTTTATCGCGTTACGGACTAACATTTGAAGATATAAGACAAGCGGTTGCTGCAAACAATCTTGATA
>DKJY01000119.1 GCA_002454955.1 Bacteroidales bacterium UBA6680
CAATTATAAACAGATGAAATACATTGCACTGCTTAGAGGAATTAATATTGGAGGTAAGCGTAAGATAGTTATGGCTGATCTCAGAAAGATGTTTGAAGATATGGGCTTTACTGATGTTAAGAGTTATATCCAGACGGGTAATGTAATATTCTGTTCTGATAATGATAGTGATAAGGGTTTATTATCTACCATTATTGCAAAAAGAATTGAGCAGGTATTTGGTTTTGATGTGCCTGTAATTGTACGATCGGCAGAGGAGCTAGAGGCTATGTTTACTGACAATCCGTTTCTTACAGATCCGGATGCAGAGATAGATAAGTTGCATGTTGTATTTCTTAACAGTATACCCGACATAGATAACCTGATGGCCATGTCGGAGTTTGATTTTGGTGACGACAGGTATATGGTTATGGACAATAACCTATATTTGTTCTGTAGTGGTCCGTACAGGGAGACTAAACTTGGCAACAATTTTATTGAGAGAAAGCTTAAGGTTACAGCATCTACCCGTACATGGAAAACAGTTATAAAACTGAAAGAGATGATGTGAGATATATAACTGTATATTGTATGGATTATATTTGCTATTACTATATTTGTAGCGTTTCTTAAATTTTTAGCATTATTAAATTTCCTCAATAGGGGGATGTGTCTGATTTCAGCTGAAATGGTAATCCGTCACATTTAAAGCCTTTGTCGGTACATCTTTCCGACAAAGGCTTTTTTGTTTATGTAAAATCTGAACTATTTTATACTGATCAATTCTGAAAAAGATTATCGGTTCTGAAATCGACAAGCTTTTTATATTAATGATAAGTACTGTTGTACAGCGGAATATAAATTTGCGATAAAATTACAAACAGAGATGTAGCAATAGTGCTACATCTTAAAAAATAGTTATCGTATTATGAAGAGGAGGTTTTTATATCTTATGGGAATTCTATCAATGTTTATGTTATGTTCATGCGAAAAGGATTATGTTAACCACACAAGTAGCGGAAATATAGTTACAAAAGTTGTTACAATAGATAAGTTTACCGGTTTGTTGGTAGACTCAAAATGTAAAGTAATTCTGCGTAATGGATCAAAACAGATTGTTACTATTAAGATATCTGATAATATTATTGATGATATAGATTATGGTGTTGTTAATGGTATATGGAATATTGATTTTAAGGATGACGATATTGCCACAATTAATAAGCATGAGTTTACAGTTATTGTAGAGTCGCCATATATAAACTCTATTACTATGGAGAGTAGTGGTGAGTTAGTTTGCGAAGATAAACTTACCAACTCTCCGCTGTCAGTAAATCATAACTCATCTGGTAAAACAGCTATTGCCTGTAATGCAGACAAGCTAAATATAGAGATGAATGGTTCCGGAACATTAACTGTAAGCGGGGTTTCAGATAGCTTAAATATTGCTCATAATTCAAGTGGATCTGTTAAGGCTTTTGGTCTTAAGGGCAGGTTGTGTAGCATTGTAGCTGATGGATCAGGTGTATCTGAGTTGTGGGTTACAGAGAAGTTAAGTTGTATGTTAAATGGTGGTGGAGATGTAAAGTATAAAGGTTCTCCAACGGTAACAAAAAGTGGCGATGGTTCGGGTAATCTTATAAAGATAAATTAGGTATGGGCAGGAGATTTTTAGTTATATGTAGTTTTCTTGTTCTTGTATCTGCTGTAAAAGCAGAGAGTATAAAGAGCCTTATAAATATTGATAGTGTCAGCACCGGCTGGTTTATTGGTGCTAAGTACAGATCGTTTTTCAATAGCAGTAAGTTTAATAGTAGTAACAGCAATGTTGTTGGCGGAGAGGTTGGTGTTGTGTTAAACAGATCGTTTTATATCGGGGTAAGTGGTTTTGCAAAAACTGGTAGTCTCAGATTCGATAAAAACGGCGAATCCATAGGTGTAGGATACGGATATGGAGGTCTGTATATAGGAAAATCGTTTATGCACAATAGCATTATACACCCTTCGGTATCGTTATGTACGGGTTATGGCGGAGCTTCTGAGCATTATCTGTTCGGAGCAAATCATGTTGCAGGATTCTTCTTTATTGAGCCAACAGTAAATGTAGAGGTTAATATCTCTTCTAAGATGATGTTTATTAGTGGTATTACCTACAGATATGCAGATACATCAAACTTTTATTATCTGAGTAGTGGAGATTTGAACGGGTTCTCAGTAAATGCCGGCATTACGTTTAGAATATTATAGAGTATATATCAGAATAAAGTAGATAGAGACCTGCAGATTGTATAAGACAATAAGCAGGTCTTTTGTTGTATATTAGCAGAATATTAAAAGGCTAAATAGAGATATGGTTGATATATTATCGGATGGTTTTAGGGTTGCATCGCTATTGTTTATTATGGTATTGCTGATATTTATTATCAGGTTTGAGCAAAGAAGAGATGGCAAAGCTATAATGATAATGTTTTTGGCATCGTTATCAGGATATCTTCTGGCGTACTGGCAACCAGTTATATCTGTAAAGTTTTTGAGGGAGATATTCTTCTTTCTGGCGGTATCGCTGCCCTACTTTTTTTGGTTATTGAACCGTATCTTGTTTGACGATTCGTTTAAGTTTAACAGATCAGTATATGTTCTAACAATTGTTATACCGGTAATCAGCAATGCTCTGTATAAGATAAATGCATATTTCTACGGTGAGATATACTATATTTTTAAGGCTATTCCTTATCTTTTATCTGCTCTATTTATATGTTTAAGTATGTATGAGGCTCTTCGCGGACGCAGTTCTGATCTTATAAATATAAGGTTGCGATGGCGATACATTTTTATCACATCATCGGCATTAATGGCTCTTGCTACGTTATATTTCTTCTTCTTTAATCACCCTCTTGTTTTGCCTCAGATATTTGTTCTTATTCAGAATATTGGAATATCTGTTTTTCTGATACTATTCTTTACCGGTAAATTACAGTGGGAAGCTATTTTTACTAATCCTAAGGTTAAAAAAGTGATGGCAACATCTGCTGATAACAGCGAGATTATTGTAAAGATTAATGAGGTATTTGTAACCAGAGAGTTATATAAAAAAGAGGGTATTACTATAACCGAATTATCAAATATTATAGGGTATAAGGAGTATCTTGTAAGAAAAGCTATAAACGGAGAGATGGGTTTTACAAATTTTGTAAGTTTCCTGAACTACTACAGAGTAAAAGAGGCTTGCAGAATAATTGATAATGACAGAACAAGAGATGTTACATTTCAGGAGATAGCTTATGGTTTGGGGTATAAATCGGTTGCTACATTTAACAGGGCTTTTAAAAAGGAGACTGGCAAAACACCATCTGAACACAGAAATAGTAAATAATTACCTCTCATAAAAGAACAAAAGCTATGTGTTGTTGTTTTTAGATGGAAAGTAAGTTTAGACAGAAGCAACAAAATAAGAGATTATGAGCAATATTATAGATCCATGTGTTAAAATATGTCAGTCTGATGCTAACGGACTATGTTACGGGTGCCAGCGCACCATTGAGGAGAGAGCTAAATGGTCATCGTACAGTAACGACGAGAGAGCAGCAATACTTAAGGATTTAACAAAAAGGAGTAATGTGCAGGGAGCAAACAGCAACCTGTTTCTAAGATAAGTTAATAATGTTTCAATTTAGCCATTCGACTATTCGGATGGCTTTTTTTTATAAAAAGAGAGGATACCTTGGCTTATGGTATCCTCCTTTGTCTTTTAATATATATGTTATGGTATTATTTATGGTTATATCTCTCAACCTTAAAACCATCGCGACGTACATGAAGCACACCGTCGTAGTTGTTGCGTAAACCAAATACCTTTGGCAGATATAGTGATTTAACAACACGCTCTGCAACCTCTTCGGCTTTAAGTATTCGTTTCTGATTTACGGCATTCATAGATGCAGCAATCTGTTTAACATCAAGTGTAGCCATCATGCCTACATTAATAAGACCCGGCATATAGTATACACTTCGTACTCCGTAGCTTAAAGCTTCTCCTGCAAAACTTGCAGCAAATCCGTGTAGTCCGCGTTTTGATGCTACATACGCCGATGATCCGGCAAACATTGCATCCTCAGCTACAGATCCAATATATAGTATTGTCTCTTTAATATTATTCTTAAGAATTTTGGTAAGTTCAATTGGTGCAAACTGGTTTACCTGCGATACTGTAATAAGTTCATCTGCTGTAACCTCACTGGCTCTGCTTAGGCTTCCTGATAAACCTGCCGAGTGTATAACGTAATCTATACTTCCGTATTTATTAAGTATATAGTCTCCAAGGCTCTTTACATCATCAGGATTAGAGAAGTCTGACTTTACAATATCAACTTTTACTAACTCTGATTCAAGTTCCGATTTAAGCTCATTAGCTTTTGTCTCGTTAGCAGTATACTGTAATATCATATTACCACCCTTGCGGGCTACTTCACGGGCAATATACTCTCCTAATCCTCCTGTTGCACCTGTAACAAGCGTAACTGTGTTATTAAGGTCGCCATAGTTATAATGTTTGTTTATTACCGGGCTATTATTCTCTGGTACCTGATATGTAAATGCTCCGTACTCTCCTCCTACTCCTGCTGTTGCACTAAGAATCTTCATTCCTGATTTTAGTAACTGCTGATCTTTAAGCAGTGACAATCCTAACGGAACGCCAAGCCCCGATACATTACCATATTTTACCTGTACCTCCTGATATAACTTATCTGGCGATATACCAAGTGTCTCTGCCACCGGCTTAAGAATAGCATCGCCTGTTTGGTGTGGTACAAGCATATCAACATCCTCTACATTCCACTCAGCATCTTTAAGAACCTCGCCTCCTGTGTTAAGAATATTCTCTGTTGCACGATCTTTTATTACTGTGTTATCAATGTAAAGATCCCAGTTCTTGGTTACCCCAACATGATCAATCATCTTAGGATCCTGGTAATTATTTATAGATATCAGTCCCTCTTTAATACTATTCTTTGTACGACTAAGTACCACTGCTGTTGCTGCATCGCCAAATGTAACAAATGGTACAAATGGTGTAATATCTGTAAGGAAACTGGACATTGTTTCGGTATGTGCTACAACCACATGGTTCACCTCCGGGTTACAGTTAAGAAACTCAACTGCACGCTGCAGGTTAACATTAAATCCTGAACAACCAGAAGCCAGTGTATATGTCTGCGACTGATTGGTATATTTTGTGAAATAGCTCTTAATTGTTGCTGCAATTCCGGGTGCCTGTTCATGTGGCGATACAGTACTAACAATCCATGCGCCAATTTCGTCAGGATGAACATCTGCATCTTTAAGTGCATTATCAATAGCTTTAATACCTAACTCCAGCGATGTCTCAGCATCCCACTTACGCTTTCTGCGAGGAGGAAAAGGGACAACATAGTTACGGGTTTTAAATCCCATTTTGTACTCAACAAAGTACTGGAATGGTGTAACATCCGGATTAGACAATCTGAACTTCTGGTAGTTCTTACTTGCCATTATTCGTTCTTCGTTAAATCCCTCCAGATATCCACTCTTTACTGCAGAAGATACCATATCGTTTGATATCTGGTATTCTCCAACAGAGTGTCCCAATCCTGAAAATATATAGTTATCGTACATGATACTTTAATTTTGTTCTAAACTAATTACTACAATCTGTAGTGTAATATTTTACCATTACTCTAAGATCATCTTTTGGTTTCCAACCTGTTGATTTATCCATAAAGAAGAATGAGTCTCCATATCCTCCCCATTCGCCCAAATATCCTTTATCAACAGGTATCATATCAATAAAATTACTATTAATCAATACCTTTGGCCACTTATCTTTTAGTCCTGTAGCAACACTCTCAGCCTCATCTTTATTGCCATAAACAGATGTTGTAACTCTAAAATTTGTTTGGTTACAAAGTGTTGCCATATCCTCTTTGTTGGCAAACATAACCGATAGTACCGGAGCAAAATTATCCTCTTGCCACACTTTCATATCTGTGGTTACATCAATAATAACAGCGGGGTGCAAAAGGGCATGACCATTACTCTCATCTATCTTATAATTTATTACAGAAGCACCTCTGCTTATAGCCTCTGATAATCTGTTCTGAACACCTGATATAATCTTTCTGTTACATATTGGCGTAACAATTGTCTCTTCAAACGGGTTATTGCTTACAGGAAATCTCTTAAGTTTCTCTGTAACCATGTTTATGAAGAGAGATCTATCGATATCAGAATCAACAATAAGCCTGTTAAAACAAACCGCTGCCTGCCCAGACAGATAGTACGACATCTGAAGTATGCTATCCAGATTTGCACTAATATTCTTGCTGTTAAGCAGAAGAGCAGCATTGTTTCCGCTACCTTCATACATTAATGCTGTTGACGACTCTGCCGCTGCATCAATATATTTGTTAATCCACAAACCACCATACACAGTAATAATGTCTATATCATCTCTGTTTATGCAGGTTGTCATAAAATCGTGCTCGCTGCCAAAGCTTATTTCAATATTTTTAAACGCCTGATGTTTACTAAAGATTCTCTTTATCAGGGTACCATATTGTTTTAATATTGCAGGAAAGTGCAGGCTAATATCCTTACACTCACCTATAGATAACAGAGCAGCAGGCAGACTCATTCCGAACAATGCATACGATGGTGCATTGTAAGGAACAGTAATAGCTACTCCTCTTCTGGGTTTTCTGTTTTCCAGATACGGCAACATTGCGCTATACTGTTTTAGGTTGCTCAAAGCTCTGTCAAGCTCATCAGCATTTGCACTACAGGCAATCATAGTATCTGTAGTATTAGCCTTAACAATATCGTCTCTGTACTCACATAGTGTTTTTCTGAGGTCCTCTATTAGATGCATATTATTTGCATAGTACTCCATAAAACAACTCTATTTTATAACTGCTCCTCCCAACTATAACTGTCGCGACGAACAAGCATAGCATTTTCGTAATTATCAAATACTCCTAATACCTTTGGCAAGTACAGAGATTTTACAATACGCTCTGCAATCTGGTGCGTACTAACAGTATTACGCTGGCCAATTGCCATTATTGCTGCATTTATCTGTTCATCGTTTAATGTTCCGGCCATTCCGCCACTTACAACACCCGGCATGTAGTAAACAGATCGTATACCTGTACTTTTTGCTTCGCCTGAGAAGCTTGATGCAAATCCATGCAATCCTCTTTTTGCCTGAACATATGATGAAGAACCACTAAACTGAGCATCCTCAGCTACAGAACCAACATATAGTATTGTATCTGTAATATGATCTTTTAATCGTTTTGTTAGTGTTACCGGACTAAACTGATTTACCATTGCCACTTTAAGCATTACCTCTTGTGGAACCTCTCCTCCTCTGTAAAGTCCTCCGGTTATTGCTGCTCCGTGAATAAGGAAATCTATTGTTCCATATTTTGCTATTATATCATCGGCAAACTGCTCTGTCTGTTTCAGATCAGAGAAATCTACCTTAAACAGATCTATATTTACTCCGCAATTGGCTAGCTCTTGTTTTATCTCCTCTGCTTTTGCGGTATTAGATGTATACTGTAATGCAAGATTACAACCTCTGTTTGCTAATGACTTTGCTGTATCGTAACCTATACCTCCTGATGCACCTGTAACAACTGCCACCTTACCTACAAGATCGGCTGAGATATCTAGTTTATTCTCTATATCCTGCTCTGGCCACTGATATGCAAAACATCCATATTCGCCACCAAGACCAGCTGTAGGGCTAAGTGTTTTTACTCCTTTGTTAAGTTTTCCGGCCTCTTTAAGTTTTGCCAATGCAGTAGGTATTGATGCTCCTGAGATATTACCACAATATAACTGGACATCCTGGAATACCTTATCAAGAGATATATCCATTAGTTTAGCTGCACCATGTACTATAGCATTTCCTGTTTGATGCGGAACAAGTATATCTATGTCATCTTTGTTCCACCCTATCTTATCAAGCACCTCTTGTCCTGATTTACAAAGGTTCTCAATAGCTCTTACTTTAACAACCTTTGGTGTCATATACAGATCTCCCTCAGCATCAGCACCAAGGTGATCTATCATATAAAGATCCTCGTGGTTAACAACAGACATAAGTCCCTCTTGTTTCTCACTCTCAACTCTTGAGAGAACCACAGCTGCTGCACCGTCGGCAAATGTAACGTAGTTTACAAAATTTGTTCTGCGTGGTAACAGGTGCGACAGTGTTTCGGTATGAAATACAAGTATATGTTTCGCCTTAGGGTGACACTTAAAATATTCAACAGCACGCTGCAAGTGTATGTTAAAACCAACACATGCTGATGTTATTGTTGCAGCAGGCGATTGATTATTATATCCTACAAAGAATGTTTTTAGTGTAGATGCCACTCCCGGGGCTTGTTCAAACGGTGTTCCGCAACTTCCCAACCATAGGTCAATATCTTCAGGGTGCACTCCACTATCGTTAAAAGCGCTCTGTGCTGCCTTAACAGCAAGCTCTAAAGTAGTATCGTTCTTTGTCATTTTATCGGGCGTAACAGGAAACGGGGTAACATGTCCGCGTGTTTTGAATCCCATCACCTCACCTGCAAAGTACTCAAATGGTGATATCTCACCATTACTCTTTACATAATCTATATACCCTTCACTCTTCTTTATCCGGGCATCGCTAAAGCCGTCCAGATAGCCTTTCTTTGCTGAATCTTCAAGCTCTTTATTTGTTATCAGGTTGCTACCTGTTGCATAGCCAATACCTGAGAATATATAATTTTCGTACATAATCTACGTTTTTAAACTTCTAAATTAACAGTTTACACCATTAGTTGTTCCAATTAGGTTTCCTTTTTTCAAGAAATGCATTAAGACCTTCCTGTCCGCAGCTTACAAGCGACTTTGCAAACATCCTGGCCTCTGTTTCGCACCCTTTATAGAAATCCACCTCTATACCAGTTCTTGTAACCTCTTTAATCATGTTTATTGCCTCCGGCGATTTGGTCAATATCTTTTTTGCCAAAGCCATTACAGACTCCATAAGATTATCATGATTTACAACCTCTTGAACCAATCTTAACCGCAGGGCATCTTCGGCATTAAACTTATCGCATGTAAAAAACCAGTGCAGAGCATTACCCAAACCAATAATACGTGATAATCGTTGTGTTCCTGTACCTCCAGGAACTACACCAAGGTTTGCTTCAGGCATAGAGAACAGAGCCTTGTCTGAGGCTATTCTTATATCGCAACTAAGAGCCAACTCAAGTCCGCCACCAATGGTATATCCGTTTAATGCAGCAATTACCGGTATTGGCAGCTGCGCAAATCTGTTGAATATATGCTGTACGCGGCTAACCCTTCTGCGTGCTTCTTCTTCTTTTAACGACACAATCTCTGCAATATCAGCTCCTGCTGCAAACGATTCATCCTCGCCCGTAATTATTAACACACGCGATTCACTGTCAATTACCTTATCAACAGCAGAGTTAACCTCCTCAATAAGATTATGACACAAGGCATTCATAACCTCTGGTCTGCTAAGCGTTAATAATGCTATTTTGTTTGATATATGAAGTTTCAAATAGTTGAATTCTGCCATAATATTAATTTATTATTCAGGTAAAAGTAATAATATTACCACTCTTTATTTAAAATTATACCAGAATTTACTTATACACATCTTTACTGTAGATATAACAGATATAAGCTTCTACAAAAGGCACTGCTTTAACAGCTTATGTATAACCATTTAGCTAAAAACATAGTTAGATTTAAGGGAGTGATTACTACCATTATATTACTTAATGATTTATTGTAATGCTATTAGTATGTTTAAGGATAAGATCTGTATGTTTCATTACTGTTTTATTTTTATCTGAAAGTAGCTGTGTAAGACATAGCGTGCGTTCAGGAGACTCACCCGGCAGCATATTACACTTCTCTATATGAAACTCTACAATATCGTTATCATTAAATCTGTTATTTGATACAAATGTATTAAACTTTGCCCGGTGCTCTGAGACTTTCTCTGGCGTAAACCCTAAACATGATGACCAGATATGTGGTTTAAGATGATCCAGTTGTAGTTTATATATCTCCTCTCCATCCCATCTTAACTCCTCTAATCTTATCATATTACTGTTTCTCTCTATTGATATCATTGTAAATGGTTCTATATTAACAAAATCGTACAATGACGAGAACATAAAGAAACTATCATAACGGAATCTGTTCATAAGCATTATCTCATGGCTTTGCACATAGGTGTTATCTGCTGTATGTTCATTAAAAGCACCTCGCATAACCGCAGCCATAGTTCCACGTGCATTAGCAATAATCCAGCTACCGCTTGTTTTAAGATCTTTAGGATAAAAGATAGTACTCCTGCCTATATCCATAGATTTAGGAAAGAGGTACCCCTCTTTAACAGGGGTATCGTCCCTGTTCATAGTAAACGTATAACTACTCTCGCTTAAAGGTATATATGATATTACACACATCTTAACTTATTAAGGTATTGAAGTGTTGAGACATCTTTTCCGAATGTCTCTGGTAATTTAACATCTTTAAATTCATTTACAATGGCCAACCTAAGAAGAGTCATATGGTGTACTGCATGGTCGTAGCAGTAGCCAAGTTCTCTGTATACGTTTGTTTTAAGGGTCATTGCATCTGTTGAGTCTAATGAGAAATCTGCCCGTAATGCAAGGTTACGGCTACGTCCAATCTCTTTTAGATTATCTATAATAAAACTAATTGTCTCTGATATACAGATATGATCAATCTCAAGATCGCTATCACGCTTTCTATTGCCGTAATTTATTACACCTGTATCCATAAAATCTATCAAACACAGATAGTACTCCAGAATATGCCTTGCATTTTCACCTATCGTAGCTCCTCCGAGTGCAGCCATACGTTTAGCAATTCTATCTGAGCCTAACTGCTCAATTACATTAGACAGGTTCTTAAGATTGGAAACGGATATCTTTATTAACTCCATAGTATTTTGTTTAAGACCATTGAAGTTAAAAAAAATAGCGATTTAATGGTAGTTTTTTAACAATTGAAATGTCTATTTATATTATATTTTTTCTAAAAGCCCAATAAAAAGGGGTATCGCGCATCGATACCCCTGCATATAATATTACCAATAGATATACTATTTCATTAATCCACGTCTCTTTAACAGAGGCTCAATCTTAGGCTCACGTCCTCTGAATTTCTTATAAAGATCCATAGCATCCTCTGTACCTCCGCGAGAAAGTACATTATCTCTGAACGATTTTGCAGTTGCCTGATCAAACAGAGATGTCTCTTTAAATGCCTCAAAAGCATCAGCATCAAGTACTGCTGCCCAGATGTAGCTATAGTATCCTGAAGAGTATCCCGGATCGCCATCAAAGATATGCTTAAAGTATCCGCTTCTGTAACGAGGTACGATCTCATTGATAAGACCAATTTTTGCCATTGCCTCTTTTTCAAATTTATCTGCATCAATATCTTTAACCTCAGTAATAGTATGGTAATCCATATCTAATAACGATGCTGCAAGATACTCTGTTGTTGCAAATCCCTGATTAAACAAACCACTGTTCTGTATCTTCTGAACAAGCTCTTGAGGAATAACTTCACCTGTCTCGAAATGTTTAGCATAAATAGCAAGCATATCTGGCTCTAAAGCCCAGTTCTCCATCACCTGCGATGGAAGCTCAACAAAATCTCTTGCTACAGCTGTACCAGAAAGGCTGTTATATCTACAGTTAGAAAGCAGACCGTGAAGACCATGACCAAACTCGTGGAACAGAGTCTGAACCTCATCTACGCTTAACAGAGCCGGCTTATCACCTACTGGTTTTGAGAAATTACAAGATATTGAGATAACAGGCTCAATATTTTTACCTTTCGGAGCAGATTGTTTACGGAACGATGTCATCCATGCACCAACAGATTTTGACGCACGTGGATGCCAATCAAGATAAAGGATACCAATATTCTTTCCATCAGCCTCTTTTACCTGCCATGTAGTAGCCTCTTCAGCATTATAAAGTGGTAGATTATGAATCTGTGTAAATGTTATTCCGAATAGTTTATTAGCTAATGCAAATGCTCCTTCTCTAACATTATCAAGTTTAAAGTAAGGACGTAACATCTCTTCGTCAAGGTTATATTTTGCTTTCTTAACCTTCTCTGAATAATACCACCAGTCCCAAGATTCAAGTTTAAAGTTTCCTCCTTCTGCATCAATAATCTTCTGCATCTCTTTAACCTCTGCTTTAGCATTAGGAAGAGCTGCTTTCCAAAGTTTATTTAGTAATTCATATACATTCTCCGGATTTTTAGCCATTCTGTCTTGCAACAAGTAAGCTGAATAGTTATCGTATCCAAAAAGATTAGCTTTCTGAACACGTAGTTTAACAAGCTCGTTAATAATTGCTTTATTATCAAACTCATTATTGTTGTTTCCTCTGTTTATATAACCCTTATAAAGCTTCTCTCTAAGATCGCGACGAGTTGAGTACTGAAGGAATGGTAACATACTTGGTTTAGCAACTGTAAACAGCCACTTACCTTCCATACCAGCTTCTTTAGCAGCAGCTGCTGCTCCAGCAACAACACTCTCTGGAAGTCCGTCAAGATCCTCTTTTTTGTCAAGAACCATCTTAAACGCATTTGTCTCTGCACTTAGATTCTTACCAAACTTAAATGTTAGTTCTGAAAGTTTTTTACTAATCTCTTTTAGCTTCTCTTTTTTCTCAGAAGCAAGGTTAGAGCCTCCTTTCTCAAAGTTCTTAAATGTTTGAGTAAGTAGTCGCATCTGCTCTGGTTCAAGATTTAAGTCTGCTCTGTTCTCATAAACAGTTTTAACTCTTGCAAAAAGCTTATCGTTAAGCATTATTTCGTTCTGATGAGCTGAAAGAAGAGGCAATACCGTCTCTGCTACAGAGTTCATTGCATCATCACGATCAGTCTCAATAAGGTTAAAGAATACAGAGCTAACTCTGTCTAGCAGTCCGCCACTAAACTCAAGTGCTTCAATAGTATTCTCAAATGTAGGTGCTTCAGTATTGTTAATAATAACCTCTACAGCTTCATTCTGTTCTTTCATTGCCTTATTAAAAGCCTCTACATAATGGTCAGACTTAATAAGATCAAACGGAGGAACACCAAATGGGGTATCCCACTCTACAAAAAACGGATTTCCTTCAGAAGCAGCTTTCTTTTCAGGTGCATTCTGACAAGAAGAAAATATTATTCCCGCCATTGCTACAAGTGTTAATGATTTCTTAAAGTTCATTGTATGTTCTTTTTATTAATTATATAATATTGACTATAAATTAACGGCAATAAATAGTTATAAGCAAATTATTATAAAACATGGTTATTTTTTAACGTAACTATTACAGGAATACAGCGCTGTTAATCAACTCAATAAAAAAAGGCCTTCTTACGAAGACCTTTAACAGCATTAAGCACTATATCTTAATACCAAAAACAGGTTTAAACCTTAATGGTATTAACTCGTCTATTACTTCTTTTTTGTTATTGCATTTGCCACAAAAAAGTAAGTCAGAAATCCTAACGCAATACTTACAAAGAATACGCCGTATGGCATAACACTTGTGTGGTCAACCATATTTGGATAGTAAGATCCAATTGCATCTATAACTATTAAGCCAATACCACCGAACAGTGCAACAAGTCCCCACTTAAGTGCCGGAAACCTGTTTACATGATCTTCTCTATCATTTATATCTACATGCGGGTTAAGAATCTCTGCCTTTTCAAAATGACCGGCTTTAATCAGTTTACGTCTTAACAAATGCGACGAGAAAAGTCTGATAATTGTAATAATACTATAAAATACAACTGCTGTAACTAATAATGGTAATAAATCCATAACATATAATTTTAAATTATTCAAATCATTTTCCCATATGACTTTAGCTGTAAAAAAAAGGTTGCAAAAAAAATCAAAAAAAAATTCGCAATTTTATGCAACCTAATTTTAACTATGCTGTCTAATGAATACAGATGAATGAAAAAGAGTTAATACAGCAGGCTATTATTGGCAATGAGCAGGCGTTTAGATTTCTTATAAAGAAATACGAACGCTTGGTTTTTCATATTGCCGGACGTGTAACCGGACCTACTGATGAACTCAATGATATTTGTCAGGATGTATTCATTAAGATATACAAACGATTACCATTGTTCAGATCTGAATCTAAACTATCTACATGGATTGCAACAATAGCTTACAGAACAGCTATTGATTTTGTTTCTAAAAAGAGGGTGGATACCGAGGAGTTGAACAATGATATTCTGCCGGACGAATATATAAGAGATACAAAAAAAGATCCGGAACATATATCTATAAAAGAGGAGCAGAAGAAAATGCTTCATGCAACGATAAACAGATTACCAAAGAAGTATAAGAGTGTACTAAATATGTTTTATCTGGAAGAGTTTAGTATTAAAGAGATTGAAAAAATTACAGAGATGCCTGCGGGTACTGTTAAAAATTATATTTTCAGGGCAAGAAATCTTTTAAAAGATGAGTTATTAAAACATCAGGAATTTAAGGAGGTAAAGTATGAAAACTAATAATATAAATAACGACTACAGAGATGACATATCTGATAACAAACTCCTGTCTGATATGATTGACTCTTTGATATCAGAGGGTATAGAAGCTGATAACAATTTTGTTATCCCCGATAATTTTGCCGACAATGTATGCAAAAAAATATCTGATAAAGTTTTGATAAAAGAGAGGTTTGGAAAATTAATATTTATAATTGGGGCTTGGATTATATTGCCAGTTATTGCTACTCTTATACTCTATTACTTTAAAGTAGACTTTATATCATCTGTTATTAATTTTGGAATTGAGTATAAATATCCTCTCATGTTTGCTCTTATCTGTTTTATATTAATACAGACAACTGATATACTCGTTTTTGCTAATCACAGAAAGAGCAATTAAGCAGAAATAGAATATATATTTAGTTAACATATTTTTAAAACCGGATATTTTACATTGCTAAATATCCGGTTTTTCTTCTATTTTTACCTTCAATAATATCTGTTGAAACAACTACTATTACTGATTTGCAGTATATACACAAGATTACAAACTCTACCTTAAAGAATATACATTGTGTATTATTTTTAAACGTTTTTTAATGAAAAACATTAAAACTTTATTACAAAACGCTATATTGCAACCTTAAAAACAAAACTAAATTTAATATTATGAGACTTTTTAAAACACTTTTGGCGGTTCTGGTATTTGCCATTGCCCCGTCGGGTCTGCTGTTTGGACAAAACAGTAGCATAAAGAACCTGAAAATTGAAGAGTACACTTTACCAAATGGTCTTAAAGTTGTTCTGAACGAAGATCATTCTGTTTCCAGAGTTTTTGGTGAGGTAGTAGTAAAAGCCGGTGGTATGCACGATCCTAAAGATGCAACCGGAATGGCACACTATCAGGAACACATGCTATTTAAAGGAACAACAAAGCTTGGTACACTAAATTGGGAAAAAGAGAAGATACATATTCAGAATATCTTCAGACTATATGATGAATTAGGAAAAGCTAAAGACGATTCTGAAAGAAAAAGAATCCAGAAAGAGATTAACAGAGAATCTGTTGAGGCAAACAAGTACGCTATTAATAATGAGTTCTCTTCTGTAACCCATGCTATGGGTGGTACAAATATGAATGCAAATACAGGTGAAGATCGTACTGTATATTTTAACTCATTCCCTCCAAATCAGGTTGAAAAGTGGCTAGAATTAAACTCCCACAGGTTTGACGATGCTGTTTTCAGAGGTTTTCAGGCAGAATTAGAGGTTGTATACGAAGAGAAAAACATGTACGATGAAAGTTTCTTCTCGCGTATATTAGAGAACTTTAACAAAGAGTTCTACAAAAAACACCCTTATGGACAGCAGACTATTATTGGAACCAAAGATGATCTTAAGAATCCATCGTTAACAAAAATGTATGAGTTCTATAAGACATACTATGTTGCAAACAATATGGTGCTTATACTTACAGGCGATTTTAACACAGATGAGGTTAAGCCATTAATTGAGAAAACGTTTGGTCAATTAGAGAACAGACCACTACCAGAAAAAGAAGAGTATAAAGAGGAGCCATTTAACGGAAGAGAATTTGTTAAAGTGAAAATGTCTCCTATTGCAGTTGGAATTCTTGGCTTCAGAACTATTAATAATGGTCATCCTGATGAATACGGAATGAAGATTCTTAATCAAGTATTATCAAACGAGAACGAAACAGGTTTGCTTAATCAACTTATAATAGACAACAAGATAATGATAGCTATGGCGTTAGATTTTAACTATAATGAGTATGGTGGATCGTTCATTATATTTGCGCCAAAAATTATAGGACAAAGCCTTAATAAAGCGGAAGCACTGGTTCTTGAACAGCTAAAAAGACTTAAAAGCGGTGATTTTGACGAATCACTAATTGAGACTGCAAAAAAGCAGCTATATACTCAAATAGCTACATCGTTAGAGAGTATTGAGGGTAAAGGTGAGTATATTGGAGAGATTGTTGCCCAAGGCAGATCGGCCAATGAGGTTAATGAGTTTAGTAACAAAATTGAAGGTATTGATAAAGCTAAAATCATTGAACTTGCTAACAAATATTATACTGACAACTTTATTGCATTCCACTCAAAGATGGGATTCCCTAAAAACAATCCTATAGAGAAACCTGGTTTTGAACCACTAAAAACAAAGCAAAATGCAAAAAGTGATTACGCTAAATTCTTAGAATCTATTCCGGTTAAGGAAGCTAATAGCATAGCTATTGATTTTAATGAATCATCGAAAGAGATTAACATAAATAGCTTAACTAAGCTACATGTTTCTGAGAATAAGATAAACGATATATTCTCACTTAGCATAAGATTCGATTATGGTAACAAAGAGGATAAAAATATTGGTATTGCAGCAAGCATAATGAACTATTGTGGAACAGAGAGCAAAAGTCTTAAAGAGCTTAAGAAAAGTTTCAGTGAGATTGGTTGTCAATATTCTGTATCGGCCAGCAAATATTACACAACAGTATATGTTAGCGGTCTAGAGAAAAATTTAGAAAAAGCTGTAACTCTTATAAATAGTTTAATTAACAACGCAAAAGTAAGCGATAGTGATGTTGACAATGTTATCTCTCAGCTTAGATCTGAGCGTAAGATGGAGGCTAAAGAACCAGCACAAAAAGCAATGATACTGGTTAACTATGTAATAGCAGGTGAGAAATCGCAATATCTTACAAGATTATCAAAGAAAGAGATTAAGAGATTTGATGCAAAAAAGACAAAAGTAGCATTTGATAAGGCTATTAAGTACAGTGCTAACATATTCTATTGCGGAACTAAACCGGTTGCAGAAGTTGAATCTGTAATAAAGAATAATCTTACACTTAATAATAGTATAAAAGGTATTGGTCTTAAATATGAAGAGATGCTGAGCTACGATAAGAATATTATATTCTTCTTACATCACAAAAAGGCTCTACAATCAAATATATATCTGTATATGACATCAAACAACAGAACAAAAGATACAGATCCTTATGTTGATGCATTTAATACATACTTTGATGGTGGTTTCTCTGGTATTGTTCTGCAAGAGATAAGAGAGAGCAGATCATTAGCTTACTCTGCATGGGCAAGTGTAATACAACCAGACTTTAATAACAAACCAAATTTCTTATTAGGTAATGTTGCCACACAAACAGATAAAACATTTGAGGCGCTTGATGTATTTAATGATCTTATAAGAAACATGCCTGAGAAGCCAGAAAGAATAGATATGATAAAGAAATATCTTATTGGATCAACTATATCAAATAATCCTCACTTTAGAGAGATCTCAGAGAGTATTGAGGATTGGAAACGCAGAGGTTACAGTAATAATCCGGCAGACGACAAGATTAAAGTTTATGAGGATATGAAATTTGACGATATAGTTAAATTCTATAAAGAGAACATAAAAGATAAACCTTATGTAACAATAATTGTTGGCGACAAAAAGAAGGTTGACATGAAGAAATTATCAGAATACGGAGAGGTTAAGATTCTTAAATTAAAGAATATCTACAAAAAATAACTTAAGATATACTAAATACAAACTATTAAAGTGGGTTCATTAACGTGAATCCACTTTTTTTATTCTAATACTTCAAAAACATCGCTAAAGCCCGTAAATCTTCTCCCTGTTTAATTGTAATGTAGTTTTTGAAGATTTACGGGCTTTAGCGATGTTTTTGAAGTATTAGAATAAAAAAAGTGGATTCACGTTAATGAACCCACT
>DKJY01000130.1 GCA_002454955.1 Bacteroidales bacterium UBA6680
CACAGTTTCGGGGACAGTGTCCGAATAACTCTACAAGAAAGCTAATTTATGTTATGTAGCTGTAATAATTTAACAATGTGGTGGTTTTTCCGGATGATATTTGTTTAAAACAATATACAATATTGTACTTTACGTACAGAAACAGAGTTAATATCATCCTTCAAAACCTTAAACACCATATTTAACACACTGTACTGCAAGCTACTCAATTGTATTTTCAGAATAACTAACAGACATATCTTTTTTATTTTGTAACAGGCTGAATAAATAACCTGTAAGAAACAGGATGCTATAGAAGAATCTACAACACCCCGTAACTACTCTACTTTGGTACTATTTCTTATATATTTTAAATTTAGGCTTCAATGACACTGACGATACAGGATCATAACCATTTCCGTTATACTCTCTACGCATTACAGCAACCTTTGCTCTGTAATAATTATCGCCTTTTTTATGATAAAGAGCAGCACCTACAGCTGTTTTATACAAAGGTATGCCATAGGCATTTTTATGTATCTTCCATGAAGCACCGCTCTCAAGACCAACATAAATAAGGTCAAGTCCGGTAATAGCACCTGCTTTAACAGCGCTCTTCTTCATACTCGCATTAGTAGATGAGTATACAGATTTATTAAACGACGCCTTTTTTGCTGCACTATTAATTAATCCTAATAGTTTTGGTTTATATGAATCAATTAAATCAAATCTCTTTTTAGGTAACGGTACATTGGTCTTTTTACAATACTCAATAACTTTCTTAACATTATCATATGCCATCTTATAATCTGCAACCTTTAGCTTTTTAAGCATATAGCTTGAACACATTCTTTTAGTTGTAAGATCTTTAACAGCATTCTTCTGTACACTGATAACATAATTAAGCTCTCCGTCAATAGCTTTGTTAATCATTGCATCTCTGTACTTAACACGATTAGTAATAATATCAATTATCTCCGGTCCTGTAAGTGATGTTCTTCTTCCAACTTTTCCGGCTTCCAGTCTGGATTTGTACTTCTTAAGGAATGCATCTGCCTTTACCGATTGTGAATCGAATACTTTAACAAGACCTGAGATATTATCAAGGAATCCATCAAAACTATTATCCTTTCCCTCTTTTAATCTCATAAGGAACGACTCTATATCACTTATCTCTGCATTAAATGCATAACCTGTCTCTCTCTCTTTGGTTCTCTCTGCTCTAAGTTTGTTCTGAGCAGCCTCAATCTCCTTTATTTTTGTATAGTAATCGTCAAACTTCTTTTTATTCTCTGGTAAGCTACCACTATTATGATACTGCTCTGGTATTTTTGCATATACTTTTTCTGCTTTAGCTAACTCTGTAAGTGCCGATGATAACCACTTCTCATTATAGTAGCGCTCAATGTTCTTAATACATCTTGCATATCTGTCAATTGATACTCTTACTTTTTTAGGGGCAGCAGATGACTTACCAACAGAACCACCAGATGACCTGCTCCCGGACTTTGTACTTCTGTTAATAGTTTTTACTGCCTTCTTTGATTCATTCTTTACAGGGAAGCCTTTATCTATAAGCGTTTTATTCATCTTGTCCATTAGCTTTTTATTCTTGCTAACCAAAATGTTTGCTCTATCGCCGGCATCAAGTTTATTATAACTTGTCATTGCTCTGTTAATCTTGGCACGACAACCACTAAAATCGCCGCGTTTCATATACTGACCTGCTATCTTTACATCAAAGTTAAAGCGCTTTGCAGCAGAACTAATTGCGTATGAATCAGAAAAACTGAACATAAACACAACCATTGATAAAAGAAATAATTTAATTTTCATCTGTTAATTGTTTTTAATTATCAGACGGAACCGGCATAATTTAGTATTTCTCGTTGTGTGAGAAAACCCTTTGCTCATACTGGTTTCATCTTTATAAATATAATTTAATTAGTATCTGATTATATGTTGATACAAATAAGTACGGTTCAGGCATACAACTTTAACATGAATACATTGGTGTGCACTAAGCTCCCCATTATGCAATAGACCTTTTAACAAAACAGTGATTAAACAAGGTTCCCACCCCGGTAATAAACTGTTTATAATCCACTTGACAAGAACATCCTAATTATAAGGGATTAAATATCTGTTTTGCAAAAGGCTCTATTACATAAATAGGGCTAACACTTAAAGAATCTTTATCAGAAAACATAAACGTTCTCTTAAAGATCAACTGAGAGCATCTCTGCTCTGAACAAAACCAATGATCATTATCATCTACCTTAATATTCTACTATATGTTACCAAACTAATAATAAACAGACGATATTTTATTACCATCTGCATCACTTAAGCGCTACAATTATAAGAAAATAGATGGTTGAATTTTATGCTCTAAAATGAATGGCTGCTCTGAGTTTGTGAGTAACGGTAATTTTGGATGAATGGTTTTTTCAGATGATGAGAAGAATGGAAAAAAGAGGATAATTTATGAGAATGGTCATTCATATATGCAATAAACGAGCATAAGAGATAGCTTTACTAGTACACAAAAATGATTATAAATATTAGTTCTATCTGACAAATAAAAACAGGGTATAAACAGATGAACATATAGCTGTTTAAAATGAGAGATGACAACAGGTGTTGTTTCTGATACCAATATTAAATAAAATACCACCATATCTTTAATTATGTTGATATGGTGGTGAAATAAAGATATCTATAAGGACATCTCATCAATTAAAATAAACCGTAAACATTACAACTATAGTCCTCCTCCAAGTGCTTTATACAGGTTAATCTCATAAATCAACTGATCAAGTTTATCGTTAATCTGGCTTAATTGAGCTGACAACAGATTTTGCTGAGCCGTGAGAACCTCTGTATAATTTGCTTCACCTGCAATAAGCAGCTCTTGTGTATACTCAACAGACTGATTCAGTACCTTTATCTGACTTTTTCTGAATCGGTTTTTCCTGAGCGAAGACTCAAATCCATATAAAATATTAGAAACCTCACTGGCTGCATTTAGCACAGAGCTTCTGAAATTTAACATAGCCTCTTTCTGGTTTGCTTCAGCTACCTTTATGTTGCCTTTTATCTGACCTCTATTAAATATTGGTTGGGTAACTCCGGCAACTAAATTAGCTGCTATATTATCAAATTTAAATAGCTCTGAGAATGAGTTACTGCTATTTCCTGCAGTTGCAGAGGTTATTCTTAACGCCGGATATAGGTTTGCTTTGGCTACTCTGGTATTAGCAAAAGCCATTTGAACATTAAGTTGCGCTTGCCTTACATCAGGTCTTTTTGACAGTGATACTGCCGGTATTCCCACATTTAACTCCTCTTTTACACTCTGCATATCAAGATTTGTTCGTTCAATCTTTCCTGGTTCTCTGCCCAGCAACAGGCAAATAATATTCTCCTGCTCTCTTATCTGAGTCTGAAGCTGAGGTATATTTGTTTGAGTACTATAAAGCAATGCATAACTTTGCGAAACACCAGCAGCATTTTGCTGACCTGCTTGTTTAAGTGCATCCATAGTTTCAGCATTCTCTTGCAGAACACTAACTGTCTGTCTGGTAACCTCTAACTGTTTATCAAACGATAATAGTCTGTAATATGCACTTGCAATGTTTGCTATTATCTGAGTTTGAATAAGTCTCTTATACTCATATGTATTTAATAAACTTGCATACTTTGCCTTTGCCTGATTATTAAGTTTTCCCCAAAGATCAAGTTCCCATGAGGCCTGAAATCCTAACGAGTAGTTCTCTATATTTTTTTTTGCAAATGTAGTATTAGACTCAAGCCCTACAGATAGATTAGGGTACAAACCTAATTTAGACATTCTTAACCCGGCTTCGGCTCTCTTAATTCTTGCTATAGATATCTGTAAGTCTATGTTGTTTTTGAGTGCTACAGATATTAACTCTTTTAGTTTCTCATCTTTAAAATAGTCTGACCACAGACTATCAGCAATAGTTAATGTATCTGCCGATTGAACTTCTTTTAACCTTTTGCCCTCTATTTTTACCTCAGGCGCCTGTTCCAGATTCTTATATGTACCACATGAAACCACCAGCAATACAAGAATAAGAGTTCCAGATATTTTAATGCTATATCTTATTATACTATTTCTCATACTCATTAAATTTAAAAATCCGTATCATCAGTAGTTTCAATCTTCTTACTACTTATACTTTCGTGCAGACTCTGAAAAAGGATAAACAGTATTGGAACAACAAATATTCCTATAAATGTTCCGAATATCATTCCTCCAATAGCACTAATACCAATTGATTTATTACCTAACGCACCTGCTCCGGTGGCAATTGCAAGAGGAATAAGTCCTATAATCATTGTTAATGCTGTCATCATTACAGGTCTAAGTCGGGCTACAGCACCTGTTATAGCCGCTTTAACTATGCTCATTCCTTGTCGTCTGCGCTGAAGAGCATACTCAACAATAAGTATGGCTGTTTTAGAGAGCAAGCCAATTACCATAACCAATGAGATCTGAACATATATATTATTTATAATACCTGAACCGGATATCATTGAAATAAATGTAGAGAGATATATGCCTGCAATTCCAATTGGTAACGACAGGATTACTGCAAGAGGCAAGAAGTAACTCTCATATAGTGCTGACAATAGCAGATAAACAAATATCAGTGACAAGACCAGTATTATTGTTGTATTATTCTTTGTTCCGGCCTCTTCTCGTGACATTCCTGCAAAATCGTAACCATATCCCTGAGGGAGTTTCAACTTGTTTTCTATTAAGTTAATTACATCACTCGATGTTTTTCCTGCCATAAAGTTTGGTATAATAGTAAGTTCCATTGAGTTATACAGGTTAAATCTTGTAAGTACCTGTGCCGATGTTATATCCTTTATATCTACATATTCCGTTACAGGAGCCATTTTACCTGACGGAAGTTTCAGGTATATATTTGTCATATCATCGAGTTTACGTCGGTATTCAGGTGCTGCCTGAACAATTACTCTGTACTGTTTACCAAAACTGTTAAAGTTAGATATATATAAACTACCTATATTATTTTGGAGTGCTCCCATTACCGAACCAAGGGTTAGTCCGGCATCCTTTATCTTGGCAATATTTGGCTCTATAAGCTTTTGTGGATAGTTCGGATTAAATGAGTTTGTAGCAATCATAACCTCTTTGCTCTGTTGTAGTTTTTTAAGATAGTTCTGGGCTACTTCAAAAAACTTATCTGTATTGCCACCTGTCTTATCCTGAAGTTTAAGCTCAACACCACTTCCGTTTCCAAAACCACTAAGCGTTGGTAAGCTAAAATATAGGAAAGTAGCTCCCTTTATATTTGCCGACTTCTGCTGAAGTATTGCAACTACATCATCTGCCGTAACAGTTCTGCTATTCCAATCTTTAAGACTAAAAAAGATTGCTCCTTTAGAACCTCCTCGTCCACTCAGAAAGTTTACTCCGGAAATCATGTTTACACCCTCAATTTCGGGTATCTCCTTTGTCATTTCATATAACTGATCCAAAATTGTATTGGTCTGCTCTCGCGACGAACCGGGAACAAGCTCTACAGATCCCATAATAGTCCCGCTATCTTCGTTTGGTACAAATCCTGTTGGCAACATCTTTCCTACCCCTATAACTATAAGAGTAAAGAAAACAACTATAAGAATTGTGAGCCACCTCATACCTCTTCTGGCTAATCTCTTAAGAACCTTTGCATACATGTTTGTAAATCCGTTAAACAGCCTGTTGAAATAGATATAAAAGATATTAAGCGCCGTACGCTTTCTGTTTTTAGGAAGAACATGCTTCTTTATTATTATTGATGAAAGCACAGGGCTTAAAGTCAGAGCATTTATACCAGAGATAATAATAGCCACAGCAAGAGTAAGTCCGAACTGTTTAAAAAACACACCACTGGTACCACTTATAAAACTTACCGGAACAAATACGGCAGCCGAAACCAATGTCATAGATATAATTGCCGGAGTAATCTCTTTCAGGGTATTCAGTACAGCCTTTTTACTATCTGTCTCTCCGCCATCAAACTGTGCAAACACAGCTTCAACCACAACAATTGCATCATCTACCACCATACCAATAGCCAAAACAAGAGCAAACAGTGTAAGCAAGTTAATTGTGAAGCCAAACAACATAAGGAAGAAAAAGGTACCAACAATAGATACCGGCACTGCAATAGCAGGAACAATAGAGGCTCTGAAATTTTGCAGAAATACAAGTATTATCAATAACACCAATACAAATACCTCAAGTAGCGTACTTTTTACTTTATCCATTGATGCATTCAGAAACTCACTGACATCAACCAGATAGTTATATTCCAGTCCTTCAGGAAAAGAGACAGATAGTTCATCCATTACTGTCTTAATCTCTTTAATGATATCAGAAGCATTTGAACCGGCAATCTGACTTATCATCATTGCTGCCACTGGTCTGCCGTTATATTTAGACGATACAGAATAGTCTGATGATCCAAGTTCAATATCAGCAACATCCTTTACTCTGAGTATCTGTGAGTTTTCTGACTTTATAATAATATTCCCAAACTCCTTTTCACTCTTTAGCTTACCTCTGAATTTAAATGCATACTGAAAACTCTGCTTTCCGTTAACACCCAACTCTCCTGGTGCTGCTTCAATATTCTGATCCTGAATTGCTGCTATAACCTCTCCTGAGGTTAAACCATAAGCCTTCATCACATCAGGCTTAAGCCATATACGCATTGAGTAATCTCCTGTACCATAAACATCAACACTACCTATTCCGTTTATCCTTTTAAGCTGAGGTACAATATTTATCTGTACATAGTTAAACAGAAAATCGTCTTCAAACGAAGATTTTGTAGAGGTTACCTGAACCATTAGTATGTTTCCGCTTTGCACTTTCTCTACGCTTACACCATTTTTAATTACCTCAGCAGGTAATATAGACGAAGCTTTAGATACTCTGTTTTGTACATTAACTGTAGCAATATCAGGGTCTGTACCTTGCTTAAAAAAAACATTTATATCTGCCATACCACCATTATTTGACGACGAGGTGATATAACTCATCCCTTCAACTCCATTTATTTGCTCCTCTAAAGGAACTATAACAGAGTTCCGAACAGCCTCTGCATTAGCTCCGGTATATACTGTAGAGATCTTTACTGTTGGCGGTGCAATATTAGGGTACTGTTCTACCGGAAGAGTATAAATCCCGATAATACCCAGCACCACAATAAATATTGAGATAACAGTTGACAGAACAGGTCTCTCTATAAATATCTTAAACATAAATTATCTAATTTAAAATTGCTTTAATTTCCTGACCATTAGTCAGGTTTATAACATTCTCTGTTACTACTATATCTCCCGAATTTAATCCGGAAAGAACAATATAGTTCTTACCATCGTCAGTACCTTTAACCTGAATTAGTTTCTGCGTGGCTTTGTTATTATTCACTACATAAACAAGTGTTTTATCCTGAATTTTAAATGTAGCATTCTGTGGTATTATCAATACATCTTTAAACACCTCTGGTATAATTATTTTTCCGCTTGAACCACTTATCAGCAAATCACTTTTATTTGAGAATGAAGCCCTGAAATTAACCGATCCAGAATTCTGATCTACAACACCCGATATTGTTTGAATCTCGCCCCTTTCCTTATATCTGTTCCCATTAGATAGAACAAAATCAACCTTAGGCATATTAGCGATTTTCTCTAATTTTGTTACTCCTTTCCATTTATTAAGAAAGTCATATAGTTGCTTCTCATTCATAGAGAAGTTAGCATACATAGTAGTTGTACTTGCTATTTTAGTAAGTACATTCTGATTATTTACAAGGCTGCCAAGACGATATGAGATGGTTCCAACAACTCCATCTACCGGACTTGTAACTATAACCCACGACATGCTCTCCTGAGCCTGTTTTAGTTCAGCTTTAGCTGATTCTAATCTGTTTTGGTAAGACTTTAATTGAACACTACTAATTATCTCCTTCTTTACCAAAGCCTGCATTCTTTCAACATCAATCTGAGCTGTGTTATATTTTGCCCTTGCATCATCTAATGACTTTTTTGACGATGGTGAATTAATTCTGAAGAGCTTCTGTCCTTTTCTTACCACAGCTCCCTCATCAACATATAGCTCCTCTATAAACCCATCAACTCTTGGCTTAATCTCAATCTCTTCTTTACCTTTAAGTGTAGCAGGATATGTTGAACTTAACACTACCTCTTTAGGTTCTAACTTCACAGATTTATAGGATTTAACAACCTCCCTTTGATCATGTATTACCTCCTGATTATTACACGAAAGTATCGTTAATATAACCAGAAGACTCACTATATTAATCATCTTCATATCATAAAAATTTATCTGATTTTCCGACTACAAAGATGATTTATGATAAATTGAGAATAAAAATCAATCAACCAATGACCTTAACAAATCAATAACACGAATAAAAATATATAATACTTAAGGACATT
The DNA here is from genome assembly GCA_002454955.1 of Bacteroidales bacterium UBA6680. Classification (GTDB taxonomy): domain Bacteria; phylum Bacteroidota; class Bacteroidia; order Bacteroidales; family UBA6680; genus UBA6680. Next base: position 8,494 of record DKJY01000130.1, read on the forward strand.
GATAAATTATGTCGTTTCATTGAAGATTTATGTCATTAGTTTTGTAATTAGTAATTTTGCACTATGAACTCAAATATATTTAAAAGTCCAATATTTATTTGGTTAAGCATATTTATCATCTATTTTGTTATGCATGTTCAAATATCAATGATTGATTCATTGATATCAGCAGTTGTTATGGTTGCATCACAAATTTTTCTTTTCTATATATCAAGGAATTTATTTATTCCCAGATATTTTGAAAAGACTCAGAAAAAATTCACACTGATTGAATTATTTTTAATATTGGTATTAAGCGGACTTGCAACTTGGATTGAATATTTATTTTCAACATGTGTCTCTACTACTGCTGATTCTGATACACCATATTTTTTGATATATATTTTCAAACTCATTATCTATTCAATAACAGTTTGGGTTTCTGTATCTATCTATATTATTGAAAGAGAAAGAGAGACCAATAAAAAGATGCAGATTCTCAAAAATGAAAAAGCACTATCTGAGCTTAAGTTCTTAAAAGCACAAATAAATCCTCACTTCCTTTTTAATGCTTTAAACAATATCTACTCTATGAGTTATATGGAAGACAAATCAGCTCCGGATAAGATTGCTATGCTGTCTGAGATGTTGCGTTATGTAATATATGACTGTAAATCAGACTTTGTTCCATTAGAAAAAGAATTAATTTACCTTGAGAACTTTATAGAGTTTCAGAAACTAAGAACAGAAAACGAACAACAAATTGAGATTGATATTTGCGTTAAGGATCCTAAATACAAAATTGCTCCGATGATACTAATTCCATTTGTTGAGAATGCATTTAAACACAGCAGAATATGTAAATATCAAAATGCTTTTGTTAGCATACATCTTATTCAAAACAGTAATACTTTAGAATTTGATGTAACCAACTCTAATATACATCCAGCTATTAATACAGGTCCTTCCAGTTCAGGTATTGGAATAGAGAATATAAAAAACCGATTAGAGCTAATATATGACAAAAGAGCAAAACTCAATATTCAGATCAAAGAGGATATATATTCAGTTAACTTAAAAATAGAGCTAAATGAGTGATCAAATAAAGATAAACTGCATTGTAATAGACGATGAATTTCTTGCTCGCAGACTTCTGGCTGACTATATAAAGAAGATTCCGGAACTGAATCTTGTGGGAACGTTTGATTCTCCGCTGGCAATATCAAATGTACTGAAAGAGAATAAAATTGATCTCATATTCACAGATATAGAGATGGATGATATTCTGGGTATTGAATTCGTTGAGAATCTAAGAATGCTTATTCCTCCGTTAGTAATATTTGTTACGGCCTATTCTGAATATGCTGTAAAAGCTTTTGAGATTGATGCTATAGAGTATTTGGTAAAACCTGTAACCTTTCCTAGATTCCTGAAGGCTGTTAATAAAGCAATTAATATTACTGAAATTAGGAATAAACTTGGTGACGATAGCGATAAGTATGAAAACATACATGAAAGACCTGAAAAGAGAGATGATTTTATAATAGTAAAGATAGACCGGAAGTTTGTTAAGATTCGGTTTGATGATATCTTTTTTATTGAAGGAGCCTTAGAGTATGTTGTTTTTCATACAAAATCTGGAAAGCAAATGAGTTTGTACTCTTTAAAGAAGTTAGAGGAGATCCTTCCAGAAGAGAACTTTATGCGAATACATAAATCATACATAGTAGCTATTGATAAAATTACTATGGTAGACAGAAATAAAGTACATGTTGGTAATCAACATATCACCGTAAGCAGAACTTTTAAAAGTCAGCTTCTTTTAAGGTTAGATAGTTAATTTATTTTTACTTATTGCAGATAACTACTAAGGTTTGTAAGAACAATTCTGCTTAATTTTGACTTTTTAGAATCAAATGTAGTTTACCAACTACTATACTTATAAAAAATACCCCGGCCACATATTATGCAACCGGGGTTTAATAAACAGATTTGTTTATCAACAAACACCACTAATATCTCTTCTCGGCAACCTTATCGCCATTATGGTTGTATATAATCCAGGTTCCTGTCTTTTTACCATTTGTATATGTCATATCATACAGTAAAACACCACTGTTACTCCATACATACCACTTACCATGTTTTACTCCATTATTATAGTTAGCTTCGGCTGTCTTAACCGACTCTTTGTTCCATGTAATCCACTGTCCATGCATCTTACCGTTGTTGTAATAACGCTGCTCCTGTTTTTTCCCTGTTTCGTAATAGAGGTAAGTAAACCCGTGTTGCAAACCATTCTTAATGTTCATCTCAATACGGTTATTTCCGTTCTCCCATTTACTAATGTACAAACCTGTGTACTTCTCATTATTGGCATTACAATAAAAGCCATTACTATCCTTCTTTACTGTCTGAGCAAACGATACTGAACCCAGAATTAGCAATATATATAATATCAAATATCTCTTCATCTTTTCCTGTTTAATGTGTAATATGCTGTAGTTATCTATTTAATTGTATATGAAAAGCCTAAAGAGAACGATCGTCCCCATCCGTAGCTGTTATACATATACTCTGTTCCTTTAAAATCGTAGGTAAATTCACTTTTAGAATCAAGAATGTTCTTTACAGCAAACTTAACCTTAAGTCTTTTTTTCAGGATACTCTTACTTATATTAAAATCGAAGTTATGTTTACCCTTCTCATATACATCTGGTACATTTTTGGCATTAACAAGGTATAACTTATCGCCAGTTGTACTGTAGCTAATATTTGCACCTAACCCATACTCCTTATTATCATAACTAAGGTAAACATTGGCAATATATGGTGCCTGTCCTGCCATCTGACGTGTATCTGAATGGTTAGGATCAAGCTGACGCTTTATTGCAAGTTCTTTATCGCCATATTTTATCTCTGACTTAACAAATGTTACATTACCTCCCAATGTAAAATCTGTAAGGGGTTTTATAAAGTCTAACTTCTTACGTAACTCTATCTCAACACCATAAACATTTGCCACATCTGCCAGATTATTCCATGTAATCTCAATATTAGCAGCCTCTGTATTAAATGCCCTCTCTATAGGATTATGAAACGATTTATAAAAAGGATTCACAGATATAAGTTCTCCGTGCTTAAAGAAGTACTCCCACTTAAGATCTATATTATCAATATTTGTCAGCTCCAGATTAGGGTTACCAACCTCCAGCTCGCCTGTAGCAAAATTAGTTGATCCGTAAGGAGCAATCTCTCTGAACGACGGACGTGCCAGAGTTCTCGAATATGACAAACGTAAATTCATATTGTCCTTAACTGCATAGATTCCATTAAACGATGGCAGAATATCCGTCTTATTTATCTCTCCATTCTCTTTCTCTGTTGAGTAACTCTCTGTAAGCAGATCTGTATTCTCTACCCTAACTCCTATAATAGTTCTGAACTTTTTAATCAGTTCAATATCTGTCATCACATAACCCGATGTAACCGATTGTGATGCTGTATAGCTGTTTCTGTTGTTTGTAGCCTGACTTCCCTGAACAAACACACCGCTTGTAGCACTTATATTTGAGTCATCAAGCCAATCTGATATAGATCCGTTAAATGAGTTACTATTCTCATTAAATACAAATTTCTTCTCAGCAAAATCTCTCTTCTTAGCCAGATATGCTCCACCTGCAACTATCTTTGCCTCTTTATCATTAACATTAAATTTATATGTAAGATCAAGTTTATTATCAAAGTTTGTCTCCCACATATCACGATAATAGCGAGATGGCATCTCATATTTAGAAGCTTCAAGCTCTGCCTTACCATCATTTATTGAGTTCTTAAAGTATCGCTGATCTGGCTGATCCTGAACAGATTTTGTAAATGACGATAACCATTTCAGATCAATCACACCAAGTTTATGATCTCCATTTAACTGACCAGATGTCATAGATCGCTGAATATACTCCTGCTCTCTTATCTCCATAAGCATCCCTATATCGTCAGAGTTCTTTATCCCCTTTGAGTATGCTGCCGTGAACTCACCACTCTGGTTATGCAACGCAAGTAAACCAACCTTATGATTATCTGCCAACTCATAGTTCATATTAAGCAGTGTCGACCACATAACATCATCAACACCGCGCACTGTATTATCAAATGTCTGTTCTGTGCTTAGTATAGAAGCTCCCGGATCTTTCAGTTTATAGCGTCCCCATACACCATTATCGTAAAACTTATACTTACGTGAATACGACAATGCTGCATTATATCCCAATCGTTTACCAAACAGCGTTTTGTTATCTCCAAACGATAACGAATAGTTCTGGTCAAGTCCGCTACGAGACTTTATAGGCTCCATATCTTTATTAAACGATTTTGTTATCTCCGTAAGCTTCTGATCATTCACAAAACGTGCAGGAATCTCACCATTTGCAAGATTCGGGATATCACGTAAACCATCATCAAAGCCTAACCAATCGGTTGAGCTACGCTTACCTGTAAGGAAATCTTTATTAAAAGATGACTGCGGATTGTAAGTAAATGAAGCCGATAACTTCATATTAAATTCATTAGGAAAATCCTGTGTCTCTATATCTATAAGTCCACCAGTAAAACTACCCGGCAGATTAGCCGAATATGTTTTATGAACCATCATATTCTCAATAATATTAGACGGAAACATATCCATCTGTACAGTATTTTTCTCCGGGTCAAGACCTGGTATCTCTGCATTATTAAGCAATGTTTTACTATAACGATCACTTAAACCTCTTACATATACATATTTACCTCCCTGAACCGATATTCCTGTAACCTTTGACAGTGCTCCGGCAGCATCTGATGCTCCCAGACTTGCCATCTGCTGTGACGATATACCATCAACAGCAGTTATTGCCTTACGTTTAATGGCAATTAATGCACTCTCTGTTTTTTTTGAAGCCTTTGCCACAACAACTACCTCTCCTATTGATACCGATGCCTCTTTTAGTTTAACGTCTAAGGTTACGGTTTTTCCTGCCTCTACCTTAATGTTGTTAATTACCTGATCAGCATATGAAACAAAACTGAACTTAAGTGAATATGTTCCCGGAGTAAGTTTATCTAATTTATAAACACCATTAAAATCGGCCATTACCCCTCTCAATGTCCCGTTAATTATTACGTTTGCCCCAATCAGCTCCTCTCTGGTAGATGCATCTGTTATTTTTCCCTGTATTGTACCTGTTTGAGAAAATGCTGCTGTTAATGAGATAAACATAAAACTGATTAACAATAATAAATCCCTCATTTAAATAATATTCTTTAGTGTGTTTGTTAAATTTGTCAGAATCTGTTATTCAATTGTAAAGGCAATCCGTTTATGGATTGCCTTTAGTTTTAAACTGTTATGCCCAATTAATTTTTATAAGTTAAAGTCCATCCTTTTGCCCAGTGGTTTGTAACGCCTGGCTCAAATGCTCCTTTATATGTTACATTGGTAAACCAGCTATCAAGCTCAGAGAAATCAGCTCCTGAAGCTCCTGTTGAAGGAACTGGATTTGCCGGAGTAAGTGTATTTGAAGTCTCCTGGTTACTGAATGTTACATACTTTGTTGCTATATCTGTCTTCTTTGTAGATACATAAGCTGTCCAGGCTTTAGTAAGTAGCTGTTTTCCGTCAGTACTCTTAACTGCTTTACCATCTTTTACTGAATCGCCCGGAGCTGATACTGTAAAGAACTTCTCTTTTACATTAAAGAATACCGAATTCTTTACAACAAGGTTACCTGCTTCTAGCTGAGAGTAGCTACACTGCGAGTGCGAAACAGATGATGAACTTTTATCTTTAAGCAGCTCTATATCTATACCTTTTGACTGATTTGCAAATATTGAATTGTAATACTTACCACCTGCGTTATCGCGGAATGTAATAACCTTTTTTCCTGCATCAACTCCTCTACCAATATATGTAGCATTACTTACATTTGGTACAGCATAAGGTTGTGCTGTTTCAGGATCAGTTCCTCCATCGTGCTCACCCATTCTGTCGCCGGCTGCCGGATCTTGAACTGCTACCCAAAACTGACCAAAGCCACGGTACCCTTCATCATAATCGTAACAATCGTCGCCACAATTAGATACCAATATATGTTTAGCTCTTGGCATTCCTCCAAAAAACTCAACACCATCATCGGCATTTGCCACAACCTCTATATAATCTATTGTTGTTCCGGAACCAACACCACCAAGTGTTAATCCGTTAATCTCATTTCCCTCGCCAATATCAGTACCTCCATGACGAATAGAGATGTACTTTAATGTACCTGAATTATCATCATTAGAACTTCCACCATATAAACCTCTGGTCTCTGTTGTTGGAATTCCCTCTATTGCACTCTCGCCAGGAGTTGAGTTAAGACCAGCACTACCAAGAACTATTACTCCACCCCAAAGACCACGCTCTGTAAGCGGTATATTACCATTTAACTGATCTGCCTCTGCTGTAAAGATAATAGGCTTTGCCTCTGTTCCTACTGCATTAACCTTACCACCACGCGCTACAATAAAAGCACTTGCATTCTCTTCCTGACCCGGTTTACCTTTAATTACTGTTCCGGCTTCAATTGTAAGAGTCTGTCCGTTATTAACAAAAACAAGTCCGTCAAGCACATACGTTTTACCCGCTGTCCAGGTCATTGTTCCGGTACCTTGTCCCTTATCCTTTACTGTAACAACGTTATTTACCTCAGTATAAGTTGTTGCCAAGGGATCTGTTTTCTTCTTATCGTCCTTTTCACAAGAAGTAAGGGTTAGTGCTACTAATACAACACCCAAAATTGTAACTGTTAATTTACTTTTCATCTGTTTATAATTTTTTTTAGTTGTCAGATGGAACTTCACATAATTTAATCATTCTCGTGTGCAGAAAATTTTTAGCTCATGTCAGTTTCATCATAAGTAATTTTTAAATTGGTTACTCTAAATTTCTTTTAATTTCGTTTTCACTGTTTTTGAATACATTGCAAATTAAATACAGCAGGATTAACCACACTTTACTCAAAAATTATGGTTAGGTTAAGTAAATGGGATACTTAAATTGTTTTTCTTAACTTTAGCTTAATATTGCATACGTTTATGTTTATTATTATTGCATTAGAAAACATACATTCAAATTAACACAGGGATATGGAAAATTCAGATTACAGAATATTACTTGTTGATGACGAAGAAGATATTCTTGACTTTGTTGGTTACAACCTTAAAAAAGAGGGGTACAAAGTATTTACAGCAAATAATGGTAAAGAGGCACTTAAAAGAGTAGAAGATATTAATCCTCATCTAATTATTCTTGATGTAATGATGCCTGAACTGGATGGTATTGAAACATGCGAAGCTATAAGAGAGATAGATGGTATGGAGAATGTAATTATTGCATTCCTTACTGCACGAAATGAAGATTACTCGCAGATAGCAGGTTTTGATGCCGGTGGCGACGACTACATAAACAAGCCAATAAAACCAAAGGTTTTGATTAGCAGAGTTAAAGCTCTACTTAAAAGGGTTGGTAGTAAAACTCCTGAAGAGATAGAACCAGTACACGGAATTGTTGTAGACAAAGAGAGATATATAATTATACAGGACGATAAAGAATTGAGCCTGCCAAAGAAAGAGTTTGAACTTTTAGCTCTTCTACACTCAAAACCAGATAAAGTATTTACAAGAGAAGAGATATATACAAAGGTGTGGGGCGATGAGATTATTGTAGGAGACAGAACCATTGATGTACACATCAGAAAGCTAAGAGAGAAACTTGGCGATGAATATATTAGAACTGTAAAAGGAGTTGGTTATAAGTTTATTGCTTAAAAAAAAGAGATAAACATATATCAAGGTGTCATTCTAGTGACACCTTTTTTATTATAAAATAAAAAGCAGGCGTGGTTTCTGGTAAAAGCACACGTAGTTTCTGGTAAAAGCACACGTGGTTTTGAGTAAAAGCAGGCGTGGTTTCAGGTAAAAGCAGGCGTGGTTTCTGGTAAAAGCACACGTAGTTTCTGGTAAAAGCACACGTGGTTTTGAGTAAAAGCAGGCGTGGTTTTGAGTAAAAGCAGGCGTGGTTTCAGGTAAAAGCAGGCGTGGTTTTGGGAAACGGAGCAGTTGTTACAGATTATAACTATATTTTATCACATTCTATCAAAAAACTATTATAACAAAAAACACCCATGTAACTGATACAAAAATTATGGTTCCTTATACAATTTTCCGAACAAAATGCCCAGTCATACGTATAACAGTTTGCAAACTTTAAGTATACTTTTATATTCTTTTTGGTTACAAAGAGTTACATAACGTAATATATGTATCAAAAGGAACATTTTTTATAATTATATTTGAGCATTGTTTTACTAATTATTAGTAGTATGAACGAAATTTTACTCCGACAAATTACGACAAAAATAGGGAAGCTTCTCTTTATTATTTCTTTAGCATTAATATCATTTGAGAATGCATACTCTCAACTTGATATGACTCACTATATTCCGCCTGCATGGGCAGCCGACAGGACATCTGGTGACTATAAAGATCATGCTATTGTTCTCTCAACGGGAGAGACAACTCCGTTTAATGTTACTCTTACAAATGGTGATGGAACATGGACAACAACCGTATCTATTAGTAAAAGTACTCCCAGAATAATTAATATGGGCGTTGTATCTTTTTCTGGTCCTTCAGGTCTAAGAGTTGAGAACAACGTTATTGGTGTTATTGGCGATGGACAGGTTAATATAACACTACCAAACGAAGGTATAATTGCCACAGGTAGTAAACCATTTTTTGTAAGTATCAGACACCGGTCAAATGCACAGGGAGGTATTATGACCTCTAAAGGAACTGTTGGTTTAGGACGTTCATTCTACTCAGGACATATGTACGGAGTGCGAGAAAATACCGCTGCAAGAGATTTGCACTTTATGTCTGTAATGGCTACAGAGGATAATACATTTATATCATATGATAATCCGGGTGTAAGATTCAACGGTAACAATGTTGGTACAATAATAGGTGGTAGAGCAGGTATAAGACTTAACAGAGGTGAGTCATATGTATTTGGTGCTACATTTGATGATCTGAACAACAATACCAATACCATTAATACAATGAATGGTACCCACATAACCTCTAATAAACCCGTAGCAGTGATTACAGGATCGTGGTGTTCATCTGCATCAAGATCTACCAGAGATATGGGGTTTGACCAGATTGTACCAGATAATATTGTTGCCGATGAATATATTGTACAGAGAGGTTTTGGAAGAAACAGTGTTGAGAAGGTGATTGTTGTTGCAGCAGAAGATAATGTTCAGTTGAGCCTTAATGGTGGTGGCTGGGGTAATACAATGACTAATGCCGGAGATTATGTAATACTTAATGAGAATGAATATGACAGTAATAACAACCTACATATTCTTGCCTCAGATAATATATATGTATATCAAACACTATTTGGTAGTACCAGTACTGCCACCGGAGGATTTAGTTTTATTCCTCCACTTAAATGTACTGCCGATCACTCTGCAAATATATCATATGCAAACACATTGGTTAATCTGGGAAATACAGTAAATCCAATTATCAATATTATTACTCAGGAAGGGTCGCAGGTTTCTATAAATGGTACAAATGTACCAAAGGCATGGGCTAAAACGGTTTCCGGAAATATATACTGGGAGACCTATTCTATTTCTAAGAATCAGCTACAGAACACATTTGGCGCTGTGGCAAATAACTGGAACTTTGAGGTTAGCTCTGAGGGAGCTATTAATGTTTCGTTATCGGTTGAGAGTAGTATTGTTGGTGCTGGTGGTTACTACTCCGGATTTGGAGATAAACCTCAGATTGCCGGTAGACCTCACATTACAGGAGGGGCACTATGCGCAGGTGATATGGATCTGAATGTTGATGCAGGACTGTTCCCTTCATATAACTGGTATAACAACGGTGTTCAGATTCCTGGAGAACACAATGCAATTATTACTATTACAGATCCGGGAAGATATATGGCTACAGGACTTACTCCATGTAATGGTGGATGGATTGAGACATTCCCTTCTAACGCCATTGTGGTAAGACCTTGTCTGGAGATTGCCAGCAAGATTGTGAATGAGGCCGATGGTACAATTCAGGTAAGGGTTAACCTTACACATGCAATTACTGATCCGGTAACATTCTACCTTTCAACAACTGCAGAGACTGCCGGACTTAATCAGGATTTTGGATCGGTTCAGAATACATTTACAATTCCGGCAGGCGATGATTATGTTGATGTTGATATTAATATAACTCAGGATCTGCTTGCTGAACCTGACGAAACATTTAAGGTTAATATATCGGTACCTACAAATGCTAATATAAATGTTGATCAGGCAACCATTACAATTCAGGACGATGGTGACCCTAAACCGGATGTTACTACAACAACTGAGATTAGGGTTAACGAGGATGATCCGGCTGGTAAGTTCACGGTTACTGTATCGCTTGATAAACCCAGTGGCTACACTACTGAGGTGGATGTGGCTGCTATTTCGCAAACTGCTACTGTTGGAATAGATGTTTTTGGGACTATTCCGTCTAAATTAACATTTGATCCGGAAGAAACTACTAAATCCTTTGAGATATCTATTAATAACGATCCTGTGTACGAGCCTGAAGCTGCCGGATATGAATATTTTGAGTTACAACTATCTAACTTCACAAATACAATATCTACAACGCCTATTACCGTGCAAGTGAAGATATACGATGATGAAACTCCTCCGGTTCTTACAATATCTGATCAGTCAGCCACCGAAGGAAATAATCTGCACTTTCTTGGTACTCTATCGCATACATGTAGTAAGAACATTACTATAGATTATATTACCAGTGATTTAACTGCTAATCACCCTACTGATTATACTGGATTTCCGGTTAAGCAGACATATACCATTGCACCGGGTGCCAATACGCTTACTATAAATATACCGGCTATTGACGATGGTGTATCTGAAACTACTGAGAGCTTTAACCTTATACTCTCTGATCCGGTTAACTGTAATATTGGTACTAATCCGCTTACTCTAAAGGGCGATATATTCGACAGAAATGGTAAACCAAACCTTATTATTGAGGATAGTACTGCTATTGAGGGAGATAAAATTGCATTCAGAGCACATCTGTCTATACCTAGTAGTTCGGATGTATCGTTTACATTTGTTACATCTAATGGTACTGCTACAGGAGCTGTTGATTATGAGCAGGTAGCTACAGACAGAACTATTACAATTCCTGCTGGGACTATAAAAACATTCTTTGAGTTAAATACTACACAAGATGTTCTGGAAGAGGGTAATGAGACATTCTTTATAGATATTACATCATCATCGCCACTGGTTGACCTGAATAACAATCAGGCTACCGGTACTATTATTGACGATGATGAGACTCCTGATGCAAGAGACGATGGCTTTAATATTGATGAAGATAGCGCTACGCCTCTTAATGGAGATGTGAAGACTAATGATCTGGGATTAGGTGATACCCCGGTTACATTTGCTGTGGTTACTCCTTTAAACATAAACGGTACTCTTACATTCAATAACGATGGTACTTTCAGTTATACACCTGATCCGGACTTTAACGGCCCTGATACTTTTGATTATGAGGTTACTGATGCTGACGGGGATACTGATATTGCTACTGTAACAATTACCGTAAATCCTGTTAACGATACTCCTGTGGCAAATCCTGATACTTTTGGTCCTATTGAGGAGTTTACAAATCCGGCATATACTCAACTATCAGGTAATGTTATTACAAACGACACTGGACTGGGCGATAATGCACTTGTATATCTATCTAAGAACGTTGATAACGGAACATTGGTTATTAATAACGATGGGACTTTTACATACGATCCGAATCCTCAATTCTTTGGGAATGACTCGTTTGAATATTATCTCAGAGATGATGACGGGAATACATCTGCTGTGGCTGTATGTTCTTTCTCTGTAAGTTTCTATAACGATGCCGCTCCGGTTGCAAATAACGATAACTACTCTACTGCTGAGGACACAAGCATAGATATGCCTGTTCTCCAAAACGATTCTGATTTGGATGGTAATGCTACTATTGATAAGGGAGCTATTGTTATTACTACTCCTCCGTCTGACGGATCCTTATCTATTGATTATACTACCGGGGTTATTACATATACGCCGGATCTGAACTACAACGGACCGGATATGTTCAGATACAAGGTATACGATATGGTGATTGACGGAAACCCTAGTAAAGAGTCGAACATTGCTACGGTAAATATAAATATTACTACCAGTAATGACCCGCCTGTAGCAATATGTAAAGATATTACTGTTGATCTGGATGCTACTGGTAAATATATTATGAATGCATCTGAGATAGACGATGGGTCATATGATCCTGAAGGTTCTGCTATAACTCTAAGAATTGATGGAAACGCTACTAAGACATTTACAGGAGCAGATATAGGTACTCAATCTGTTAGGCTAACAGTTATTGATGATCTGTTTGCTAGCTCTTTCTGCGATGCTCTTGTTACTGTCAGAGATATGATAGATCCTACTGTTACTCAGTGCCAGAGTAATATTACTGTATATTGCGGACCGGCTGATGCTGGTAAGGTTGTTAACTATACTGTTCCCAGATTTGCTGATAATGTTGACGGTACTAATCTGTTGGGGAACCTTACAGAAGGACTTAGTTCCGGATCGGCATTCCCGGTTGGTGTTACTACTGTTACATACTCATATACTGATGGGGCAGGAAATGGTCCTGCAACTTGTAGCTTTGATGTTGAAGTTATCAGAGATAATATAGCTCCGAATATAACTTGTCCCGGAGAGACTACTCTTACTACAAATACTCCTGGTGGTATATATACTGTTGTTGGCGATGGACTTAATGCTACCGCTATTGATGCACAGGGAATACAATCTGTTGAGCACGATTATGGTGTAGGCGGGCCTACTCTTAACGGTGTAACTTTTGCTATTGGAGATTACACAATTACATGGACTGCTACTGATATTTTTGGTAATACTTCTACCTGTTATCTTACTCTGCATATTATACCAAACATGACTGTTGCTATTACTAGCAGTGTTACTGGTAATGAGATATGTGAGGGCGACAACATTACATTTACCGCTATGCCTACGGGTGGTTCAGGAACTATTACATATACATTCTATGTAGATAATGTTGTGCAAACAGTTGGGGTTACAGGTAATGTTTTCTCTACATCTGCTCTTACAGACGGACAACAAGTGCATGTTGATGCTACCGATAATTACGGCACTGTTTCAAGTGCAAAGATTACTGTTACTGTACACGAAAGACCTATTAGCGGTTCCATATATATTATACCGAATCCTTAAAGATATTATTCTACTCTCTGAAAGGGCAGAACTACAATATGTAGTCTGCCTTTTTTTGTATTCTAAACATCATGAAAACCTATTCTCATTTTATTCGTACAACCAAATCGTAAACCAATAAAAGAATATATTATGAGAACCTTTTTTGCAATCATTGTACTTCTATCAATCAATTTACTAAGCTCTAATGCTAAAGAATACGGCAAAGTGTATGTAACCGATTTTGTATTCATTTTACAAGATAATCTGGAATACAATATTAATCTATCTTCTTTTCCTGATTATATAAGTAACGATCAAGACTTTAAATACAAAGTAAAAGAAATGACAATAAAAACTATTAAAGATAAATGGGGTGCTAAAGAGATAATATTTCATGAAGACAGAGATTTTATGTTTTTTGCCAGTTTCTTTGCCTCTGTTGAGTCAGGAAAGGAACCAGCTTTAAATAGCATGGTAAAAGGTATGAAAAAGAAGGAGGAAGGAAAAGGTAATTTTTGGCAACCATATTATACTCCAAAATTTAATAAACTGTATAAAAACAGAGAAGGTGGTGCCGACCTATATGTATCTATTGTAACAAAATTACAGGTAAATAATTTCATTACACCAAAAGGTCCTAAATATCAGTTACTATTTGCTGTTAAAGCAAGAAATACCGAAAAGAAGAAGAATAGGGTATTTAAAAAGAATGTAAAACAAAATTTTCATGTAATTACTAGTCAGGAATATATTAATGCACCTGAGTATATAACAAAAGATGAATTTGAGAAGGAGTTCTTAGCGCTTTATCCAGAAGCTTTTATTGATAAAAAACAGAAAAAGGCAGAGTCTAAATCATTTACGCGAAATATGTTTGCTCAGTACAAAGATTTCTTTGAAAATAGAGATATTAAAAAATACTATGTAACAAGCCCGGCATATCCGAATTTTGAAACAGATAAACCTGAATTTGATATCCTCGCTAAGAGAGGTAAAAAGTTTAAACCATACAGCGTAATTAAAGCCACAGACGACGATTTTAGAGGTATTGGCAACGTAGGTAAAAAGTTTTCTGAAGCTAACACCAAACACTCATACTATAAGATAAAAAACAAGCTCGATAAGAATACTTATAGAGTAGAGGTAATACTATTTCCTAAATCAGAAGATTTTAATAATTGGCTAAACAATAAGGTAAAGAAGGCTATATCAGGTAAAGAGTTGAAGAATTGGGATAGAACAGATGAGGTTATTGTAAGAATAGATAAGGCTGATTATCCTTTAAAGGTTAATTTTAAGGATATACAATACGGTACAGCTATGTTGAGTACATATGATATTGCTGGCGATATTCAGGGTACAGTATATAAGTACTCATATGGTCCTAGCAATGCTGTTATACACGAAATAACCATGAATGGCAAGTTAGTAGCATTAGCTCAATATGCGGGTTATGAGGTAGATAAAAAACAGGGTAAGGTATATAAAAGAGCTGTATTTGTGGATCTGGATGTTGACGAAGCTTCGATACCAAAGATTTTTAACTTCTTTGTCATTGCCAGTTTGTATGACAATACAGTATACTGGAACTCTAAAAACTCAGGTTTGTTTTAAACAAATAGTATCATAAGTCAGAGGTTAATATCTGACTTATGATACCTATATATAATGAAAAATCAATCAATATTATTTGATAATCACACTCATTTTTATTAACTTATATTACCAGACAAAACATTTATGACTATGAAAACCTGGTTAAAAATATCTCTCTTGTTTATTCTTGTTTACCTTCTTGTATGCTGTGAGAAAGATAGAAAAGGTGAGATTATCGAAGTTTTTTTTGTACTTACCGATACCGGACAAAGTACATTCTTTGACGATAAAGGTAATATAATTGATGCTCCAAAACGTGGTGACAAATATTATGGGCAAGACGCTCAATTCTTTGGCGTGCAACCTCTGTTTACTGATAATGGTGATGGTACCATTACAGATAAGAGAACAGGGCTTATGTGGCAGAAAACACCAACATTTAAACGATATTTACATAACGAAGCCATATCATATGCACGTGATGCCGTTATTGGTGAACATAACGATTGGCGGGTACCGACAATTAAGGAGTTGTACTCTTTAGTATGGTATAAGGGTAAAATAGATTATACCTCTCCTGCCAACTCAATACCATATATCAGAACTGATTATTTTGATTATAAATACGATTCGAAGCCTCTTAATGGTCAATACTGGTCATCGACACCATATCTGGTTGGTACTATACAAGGTAATAACAGACCTGGTGCATACTGTGTAGATTTTACTCAGGGTTATATGATGGTTACACCAACCGGTAACGGCTCTAAACTTTATGCCGACACCGATGGTTGTTTTGTAAGACTGGTAAGAGGACAGAAAAACATTTATGGAACAAATGTATTCACAGATAACGGAGATGGAACAGTAACCGACAGTGCTACAGGTTTAATGTGGCAACAATCTGATGATGGTAACAAATATAATTGGGAAGAGGCTCTATCTGTTGCCACAAATAGTTCGTTTGCTGGTTATAAAGATTGGCGTCTTCCGAATATAAAAGAGTTACAAAGTATTGTTGATTATAACAATACAACTACTCCTCTTATTAATAGTAGCTACTTTAAACTATCTGATACAGACAGCTGGATATGGACCAGTACCACACATAATGATATTACAAACAGTGCAAACTATATATCGTTTGGTAAGTCATATAGTAAAGCATCATCATCTGATGCAGATTATATTGATTGGTACGGAGCCGGTTCACAGATAAGTGATATAAAATCAGGAGATCCAAATAGCCATAAGCTAAGTGGAAGCAGATACAATGATATGATACGTGTAAAGAACTATATTCTTCTGGTAAGAAGTATAAAATAATGCCTTATCAGAAGCTCATAATATCTTTGAATTTTGCACTCTGCCTACGAGAAAGCTCAATATCTTCTGCTCCATTCAGCAGAACAATCTTTAATGTACCACTAAACCACGGAACAACCTTATCTATCATTTTTAGGTTAATTATCTGCTGCCTGTTTGCCCTAAAAAATGTTGCCTCATCGAGTCTAGTTTCCAGATAATTCAATCCTTTTGGTATCAACGGTTTTTTATTCTTAAAATATATCCTCGAATAATTTCCTTCAACCTCAAATAGTCGTATCTCATTAAGTTTAACAAACCAGCAATCATCTCCATCTTTAACAAATACACTATCGTCTGACGATAGTTTACCTTTTACATATGGTTTTGGTGATATGTTAAGCTCTATCTTCTCTAATGCAGCTGCTAGTCTGTTCTCCTTTATTGGTTTCATAAGATAATCAAGTGCATTATAATCAAGAGCTTTAACCGCGTACTCATCATAGGCTGTAGTGAAAACCACACTAGGAGTTCTGTCAAGTTCATTTAACAGATCAAATCCGTTTTTACCTGGCATATGAATATCCAGAAACAGAACATCAGGCATGTCATCATTAATTTGAGAAACCGCACTGTCAACATCTTCTGCCTCCCATATAACTTCAACTGAATTATAATCCTTTAACATAAATGCAAGCTCTTTACGTGCAAGCCTTGAATCATCAACTATTGCTACTCTCATATCTTAATGGTATTGTTACTTTTGCTAAAACGGTATTCTCATTATACTGAATAAGACAAGGTCCTTCTCCTCCCGGAAAAAGAGTTTCCATTCTACGTTTTAAATTTTCTAATCCCGTTTTTGTTCCCCCACTTGAATTAACTATTACACCGGTATTATATATCTTTATAGAAATTGTGTTATCTTCTTTACCAATATCTAGGGTAATATCTCCACCTTTTATCTGCTTTGATATTCCATGTTTAACCGCGTTTTCCACCAATAGTTGAAGCGTAAAAGGAGGCACCTGTACGCCGTATAATTCCTTATCAACATTCACTTTATAGTGAAGTTTTTCTTCATACTGAATCTTCTGCAAACTAAGATAGTTTTCGGTTAACTCAATTTCATCGACAAGTAACGTATAGTTGCCTTTACCACTCTGTAATGAATATCGTAACAGATCAGAAAGCGATGTAACTGCCTCACGTGCTTTGTACTGATCCTCAATTATCAACATACGAATATTATTTAGTGCATTAAAGGTAAAGTGGGGATCTATCTGCTTCTTAAGCATATCAAGCTCTGCATCTTTAAGAGCCAATTTAATTTCAACTTTCTCTATTTCACTGCTCTTATAGTTCTCAAAATAGTGAATTACAAAATATATTACAGACCATAACCAGAATATTATATTTGTATTTAACATATAGTAGACTGTAGATTGAAATGTTACAGGTTGAATTCCGTTTGGTTTAACAACTATATATAACATAAAAGTAACTAATATCTGACTAATAAACGCACCTGTTATATTCATTAATATAAGATATATAAATAGTTTAAATATCTTCAATTGACTATATCTGTATCGCTTATATATCAGTCTTAACAGATGAGATATAAACAAGAAGCTGCAACCCAGAACAATATTTATTGATACATTATCAATATCTTTTCCTCTATTTTGGAATGCTATCAATGATAGCATAAATAGAGTAAAAATTGTCCAACCAAATAGTTGACATATCCAGTATATTATCTCTCTTTTATGTTTTCTCTTAATCATTACTTAGTATAATAGATTAAACTTTACATTATAAAGTATAGAAATAAGAGAGAGACGATCCCTCTCTTATTTCTAATCACTCAAATTTACCATATCAATTAATAAATCTATCTATCTCTGTAAAGAAAAATTCCGGATTATCAATCATTATAAAGTGTCGTGCATCATCTGAAATCACAATTTTACAGTTATCTGCTTTTGCATATTGTCCTTTATAATTATGCATTGTAATATCGTGTGTAACTCCATAGTTTTTATAAGCAACCCAAGATCCCATAACAAGTATTGGATTTTTTATACTCTTTAGTTCGTTTCTGAGATCGGTTGTGTAAAGTTCATAGTTAGCCTGAGCAACAGTAGGTGCATGGCTATTCACCCCCCACTTTACAATCTTTTCAGCATATAATGTATCAGTAACCATTGTACGCATCATTGGTCTTAAAAAATCAGCCCCTTCGCCTTTTTTACGGCTTTTCATTTGAGTACGCATTCTTTCAGCCATATTTTTACTACTCTCAACTGTTGCAATTGGATTCATTATGGCAGGTAAAAATGGTAATGCATCAACTATAATATATTTTGATGCCACACTACTATTGGCTATAGCAATTTTTAATGCTATAAATCCTCCTAAACTATGTCCTACTATAATTGGTTTTTCAATATTATTATCCTCAATATATGATAGTATCTGTTCAGTAATATAATCGGTGTAATTTGTGCCAAAATTAATTTCCTTAACCTTATTAAATCCGGGAAGGGTCAATATATGACAACGATAATTAACATTATAGCGCTCAACTGTATTCTTCCAAACATCACCAGAACATGCCAGTCCGGGAATAAACATCATATCAGTACCTTTTCCTGTCACTTTAACACGAAAACCATAATCTTTTGCTACTAAATTTACTACTGAGAAAAATGATAATAATACTACTACAAATACCTTTGTTATAAATAATTTAGATCTCATAATTTCTATTTTTTATTTGATACAAATCTAGATACAACTGCGTCATAACAGAAGTAAATTGTTGCGAACGGTAATATGAGATTATAAGCGGTATTTTATTAAGAAAGGATTAGTTACAATTGTATAATTACCTTGAATCAGATAGTTATATAATAGTTAAGGATGATCTGTTAGACCTCCCTTAACTATAAATTAACTCTTCTTTGGCTTGCACACCTGCTTCTGTTTACATGCCTTACGATGACATTTCTTACAAATATATTTTACTTTATCAGATTCTGATATAACTCCTTTAGATAAATCTCTTTTGCACAGTTTCTTTCCCATATAATATTACTCTTGCTCTTTATGCCTCAGAATAACGATTATTTGGTTGTTTTGTTTAAGTCTTTCTACAATTTTTTCTGCACAATATACGCTACGATGCTGCCCTCCTGTACATCCAAAATTTACTTGCAATGAGTTAAATCCTCTATCTATATAGTGATTAACACTATTACTTATCATATTCCAGGCATTATTGATAAATTGTTTAACATCCTCTCCTTTCTCCAGAAATTCCTGAACTGGTCTGTCCATTCCTGTTAGATGTTTATACTCTATATATCGTCCTGGATTATGTAATGAACGACAGTCAAACATATAACCACCACCATTTCCTGACCAATCAATTGGATAATTTTTACGATAACTAAAACTGTTTACATATACAGTAAGTTTACCCTGAGTTATTGGGGTATGCTTATATATAGTTGTTTCAGCAACATCAATCAATAAGCTTCTAAGATATGTATCGTCTGTTGATACAAGATTATTTTTCACAAGCCATTTTAGGTTATCTAATGCAAAAGGTATACTTTGTAAGAAGTGTCCTTTACGCTCAATAACCCCTCTAAAACCATACGCTCCAAGAGTTTGTAAGATTCTCAATAATACAAACTTATAGAAGTCTTTTCTGAACATATCTTTATCAATATCTACATATTCAGATATAGCATTAATGTAGTAATCAAGTGCACTCTCTTTTATATGCTGAGGTATACGTGCTTTAGCCTGAAATAGTAAAGAGGCAAGATCATACTGCAATGGCCCTAACATAGCTCCCTGATAATCAATAAACCATGGTTTATTATTATGCCAAAGTATATTTCTTGACTGAAAATCACGATACATAAAATAGTCAGATGGTGTACTCTCTAATGTATCTAATAGTCTTGAAAACGATTTATCAAGTTCAATATCATTATATTCTATACCCGATATCTTTAAGAAATAGTACTTAAAATAGTTCAAATCCGAACTCATCATAGATCGTGAAAACACTCTATTTTTAGCATTATCCGAATCATTTAGTATACGAACCCCTTTACATTGAATCTTTACCAAATTATCTAGAATAGGGTATATATATGACTCATAATCTATATTATCGCCACTGGTAAATATATCAAACAGACTCTTATTTCCAAGGTCATCAATAAGATAAAAGTTTTGAGAGCTATCAATATTAATTATTGATGGTACATCTATATCTTCTGATTTAAATCCATCTGTAAAATCAAAAAAGGTTTTGTTCTCCTCTATATTAAGCGCATACACTCCTATAACAGATTGGTCATTACCAGTTAATCTGAAGTATATACGAGATGATCCTGATTGTGGAAGTTGTACAAAATTCTCTGGTTCACAACCAAACTTATCATTATAGAGTTTATATAGATTCCGCTTTATATCTGATATCTTCATTATCTGCTAAATTTTACAATAGTTATTCCTGACCCACCAAGATCAACACGTTCGTCACGGAATGAATCAACAAGATCAACACCGCTCAGGTATTCACGAATAAGCTGGCGTAATATTCCGTTACCTTTACCATGTAATATACGAATTTCAGGTGCATCAACCATAATAGCATTATCTACATGTTCCTGTACCTTATATAGAGCCTCTTCTGCTCTTACTCCTCTTACATCAATTTCCTGTTTAAAATTAAGTTTACGTTTACTTATACTCTCGCTATAGTTAATGGTTGATCCTGTACGCTGTGATCTTACTTGTTTTTTATATTCATTATTTGATATAATATCAAGACGTTTCTGAGGGACTGAAGTAATTAATCCACCAAAGGCTACCATAACACTCTTATTTGTGATATCCATAACTTCACCAACAGCAGACTGTCCTTTTATTCTAACCTTAGCACCCTTTTCAAGAACCAGTTCTCTATTCGATTTTTTAGGTTCTGTTACTTTTTCTCCGTCTTTAACACTCTCTTTTTTAACCTTTAGACGTTCATCTCTACGTTTAAGCTTCTGTAGCTTTCTCTCAATCTTTTCACTCTCATCAGCAGACTCTTCAGTCACAGATTCCTTAAACTCCTCAAGATTCTTTCTCGCCTTCTTAGTTCTCTCTTTCTCTGCCTGACTAACCTTTATTTCACGTATGGTCTTCTCTATCTTCTTATTTGCATCGGCAAGTATTGATTCTGCCTGCGCTTTAGCCTCATCAAGAATCTCTCTTCTTAGTTTCTTAATATCATTTAACTCTGATGTATAATCCTCTACAATACCTCCAAGTTTCTTTTCTGACACTCTTATCTTCTCACGTTTCTGCTGCCAATAATATTTATCGCGTACAATCTGACGCAGGTTTTTATCAAAGTCTACATGATCTTCTCCAACCTGCTCTGATGCTGATTTTAATATAGTTTCTGGTAATCCTATTTTACGTGCAATATCAAATGCAAATGAGCTACCTGGTTGACCTATCTGTAACTTAAACAAGGGTTCTATCTTACCAGTATCAAACAACATTGCACCATTTACCACACCTTCTGACGACGAAGCATAGTGTTTTAAATTTGTATAGTGTGTTGTGATTACACCAAATGTAAGCTTATTTCTAAGCTCTTCTAATATACTTTGAGCAATAGCACCACCAATCTGTGGCTCTGTACCTGTACCAAACTCATCAATCAATATCAATGTACTCTCTGAACAGTACCTTATAAAGTGCTTCATGTTCATCAAATGCGAACTGTATGTACTAAGATCATTCTCTATTGACTGCTCATCGCCCATATCTACAAAGATACCTGAGAAGATTCCTGCTTTAGAACCCTCTTCAACAGATACAAGCATACCACATTGAAGCATATATTGTATTAGCCCAACTGTCTGTAAACAGACCGATTTTCCACCTGCATTTGGTCCAGATATAAGCAATATCCTATTCTTATCAGACAACCTTATATTCAGAGGTACAATCTTCTGCTTCTGACGGCGTAATAATAGATCAAGAAGAGGATGACGAGCTTGCTTAAAATCAATTACTCTGTTATCCGATACTGGTATACGTATTGCATCAGTTTGTATTGCATATTTTGCTTTTGCTCTGACAAAATCAATAAGAGCAAGAAAATCAAATTGCAGCGATAAGTCATCAATATAGGGTCTTAGGTTCTCTGTTACCTGTTGCAGTATTTTTACTATCTCTCTCTGCTCTGCATATGTAAGATCCTTTATATCATTATTTATCTCAACAATCTCTGCAGGCTCAACATATGCTGTTTTACCTGTTGCACTCTGATCATGAATTATTCCATTGAGCTTACGTTTATTTGATGCGGAAATTGGTATAACAGCTCTACCATCTCTTATAGATACTGTTGTCTCTCTCTCTACAAGACCTGAATCTATAGCTCCGCGCAATATAGATTCCATTTTTCTGGTTACAGAAGTTTGTTTACGTCTAATACTACCGCGTATCTCCTGTAATTCAGGCGATGCATTATCCTTCATTTTACCGTATGGTGTCATTACTCTGTTTATCATATCAAACACCATGGTAAATACTTTAACTTCCATTGCACTCTTCCTGATAGTTTGATACTTTTCAGGATCGCAATTCTTAAAGAAATTTACAACCGCTTTTACTGTTTCTAATGCACGCTTAAGGTCAAAAAGTTCTTTAAGTGTAAGAAAGCTTCCTATAATACGAGCTTTTTCAAGCTCCTTTCTTGCATCAATATAGTTATTCAGAGGAAAGTTATCCTCCTCAATACATATCTGTTTAAAATCATTTGTTTGATCAAGTAACAAGTCAAGATGATCCTTATCCAGTGAGAAATTCATCTCATCAACCAACTCCCGACCCAGATTACACAAACACAACTCCTTTAAAGATTCTCTTATTTTAGTAAACCCTAGTTTACTCTCAAAATTCTCTGGATATATCACAGTATAAATTATTATTTCGACAAAAATATAAAAACATTTATAGCTCTCCTATTAGTAAACATTAATCATTAGGATATGGTTGTATTATATACACAAATGGCTGTTTAATACAATTAATGAATTAATAGATAAAAATAACGAAACATATAACTATAAATTATGGTATAAAGACGTGCGGAACAGATTTTATAGTATGAATAAAATATCTTACTCATTACATAAATTCCTTAATAAGGTTAAACAGGGTATTATTGGATGTTCTGATAAGCATACTGTATATTGGGTATCAACACAACGATGTAATCTAAGATGCAAGCACTGCTCCTGCCCCTCTGCACAAGCAGCACGTATACCTGATATGCCTCTTTCTGACTTTGAGAAGATGTTAGATGAGATTATAGTATTAGCAAATCCTGAAGATGTTACAATTGTTATTACTGGTGGCGAACCTCTTATGAGAGATGATATATTAGACATTGGAGATGCTATTATTATGCGTGGTTTTAGATGGATCTTGGAAACAAACGGCTTTCTCTTGAATCTGGATATGCAAAAACAATTATCAAACAAAGGTTTGTCAGAAATAATTTTATCTCTGGACGGAATGGAGAAAAATCACAATTGGTTCAGAGGTCATCCGAATTCATTTGAGAATTCACTCTATGCAATTAAACAGGTTGTAAGATTTTATCCTGAAATAGATTTAAAAATAAGAACTATAGTTAATAAAAAGAATCTCAATGATCTTGACCTTCTAAAAGACATGCTTATTCAGTTAAAAGTAAAAACATGGCTTCTACAGATCGTAAATCCTGACGCACACAACACCTATACACCAATATCGGAACTATTAATCTCTGATAAAGAGCATTACATTGTTCAAAAGAAGATTAAATTATGGAATAGTAGTCAGAGGATAGTTGTAAAATATAGTTGTAACGGTAATAAAATGAACGGATATAATCCTGAAAAAGACATACATTTCTATTGTCCATCTGGGGGTAGATCAATAACATTAAATGCAGATGGACATGTTACAAGATGCCCTAAAGTAAAAGAGGTTATAGGGAATATATATAATACCGATTTAAAAGATATTCTTGAGAAGGGTTTACAGGTTAATGATCTAAAATCATTTATTAAAGGTTGCAATAGATTATGTAAATAATAGTTTGAACTAAATAGTAAAAGAGAGGACTCAATATCTCCTTTGATACAAAGTCCTCACTGTAAATATAAGTGTTAACTAAAATTATATCAAGTCAATACTACGTTTAATAAACTTATTCAATTCCTCCCCTTTAAGCATGTTATTAGATAGTAAAGCAAGATCAATAACCTGTTTTACAAGCTTACTATCTTTTGAGAAATCTTTTAGTATACCATCCTGTTTCTGCTTTAACTCATCAATTTTACCATTAAGTTCGCTAAGTCTGTCTTTATCTACCTGAGGTATTTCATCATCTTTCTTATCTTTATTTATCGACTCGATATCAGATTTAGTTGCCTCAATTGGTTTTATCTTATCATCATATTTCTTAGCTTCTTCTCCTGCAGATTTGTCAAGATCTGTAGCAATTCTTGAAACCAATGGGTGGTTTGTATTAACTACAATATTATAACTATCTGGCATCTCACCATAGAAGTTCATTCCACCGCCGCCGCCCATAGCAGCCATCTCTTTCATACGTCTCATAAACTCAGCCTGAGTTATAAGAACAGGTGCATCTGTTTCTGAAAGGTTCTCAAACGCAACAGAGTAGTTTGCATTTTCAGGAAGTATTGCCTCAAATACGGGCTTCAGGTATCGTTTCTGATCATCAGATAATAGTGATTCTGTTACAACATCCTTCTCAATAAGTTTATCTACAATATCAGAATCGACTCTCACAAAACGGCTCTCCTTAAACTCTTGCTCAAGATGATTTACAAAGTGTGAATCTAAATGACCATCAAGCATAAGTACATCATACCCTTTATTCTTAGCTGCCTCAATATATGTAAACTGCTCCTCTATATCAGTAGCATACAGATATATTAGTGTATTATTCTTATCTGTTTGATTCTCTTTTATCAGAGTTTGATACTCCTCAAAAGTAAAGTATTTTGAATCGGTGTTTTTAAGAAGAGTGAATTTTGTAGCACGCTCATTAAATTTCTTCTCCGACAACATACCGTATTTAATAAACAAACTTAAATCATCCCATTTCTCTTCAAACTGTTTTCTATCCTCTTTAAATATCTCAAATAGTCTATCTGCTACTTTCTTTGTTATATGATTAGAGATTTTCTTAACATTAGAGTCGCTCTGAAGATAACTTCTAGATACATTTAATGGTATATCTGGTGAATCAATTACACCATGAAGTAGTGTAAGGAATTCTGGTACGATACCCTCTACTGAATCTGTTACAAAAACCTGATTACAGAATAACTGAATCTTATTTTTCTGTACCTCTATATTGTTCTTAATCTTTGGAAAATACAGAACTCCAGTAAGGTTAAATGGATAATCAACATTCAGGTGAATCCAGAATAGTGGTTCATCAGACATTGGATATAGTGTTCTATAGAATGTCTTATAATCCTCATCTGTTAAATCTGATGGCTTTCTTACCCATATAGGATTTGTATCATTAATTACCTTATCCTTGTCAAGTTCTACCTCTTTACCGTCTTTCCATTCTTTCTCTTTCCCAAATACAACCTCAACTGGCAGAAACTTACAGTATTTATTTAGAAGTTCATTAATTTTGCTCTCCTCTAAGAACTCCTTTGATTCATCATCAATATAAAGAACAATATCTGTACCTCTCTCTGTCTTATCTATATCCTCAATTGAGTATTCCGGCGTACCGTCACAACTCCACTTTACAGCATTTGCCCCCTCTTTATGAGAAAGAGTTCTTATCTCAACCTTTTCTGAAACCATAAAAGATGAGTAGAAACCCAATCCAAAATGTCCTATAATAGATGTCTTATCTTTGTACTTTTCAAGAAACTCTTCTGCTCCAGAGAAAGCAATCTGATTAATATATTTTTCAATCTCATCGGCACTCATACCAATACCGCTATCTGATACAGTAAGTGTTCCTTTATCTTTATCAATACTTACCTTTACTTTAAGCTCTCCTAGTTCACCTTTAAACTCGCCAACAGACGAAAGAGCTTTAAGTTTCTGTGTAGCATCAATAGCATTTGATATCAATTCACGCAGGAATATTTCATGATCTGAGTAAAGAAATTTCTTGATAATAGGGAATATGTTCTCCGTAGTAACACCTATCTTTCCATTCTTCATGATTGATTATATTTTTATGTTAATAATTATCGTTATCTGAGGACTTGTAGTACCAAACCACGTGCCAGTATATAGATACTGCCAAAAAGACATAATAAGATTACAAAAATATATCAATAATTCAATAGAAGACAAATATATGTGGTGCTATAATAAGTAAAATAATAATAGCCAAAATGGCAGCTGATACATAATATATAAGTGCCCAAAATGACATCATTGCACTTCGGCGCCTACGGATATACTGATATTTACTGAAAAGATTATCAACGGTGGTTTTTATCTGCAGGATTATACGATTACCTTTCTTTATTGTATGTTTGGCACCAAGGCGTTTCGCTAATGCCAGTTCCTCTTCACTCTGATCATCATACAACATTACAACATCTATTCTCGGGGCATATCTATCAACCAGTTCCATTACTTCAAGTCCATTCATAACAGCATTACCCTCATCCTCATTAAATGTAAAACCCAAAAAAAGAATAGCAAAATCTCTCTTGTTGTATATCTCAGAAGTAATATACGCAACAAATCTCTCCCCCGAATTAAAAAAGAATATATCAAAACTCTCATCGTCAATGAACGACTCCTGAATACCCTTAACAAAGGTGTCATCACTCTCTACAAAAAAGACTGGTATCTTCTTTCTTAATCTCATGAAATAAAGATAAAAAAAGAGGTGTTAGAAATCAATGCCTTAACACCTCTTTTTTATGGGTATTTATAATTATAAAAAACTATAATTTTCAGAATATTCAATCATCTGATCAATATATGATGTACATGGCTCTATTAAAACATCAACAACTATGTCATCTTTCAATACAGGTATCAGTTTTGGGTTAACAAAACCACTATATGGTGCTATATTTAATAATCTAAATCTTTCTAAAACCTCTTTATGCAAATCATAATCTATCTTTATTCCATAATTCTCTACAAGATATTTTGCTCCATCATAATCTCCTTCAGACTTGATTCTTTGTATCTCTCTAAGTAGTTCGGCAAAAAGATCTCTAAGTTTTTCATAATCGTTAACAACAAAATAAGTTTTTGTATTACGTACCTTTCGCTCTATTACGTTATCCTTTAAACCTTTTTCATAACACCATTTAGATATAAGCTGTCTGTTTCTCATATGAGCTTGCTCAATATCCTTTCCTAACTCTATTCTTCCTAACTGCGTAACCAGTCCGTTTCTTATATAATTTGAATATTCACATTTGGCAGCATCTATTGAGTCAAATAATTCCAGATCTATCATTTTCTGATCATAGATATAATAAAGAGCAAAAAGATCAGCTCTGGCCTCCTCAATAGGTGAATAGTAGTTCTTCAACATCTCAGTTGTAACCCCATCATTTATCTTTCCGGAACCATGCCCTAAACATTCGTGCAAATCGGTATGCATATTTCCTGCAATAAATCCATACTTCTCATTAAGTTCTATCTCATACTCTGAGAATGCAAATTCTCTAAGAAATCCATTGTTTAAAGACTCTTTATGATATGCTTTTGTAATATTCTCTATTGTAACAGATTTACTTCCATATTCCTCTCTAATCCACTCGGCATTAGGCAAGTTTATCCCAATAGGTGTTGCAGGATAACAGTCTCCTCCAAGTGTAACAACATCAATTACCTTAGCTGACACACCTGTTACCTTCTCCCTTTTAAAATTTTTATCAACTGGCGAGTTATTTTCAAACCACTGGGCATTTTCTGATATAATCTCAGTACGTTTGGTTGCATCAATGTTTTTGATATTAACTATTGCTTCCCAACTAGCTTTTATTCCAAGTGGATCTCCATATATTTCAATAAATCCATTTACAGAATCAACCTCAGATTTTTTATCATTAAGCCACGCTATACTATAATTATCAAATATATCAAGATTTCCATTGGTATAGTACTCAATAAGTAACTGTAACCATCTATTTTGCTCATTATTCTCTGTATGATCAAGTGCTTTTTTCAACCAAAATACTATCTGCTCAATGGCTTTACCGTACATTCCGTTTAAGCACCATACATCCTCATATATTTGGTCGGAATCTTTTCTAAGTTGAGAATTTAATCCAACAGATTTTTTTGTATCAGAACGATCTCTGAGATCTTGGTAAAATTTTTCTGCTTCTTGTGTTGATACACCGCTATAAAAATTATTCGATGAATCTGCTACAAGATCCCCTTCAGCATTTTGTGATACTCTCTTACTATAAATAGTAGTATCAAACATAACATTAACCAGATCCCTTTTAATAAAAGTCAATCCTCTATTGCTAATTAGTTTTATATCCTCAGTCGAAAGTTTTTCTATTCTCGACAATAAATAATCTTTACTGAATTCAGGGATAAGTTTCTCAGTAGAATAGTGATGGTGTATACCATTTGAAAACAGGACCCTCTTAAAGTAGTCAACAAATCGTCTATCTTCAATATCTAAATAGTTATCATCAATAGTTGTATATATACTCTCTAATAATCTTCTTATCTCAAGATTATATTTAAAGTTCTGATCCCAAAGAATATCTCTTCCGCAAAGAGCCGCCTGGCTAAGACAGTATATTAGTATTTTTTTTTCTTCAGTGAGTTTATCAAATAATTCACATTCATATGATAATATCTTTATATCGTAAAATCTGTCCAGAATTATACCATCCATAATAATTATTAATTAGAATTAAAAAAAAGCGCAATCACTAATGTAAATGCGCTCTATTCTTATTTATATATCAGTTAACCCTTTCTTCTCCTAGTTCTTCTTCTGCTCTGTTTTTTATAATGGGCTTTAGCATTTCTAAGATCAACATTACTCTTAAAATTCCATCCACTACGTTTAAACCTGAACGCATCGTATGTCATATCTGGAATCATAAATTCGGCAGCTCCATTTTTATACTCACTCTCTGATGAAAGATGATCAAATATTATACGATCTTCCCTCTTTTCATACTTAAGCATAAAAGAGACCTTTTCAGAGTATTCAAATAAGACACGATACGCCTTTTTCTTTTTATTAATAAACACAGGTGCACCAAACACTAAACCTCTACGGTTATCAAAAAAAGCTACATCAATCACCTTAAGATTGGTGCTTATACCTCTAGGATTAACTCCCAACAAAGTATAATAGGTTCTTTTACCAATCTTCTTACCGATGATCGAATAATACAAAGCTCCAAACCAATTATTTGCTCTTAGTGTCTGTCTTATCAACCTTCTACCAAAATAAGAGCCTTGTATTAATCTATTTACTACAGTATCGCCATCCTCTTTTATATACCTGTATACACCAGAAACAACACTTCTCTTGTTGCTCAACATTGTATTCCAGGTAAGAATTACAACTCTGCCATCTTCTGATTCAACCTTAGCTATTCTGTTAAGTTTACCCGTATTAAAAACCGGTGTTTCACTCTTAAGATCATTCTCTAACTCAAAGTAGAGTCTACCGTTAATATCAAATTTTATACTATCTGCTATATTCTGATACAAACTGTATGTTAATTTATTTACGGTATCAACATCAGTTGTTTTACCATAAATAGTATAACTACACAATACAAAAACAGATAGCAATAGTAAAGCTCTCCTCATACGAATAAATTTTTATCGCAAAGATAATTATCTATTCATTAAATTGAGGTCTCCTAAAAGATTATCTCTATAAGACTTACCTATAGGTAGTACTTTTCTTCCTGTTTTATGGTTTATTACAACCGAATTATCCTCAATGCTATTAATCTTTGAGATATTAACTATAAAAGATCGGTGAATACGTTTAAACATATTCAAAGGTAGTTGTTTCTCTATAGACTTCATTGTAAAGTGAATAGTATACTTTTCATCAAAAGTATTAATTACAACATAGTTCTCAAGAGCCTCAACCCAAAGAATCTCCTCATAAGATAACCTTACAAGTGCTGAATTCTTCTTAATAAATATCTCTTTCTTATTATCTGATTCAACCTTATTCAACCTTTTAAAAGCCTTTTCTGCAGCTTTAAAGAATCTACCATAAGTAACTGGTTTCAACAGATAATCTGTTACATCATACTCAAACGCATCTAATGCATACTTCTCTTGTGCTGAAACAATTATCACCTGAGGAGTGCTCTTAAATGAGTTAAGAAAATCTATTCCTGTCATCTCTGGCATCTCAATATCCAAAAATATCAAATCAATTTTCTCTTCGTTTGTAACAGTATTCAATGCTTCAATAGCATTAGAAAACGAGTGCGTTAACTTTAAAAAATCTGTTCTCTCTACAAAAGATTCAATTATCTTTCTTGATAATTGATCGTCATCAATTATTATACAATTCATAATAGAAGGCTTTATGCTCTAATTTTGCAATAAGTTACAAAATTATGACAAATATCTCCAAAAGTTATTACTTATCATTAGTAAATTTTTCAATAATTTTTTCAGAACCCTTTATAGATCGGCTATACCACTGAAACAGAACATTATCTTTTTCTATTTCAGATAAAGGCCAATTAACTTTTGAGCTCCTCATTACCATCGTAAGATGATGAAGTATAATTGCAACAGATACCGATATATTAAAACTTTCAGTAAATCCATACATCGGAATTGTCATAAATTCATCTGCATTCTCCTCTACAACAGAGGATATACCAGTAAGTTCAGTTCCAAAAACAATAGCCGTTTTCCCTTTGGTAATATCAAATTCATTTAATTTAATATTTCCTGGTTTTGGCGATGTTGCAACAATTCTATACCCTTCAGCTTTAAGTTTGTTAATTGCATCAAGAGTATTTGAACTATTTTCATCATTATATCTGCTCAAACTTAACCACTTTGAAGCACCCATATCAATTTCTGAGTTAACCATAAACTCATTTCTATTCTCAATAGTGTGCACATTTTGTACTCCAAAACAATCACACGACCTTAATACTGCACTTGCATTATGACCTTGAAAAATATCTTCGAGCACAACAGTTATATAATTTGTCCGCTCTTTAATATTCTTTTGAAAAAGATTAAACCTATTCTCAGTCATAAATCCTCTCAAATGCTCATTAATTCTCTTTATGTTCATATATATCAAAAAAAAGGAGACCTAAATTCAGATCTCCTGTAATAACTTCTCAGGTGGTAATTAATTTACTGCATCACCAAGCTCGCTACCAGGCTTAAACTTAACAACCTTTTTTGCCCCTATAGTTATAGGCTTACCTGTTTGTGGGTTACGTCCAGTTCTCGCGCTTCTCTCTGATACAGAGAATGATCCAAATCCTACCAATGCAATACGATCACCTTTTTTAAGTACCTCACTTGTTGTTTTAATAAAAGCATCTAAAGCTTTTTTTGCATCTGCTTTAGAGATTTTAGCTTCTGAAGCCATAGCATCAATTAATTGAGCCTTGTTCATAATAAAAATAATTTTTAGGGTTAGTAATTCTCTATTATCTATACGCAAATATAAAGGTTTTATGCACTATACCAAGGATTAGAACACTTTTTTTGAAAAAAAATTACTTTTTCTTTGGATTTTTAAACCAAAACATAAAACCAACTTATATAGGATAATAGCTCCATCTCAATGTTATATATTCATTTTTTATACTTAAATAAAACAGATGCGCATTACAATAACAAAATGCATACTTTACGGTTAAATATACAACAAACTAACTATCAATTTATTACATTACAAAAACAGATCATTCATCAACATTTTAGTATACTTTTTTCAAAAAAAATTGATTAAAAACATTTTTTGTTATAAATTGTGCTATCTGTTTAGATCAGATTTTTAATTCGGCAACAACATATATTATATAGAAAAGATTGCCATTTGCATGAAAGAAACGATTATAAAGTAATACATAAACACACTAAAACTATGCTTTACAAATTAGCTTTAAAGAACTCAAAAAAGACAGTTCTTATTGATGAGGAGAGTTACCTTTATCTTACAAAGAATACCTATCTTAAACAGATAGATTTTCTTTCTAACCTCAGAATTCATTCACACGGTTATGCATTTTTCCAAAAAAATTGGCCACTTAAAAATGGTATGTATAAAAACGAGACCATTTACCTTCATAAATTATTGGCCGAAAAGTTTATTGAAAAACCAGAAAGTGACAAGAGGTTGATGGTAAGATTTAAGAACTCTACACCTCTTGATTGTAGATTAAAGAATCTTGAATGGTCTACATTATCAAGAGTTGTAAGAAATACAACTAAAATTAAAAATAGTACTGGATACCGAGGAGTTGTTAAACACAGCAATAAGTATCAAGCAATCATTTATGTTGAGAGAAAACCTGTATTTATTGGTTCTTATGACACTGCTAAAGAAGCAGCAATAGCATATAATGAAAAATCAAAAGAGTTATTTGGTGAAACCAAAAGTTTAAATAAAATTCGTTGAACCTAAAAAAGAGAAGAAAGCTCTGTCAGTTTTCTTCTCTCTCTCTTCTCTTTTTGCTATATTGCAATCTATACTATGATTTGCTAATATGTTTAGATTCAAAAAAAATGATCCATGCTCCCAGATAATTAATCAGGCAGCTCTTGCAATTGTTGTATATCAGCATGGTATAATAAAATACGCTAATAAAACATTCTATAATCTATTAGGAATAAATCAAAAGGATGCTGAAAATAAAAGCATTCTGGATTTTATACATTCCAACGATAAAAGGCAGATGTCTTTTGCTATTAACGAAATCGAAAAAGATAATAACGATAATATCTCTTCAACTACACTTACCTATAGAGTAAACACATCAAATAATCAATATAAATGGTTTAAATCTAACCTTGCATTTATTACCTGGAATGAATCTCCAGCAATAATAGATATTATCACAGATGCTTCAAGACAAAAAGAGATTGAAGGCATATTACTTGAAGATGAGAAAAATTACAGACAAATTTTCAACGCGCTTGACGACTATATCTTTATTCTAAACGGAGATCTCAATATAATTCAGGCAAACTTCAGTGTATACAACGATCTGGAATACGAAGATTTTGACTTATTCAACAGTAGTTTAGAGAATATTATATCTGAAAATTTTAAAGATCAGTTTAAAAAGTACATAAATAATTTCCCTCAATCACTTGATGAAATCATTGAGTCTGAAATAGTAACAAAAAAAGATTTAACTATTCCTGTTGAGATACACCTATCTGATGGATACTGGGGAAATAAACCAGTATTCTTTATACGATGTATAAATCTGACTGACAAAAAGCAATCTGAGAAGCAACTGAATGCATCCAGATTAAAGTTCATTAAAGCATTTAATTCAAACCCTAATCCAATGACCATTAACGATCAGGTTAGTGGTTTATTTAAAGATATAAACAAAGCTTTTGAGAGAATCACAGGATATACAAAAGCAGAAGTTATTGGTAAAACAGCACATGAGTTAAATATAATCACAAAAGAAGATGAGAAGAAGATATTTAATCTTATTAATGGTGAAAATAATTCTTCAAAGACAGATCTTATAATAAATAATAAATCTGGAGAAAAGATTAATGTAATTTTCTACTCTGAACGACTACACATTGAAGACTCTGCCCATACGCTAATTGCAATTGTTGACATCTCTGAAATCAAGAAAGCAGAGAAAGAGATTAAAAACAGTAAAGCCAGACAGAATGCTATTCTTGATAATATGCCACATGAGGCATGGCTAAAAGATAGAAATGGTAATTATCTGGCTGTAAACAAAACATTTGCAAATTCAGTAAGCAAAACAATACAAAACATTATAGGAAAAAAAGATACAGATCTATATCCTATAAATGAAGCTGAAAAATACAATAAAGAAGATAAAAGAGTAATGGATAGTCAGCAAAGACAAAGGTTACTCGGATATAAAAAAGATAAAAAGCAATGGGTAGAGACATATAAAACTCCAATATTTGATCATGACAATAAACTATTGGGTACAGCCGGTATATCAAGCGATATAACCAACACAATAAATTACGAGTTAAAACTTAAAAAGAGCCTGGGTTTTCAGCAATCTCTCACCGATATCTCGTCAAAATTAAACAGTCTAGATGAGTTTGCTGATAAAATAAATTACTCTTTAAATGCAGCTGCAACTACACTTGACCTCAACTCTATAAAGATTATAGAAAAGGATAGTAATAGCAATATTAATACCGCATTCTCCTGGACAAAGAAAATTGAGATAAAAGAGAAATGTAAAAAATTAGAGGAGATAAACGTAAATACAAAAAAGTGGAATACACTATTTAAGGATAATGATCCTGTGTATTTTGACAACAAATGCTGTAAAAATAGAGATCCGGAAAAATATGCTGACAAATCGTGTGGTACGATCTTACACCCAATTTTTGCCGACAACAGGTTAATTGCAATAATTGAGATTAATAAAAACGACGACTTTGACAAAGAACTTTCCGAACATGTTGACTATATAAAAACATTCGGAAACCTAATAACATATTCATATCAAAGAAACGAAGCTGATAAAAAAATTAAGAAGAGTGAACACCGTTTCAGAGAATTTGCTGAGCTATTACCAGAAATGGTATGCGAAACAGATATCAAAGGAAACATAACCTTTGCAAACAACTACACATACGATAATTTTGGTTACACAAAAGATGACACATTCACTCTGTTTGATCTTATCACAAACAAAGAGGTGGCTAAAGATAGGTTCAAAGAACTTATATCCGGAAAACAGTTACCTCCTAAAGAGTACATTGCTGTAAGAAAGGATAACACAATATTTCCTACAATAATGTATTCAAATCTGATATATTCCTCTGACAAGATAATTGGAATAAGACTAGTAATGACCAATATATCAGAACAAAAAAAGAATGAACAGGAATTAATATCAGCCAAAGAGAAAGCTGAAGCAGCCTCTTTAATTAAACAACAATTCTTATCTACAATGAGTCATGAGATAAGAACACCAATGAATGCCGTAATAGGAATGAGTCATATTCTATTGGAAGACAATCCAAAGCCAGAACAGATTGAGAATCTAAAAACATTACAATCGTCTGCTAAGAACCTGTTAATTCTTGTAAATGATATACTTGATTTTAATAAGATAGAGACCGGGAACATAACATTGGTCGAATCAAAGTTTAGCATCAGAGAACTTGTTGATGAATTAAGAAAATCATTCAGATATGCAACTGAAGAGAAAGAGCTTGAATTCAGAATAAATGTAGATAATAGAATTACCGATACTCTAATTGGAGACAAACCAAGAATAACTCAGGTACTTACAAATCTTATTGGTAATGCTATAAAATTCACACCTCATGGACATATTGGACTAATATTAAGATATGTAAGAGAACATGATAATACAATAGATATCGAGTTCCGTGTTGAAGATACTGGTATTGGAATAAGGAAGGATAAAATAAACCACATTTTCAAACACTTTACTCAAGAAACAAGTGATACAACAAGAAAGTACGGAGGTACAGGACTTGGTCTTGCAATATCAAAGAAATTAATTGAGATGCATAACAGCGAGATATTTATTAATAGTACACCTGGCAAAGGGTCTGTATTCTTCTTTTCGCTTAATCTTAAATATGTTAAAGAGGATAATAAGAAAAGTATAAATAGTAAAGACAAAGAGACTTTTACACAAGATGAGATTGCTGATAAAAAGATTCTTGTTGTTGAAGATAATGAGATAAACAGGGTTATAGTATCTAAGTTCTTAAGAAACTGGAATATAAAATTCGACTATGCCACTAACGGTAAAGAAGCAGTTGATAAGGTATCAGAAAATAATTACAATATGATATTAATGGATCTAGAGATGCCTGAAATGAGTGGATATGATGCCACAAAGATTATACGCGATATGAACGATCCTATGAAAAATAAAGTGCCAATCATTGCCCTTACCGCAGCTGCTCTATTAGATGTAAAAAACAAAATAGTTGAGATTGGAATGAATGATTACGTATTAAAACCATTTAACCCTAAGAATCTTTATAAGGTTATTAGAAAACATCTTTTTACGACATTTTCATAAACTACTATTAAACAAAACTTAAACTACTAAACCAGAATCTGCTTTTAACATTAAATAGATGAATTGGTAACCATTTTATCTGTTTAACGTAACAGGTATATCGTAACATAATACCTGATCTTATGAAAATACCATACTCTATAAAAGGACGGAATATAAACCTAAGACCACTTAAGGAGAATGATTTTGAAGGATTCTGTTCATTCTGGCAGAACGAAAAAGCGACAAGGCACTTGCTATTTCATCAGGAAGAACACAAAGAGACCGAATATCTAAAAAAGTACTTCGCAAAAATTATTAACTCATACGACTCACCTGAGCAGATATTTATTCTTGCAATTACAGATAAACAAGATGAATATGTAGGAATGGTTGGTCTAGCATCTGATTTTAATACAAGTAATAAACAGATATTCTGGTCGGTATTACCCGAATACTGGAACAATGGTTTTGCTTCAGAAGCTGTCAAAAGATTGCTAAATTATGCCACAACCAAACTTAATCAATATACGATTGTGGCATACTCACATCCTGACAATCTAGCATCAACACGTGTTGCTATAAAAGCAGGAATGAAAAGCTGTGGAACTATTGAGATTGATGAAACCGAAGGTTTTGTAGAATACTTTGAATACAAACATACTCTATAAAGACCAATTTATCACATCTTGTCCAGCATCAGACAAATACCTATTTGCTTGCGAAAAGTGTTTACACCCCATAAATCCTCTCCTTGCAGATAAAGGTGATGGATGAACCGATTTCAGAATCAGATGTTTATTCTCATTAATAAGGATAGCCTTTTTATGAGCATAATTTCCCCATAACATAAATACCACAGAGTTGCTATTGTCTGATATAGCCTTAATAACATTATCAGTAAACCTCTCCCATCCTCTCTTTTGGTGCGATCCGGCACTATTTGCTCTTACAGTTAATGTTGCATTAAGCAATAAAACACCTTGTTCTGCCCAACGCTCAAGATTACCATGTGAAGGAATATCAATACCAATATCGCTATTCAACTCTTTGTATATATTTCTTAACGATGGCGGTATCTTTACCCCTTCAGGAACAGAGAAACTTAATCCGTGAGCCTGCCCCTCTCCATGATACGGATCCTGACCCAATATCACAACCTTTATATTATCAAAAACAGTCTTATTAAATGCATTATATACAAGATGTTCAGGTGGATATATCTCATCACCCTCTCGTTCTGATTTAACAAAAGCAGTCAGTTCTCTGAAATAATCAGACTCAAACTCACAACACAACACCTCTCGCCATTTGCTATCGTATATATACGATTCAACCATTACTTTATATATATTAGTAGATTCCTGAAAAATAGAGACAGAGCAAGAACATGACAGATCTTATTAATAGATATCAAAATAAAACTGACAATGTCTGGCTCTGCCTCTCTAAAACTTATGATAAATAATTAGTCAACGCTATCCTCAACTAAATCATATCCAAAATCTTTACCTTTATCTATTGCAGGTATACCATTAACCATCCATCTTGGAGCAGGTTTCTCCTTTAGATAGTGATCAAAAAACTGCATCATTCTAATACTTAAGTCTCTGCTATTAGGACTATTTGCACGCAGGTTATGTGGCTCACCATTATAGTTCAACATCCACACAGGCTTATTCAATCTGCGCAAAGCAACAAATAACTCGATCCCCTGATACCAAGGTACAGCACCATCGTTATCATTATGCATAATCATTAGCGGAGTATTAATCTGCGGTGCCTTAAACAGTGCACTATTATTAATATAATTAAAAGGCTTGTCCCATAAAGTACCACCAATCCTACTCTGAGTCTGCTCGTACTGGAACATTCTGCTCATTCCGGATCCCCAACGGATACCACCATAAGCACTTGTCATGTTAGTTACAGGAGCACCAGCCTCTGCGGCTCTAAACAGATTTGTTCTAGTAATCAGATATGTCACCTGATAACCACCCCAACTCTGTCCTTGAAGCCCCATATGATCAAAATCTACATAAGGAAGACTCTTTAACGACATTGCTCCACTTACTATATAGTTATATGCACTTTCGCCAGGATATCCAATCTCAAACCTGATATTAGGAACAAACACAATATATCCGTTACTAGCATAATAACTCTTATTTATTACCGAACGGCTAGGGCGTGGCGATGAATAACTGTAAAGTCCGTTTGAGCTAAGTCTGTAGAAATATACCACAACAGGGTACTTCTTATTAGGATCAAAATTCTCTGGCTTAATAAGTAGTCCTTCAGCCTCTGCACCGTCAAAAGTTCTCCACTTATATAGCTCTGATGTTCCCCAATTATAATCCTTCTGCTGAGGGTTTATATCAGATATCTTTCTTCCGTTAAACTTCATATCTCCAAAATAGATATCAGGATATTCTGTAAAACTCATTCTGCGCCACATAAGATTATCACTGTTCTTAGCTTTATTAACAGAATAGAACGAATATTTACCCATAACCACTTTCACAGGCGATTTAGCCCCTGTAATATCACCAAAATAGAATCCGCTCTCTTTATTTCCGTTATTAAATGCCGACATATAGAATTTATCTGACGGATCAATATAAGCCTCATCATAATCCAAACGTTCGTGTCTGAATGTTATATTATTCTTTCTACCTTCTGATTTAGTAATATTTACAGTTTCTCTCTTTCCTGTAGGATCAACTCTCCAGATATCATATCTGTCATTTATCAGAAATGCCTTATCATCCTTTGTCCATCCGCAAAAACCATATGATCCTGGCGAAGAAGGATAGTCATGCTCTACATCGTAGAATTTAACATTAAGACCCTTGGTAACATTCAGTGCCTTTCCCTTCTTAATACTCTCTACATACCATGAGCTATCAGCATCTGAATACCAGTACAGATACTTACCAGCTGGCGATACACGTACATAATCCTTACTTGCACGTTTATAAAGCTTCTTTGTACCTTTATCTATGTTTAACAGATAGATATCACTTAATCCCTCAATATCCCATGAAAGTTGTCTTCTGTATTTACTATTATCGCTACCAAGAGCATACATTGCATTCCCTTTTTGCGTTACATAAACATTCGGCACCTTCTTAGTTTCCAGACGTGTAATCTTACCTTTTACAATATCATACACAGTCTTATACGTCTTTCTCTTATCGCGCGAAAGGTTCACCAACTGCTGCGGTTGTAATCTGTCATCAGTCCACGACCATAAATCTAACTTTACCTTCTCATTAGACAGTAACGTATCTTTAGGCGCTTTAACAGGACTCTTCGCTATTCCAAAGAATAATCTCTTACCATTCTCTGAAAATTGTAGTTCTCCTTTAAGACTTACAGACCAATTCTCAGGAAAAAGATCATTCTTTACATCAGAAACCATCTTAACACCCTTCTTTCCAGTAATCCAAAGTGAATATATCTTCTCTTTTACAGTATCTGCAGAGAACATAAATGCAACCTGATTACCTGTTTTGTCAATGGTAATCTTCTTAACGAGTCCATTACGCTTAAATACCTCTCTTGTTTCGCCACTATTTGCATCAAATATCTTTAGTGTCGAAACTAATACAGTATCATTCTGTTGCTGTACAAATGCAAGCTTAGATCCATTCTCAGACCATTTAAACTCAGTAACATCGTTAAATTCTTTCTTATCCTCTCCTACAGGTTTAAATAAAAACAGAGGATACGATTTAGGTGCATCCTTATCCTTTATCTTCTTCTTTGGTTTCTTAGCTTTTTTCTTTACTGAATCCTTAATCTCTTTCTTCTCTTCACTTTTCTTCTCAATTTTCTCCAATAACTGATAAGATATCCAGTCGCCACCTTTTTTTCCAATAGAGTAAGACTTAACCTTAGGATACTTTATAACCTTACCTGTTGATAGAACAACTATACCAATAGAGTCCTTAGGTAACTTCTTTTTACTAACCTTAGCCAGTTTCTTTGTTCTTAAAGTATCATATTGTGGCTTAATCTTAAACACCACAAAATTGTTGTTAAAGCCAATCTTATGGGAATATCCACGGTCAATTATGGTATTCTTTCCATCGCTAGTATTGTAGATAAACAACCGTGAATCACCTCTGTATGGCTTCTGGCCATAAACAACCCACTTAGCATCATTCGAAATTCGAGCAGAATTAACAGACTTCCACTCATCCCACTGTTCGGGAGATAAAACCTTCTTAGTCTGACCAAAAACTCCAGTAATAGTAATTGACAGGCAGAGAAATAGCAAAACTCTCTTCATAAATTAAAAATTATTTGTTTAAATATAAAAATCCACTGTACATTATGACAACTCATATATCAAAACGATTAAAGGTGCCACAAAATAAATATTAACCAAATATTAAATAAAAGAATAAATTTGCAAAATATTAGTCTCAAAGGCTTACAATAATTAATAAATAAGCATATACTATATTGATATAATTGCATAATTAATGACGACAAAAAAGACAGATCCTGACGGAGTTGGCATAGATAATGGCAACTATTTTGGCTTCGATTTTAATATTGAGAACTCTAACATTGTAATTATTCCAATACCATGGGATGTAACAACGTCGTACCAAAAAGGTACATCAAAAGGTCCGGAATCTATAATAAAAGCATCAGTGCAGCTAGATTTCTTTGACCTTAATGTTGATAAGGCATGGGAGATTGGTCACTACACTCACAAAACACCTGCAGATATTGCAGACTCTAATAAGGTATTAAGATCACATGCCGAAAAGATTATTGATCATCTGGAGAAAGGCAGATCAATTAAAGATACATCTATTGCAGAAAATCTGAATATTGTAAATAGTGAGTGCCGTAATATTAATAGATATGTATACGAAACCGCAACCCATTATCTGAATAACGACAAACTCTGTATAATAAATGGTGGCGACCATAGTGTTCCCCTTGGATTTATAGAGGCTCTTGCAGACAAAAACAACTCTTTTGGTATACTCCACATTGATGCTCATGCAGACCTGAGAGAAGCCTATGAAGGGTTTGAATACTCACACGCATCAATAATGCACAACGCTATTAAACTTGATAGTGTTAAACAGATTACACAAGTAGGCATAAGAGATCTATGCAGTAGCGAGGCAGAAACAATAAAAAACAGCTCAGAAATAACATGTTTCTATGACGATACTATATCTGAGATGATGTTCAACGGTAGAAACTGGAATGCAATATGCGACATAATAGTTGACACCTTACCTGAGAAGGTATACCTCAGCTTTGATATTGATGGTTTAGACCCGTCGTTATGTCCTAATACAGGAACACCTGTACCTGGCGGATTATCATTCAATCAGGCTATCTACCTAATAAAAAAGGTTGTAGAAAAGGGTAAAAAGATTATTGGGTGCGACCTTTGTGAGGTAGCTCCGGGTAATAATGAGTGGGATGCAAATGTTGGTGCACGTATACTTTACAGTATCAGTAACCTTATGTACAAATCGAATATAGAGGTAGTTTAACTACCTCTTAGCACTCTATAAAAAATTTCAACTTTTTATGTATAGAGAATAAGCACGAACTATTTTTTTTTATATAATTGCAAAATATTGCGTGTAATACACAATCTATAACAAATTACACAACATTTAAAACTGATAATGAGAAAGTACAGATATACCAAAATTAACATAAAAAGAGAGCAGAGCAGATACGCATTTGCCTTCTTTTACAAGGTATTCCTTTCTGATATTATCAATTGCCGGATTTGAAAAACATTTCTTCACTTATACAACCAATTCTTAATTCAATGTAATTAATAGCTATTGGTATATATTAACTTAAATCTTATTTTATGGACGACCCTGGTGGTAGTATACTATTAATACAAAAAGAAGTAAATAAAGATAACGAGATTGAGAATGTACTGAAAAAAGGGACTTACAAGGTAAGTACTGCTTTTTCGGCAAGTGATCAGGATAAAACTACAGTATACGATCTCTACATATTAAATATTAAAGGATCAGAAGAGGCTGAAATCAATGAAGTAAAGAATATTCATAAGGTTTCTGGCGATTCGCCAATAGTAGTTTTAACCAACAGTAACAACGACAAATTTCTCAAGAAGCTTCTATCATACGGAGCTACAGAGTATATTAAGATACCGTTTGAAGAAGAGAAAGTTCTTGATATAATTGCCGATGTTTTAAATTTAAAAAGATGGTATAGAGAGATTAACTCTGACGATAACTGATATAAAATAACAAAAAATACATTACATAACAGAAAATGAGTGAGAACTTGATCTTGTCAGA
Organism: Bacteroidales bacterium UBA6680; assembly: GCA_002454955.1. Classification (GTDB taxonomy): domain Bacteria; phylum Bacteroidota; class Bacteroidia; order Bacteroidales; family UBA6680; genus UBA6680. The sequence goes on from DKJY01000130.1 coordinate 51,448, forward strand.
TGGTATTACTGTGGGAACAAGAATACCAAAAGATTATTTTGAGACAAAAGGAACCGGAGAGAGCGATATAACAGTACATGCAGGTTCATATCATTTAGCTTTAAAAGAAGCAAACATTGAGAGTTACAATATAATGACATACTCCTCAATATTACCAAAAATAGCAACCAGAACAGAACAGCCAGATACACAAACGCACGGAGCTGTTATGGAGACTATAATGTCGGTTGCACATGCAAACAAAGGAGAGATTGCCACAGCTGGTATAATATACGGATGGCTGTACAACAAAGAGACGAATGAGAAGTTTGGAGGTTTAGTTTGTGAACATAACGGAAACTACGATGAAGATGAGTTAAACAGGTTATTAAATGCCAGTCTTGACGAGCTATACTACAACGGGTTCTCCGAAAAATATGATATTCGAGACAAACATACTATAACAGAGAGTTTTGTTCCTGAAAAAAGATACGGAACAGCTCTTGTTGCAATATGTTTCAGCTCATATTACTGGCCTGTTATTAACAAATAAGAACACCTGAAAATACAATTGAAGAGTTGCATTATTGCAGCTCTTTTTTCGTCCCTATCAAATAGTTACATCTATTTGATTATATATAATCACCACCCCTTGAAAGCCAAAAAAGCTACTTTTTCATTCTTAATTTTAATCATGATAACAACCATGTTCATCAATAACATTACACACTTCATAAAGCAAACCAATTTAAAACGAAACTATAACAAATCATGCCCGTATATTTTGCCATAATGTCTTCTCGACAGAAAATTAGATAGTGATTTTTAACTAATTAGTGAAGATTTAATAACAAAGAGAACTTTAATAACTTAAAATAACTTATATGAAAAAGAGATTTCTAATTCTGGCAATAACAATAGTAGGATTATACTCGTGTGAGAAATCAGAGAATGTAACAACAAATGGAGAAACTACAACTGTTAAGTTTGCACCTGCAATTGAGGCTCCTGATTCAAAAGATGTAGGAAGAAGTAACGGAATGATAAGCGGATCACAAATTGGTGCCGAAGGTAATGTACTGGCAGCAATAGATAAGTTTTTCATAGAAGCTAATGCAATGGGTGAGGTATTTAAATCTGAGTTCTACGTAAGAGGTGAGGCTTATGATTCAAATACTCATACAGATGTTAGCATTAAAACACTGGTTGGACCAAACACATTCAGACTATATACAACCTCAAAAATGGAGACTGCTGAGAACGATCCCAGAGGAACTGAAAGAGATGGTTTTAGCGCATGGAACCGGTTTGATTACTCAAAACCTGTTTTCAACAGCTACAAAAGTAAGTATGGTCTGATAGAGACTACTGAGCAGGCTGCTAAAGCACTTAGAATGCTTCCTCCTTATGCAGAGTTTGAAGGAACTGCAGAGAGAGTAGTTAAGGCTACAGATACAAAACCTGTTGATGTACTTATGAAAGCTAAGCACGGACGCTTTATAGCAACGATTGAGTTTGAAGAAAATTCTGATCTTCTTATGAAGTACTCAGCAAAGTGTAAGATGACTATAAAGAATGCTAATGAGAATGCAGGTATTGCTCCGGCGGTTGTTTCAGACGTATTGCTAGGATATGATAATAACGTAAGTACAGTACCTTTTACATGGTTCTACGCTACAAACAGCAAGATCAATGAGGATGCTGCAATTGAGCTAAAGATTGACATCTATAAAGGCGGACAGCCTGGACAAACATCAGGAGAGATACTTAAATCATATACTATTGCTAACCAAACAGCTGTAAACATTCTTGGATCAGGAAAATACAATCCTAAGGTTTCCAGCCTGTTTAAGGTAGATAATGGTGTAGATAAGTGGATAAGAATAATTATAAGAGAATCTGCTGTATCGGTTGAGACTGGTAACCTATTTGACATTACATGGGATTGGGACGAAGCAGACGGAACACTTGACCTGGAATAACTAATATATTATCAAAAATCCCCGCAATGCGGGGATTTTTTATCTCTTTACTTTACAGATTTAACAACATCAGATAGAAACTTGCCCGTATCAAATCGCCTGCTTATCGACAACCCTAATCGCACAATAACAAGATCTTTAGACGGTATTATAGCCACAACCTGTCCATCATGACCAATACAACAATATGTATCGTCTGGCGAACCCCACTTTACATTATTCTTGTTCAGCCAGAACTGTGCCCCATAAGCACCATCAGATGCTTGCACTGCTGTGGTAGTATAATCAACCCAACCCTCTGGAAGAATACGCTCACCATTAGCAACACCATCGTTATAATATAACATACCAAATTTAGCCCAATCACGTGCTGTGGCATAACCAAACGACGATCCTACAAATGTACCCGAAGCATCAGTCTCATAATAGAATGAACTTGCACCTATCTTCTCAAAGATCTCACTATACGGGAAATTATGATAAATCTCATCGTTATTTATTCTGTTACGAATAAACTTGCTTATAATATTTGTAGTTCCCGATGAATAATACCACTTTGTATCAGGCTTATACTGCATTGGTTTGTTAATAGCATATGCCGCAGCATCGCCTGTGGTGTAAAGCATCTTTGTTACATCAGATACACCACCATACCCCTCATTCCACTCAAGTCCGCTACTCATATGCAACAAATCATTCAGCGTTATATTCTTTCGCTCATCCTCACTCCACTCATCAAACAGATTCCTCTCTTTTATATCAATCTGTTGTTTCATAGACAATACTCCAATCATAGTATTTATAATACTCTTATTCATCGACCATCCTAACAGAGCTGTCTTATCACTAAATCCATCAGCATATCGCTCTGCTACTAATCTGTTTTTATAGAGCACAACAACCGCTCTGGTTCGCTCCTCATTAATAAAAACAGAATCTACAGCCTCCTTCAACATAGCAAAATCTATCTCATCTCTTACTGAATCGATATCTGTATTAAGTGGTATATTGGCAAACTGTGGCTTATCAAAAGCCTCCTTTCTTAACGCCTGAATATTATAACCATTTGTTAAACAACAACCCATAGCTCCTCTGAACAGAGCTTTGCGTTTAAACATCCCTAATATACCGGCGGTAACCAATCCGTTATCTCTGTCAACATCAACACTAACATACTTCATTACATTAAAATTGACATCATTCTCAAGCATTGAGTCAACAGGTCGGTCAGAAATAAAAATACCGGAACTTACATCCTTAGCTACATATGAGGTGGCAATCGGCAACATCTTATTTGCGGTATAAACTCCGTATACCAATGCGGCAACAATTATCCAAAAGAGTATTCGTTTAAAACGTTTCATAAAAAATATTTAATTTAAATGCATAACCAATATAAAATATATTATAATAAAAAAGAACTTTTAACACATATATAATAGTTAACCACTATACAATTACACTACAAAAAAGACAACACCACTGGCTATTTCACCTTTTACAACAACAATAACATTCTAAAAAACATTTAATCGTAACACCTAAAAACACAACAGAATACAGGCGTTATTATACATTCTGTTTTATAAATCAGAGCATACTTAATTTCATAACAAAGTTATTATCAATTTACTTTGAACTGCACTATAAAAACAATACAAGCTGATCACACTACCACACTGTATATAAAAACTGGATACAAAAGAGAAACTTACATATACAGGTAACTAATATAATTTTATTATTTATGAGGAAAATTTTTACATTATTGGTTGTGTGCACCTCAATAGGTCTCTACGCTCAAAAAAGAGCAGGCGAACCTATTGTTGCAAGGCAGTTAAATGCATTTGAAGCACTAAAAAACAGTCTGGACGGCGATAACTGGAACTTTAAGACAATAGACGATCTAAAGGCCAGAGATAAATCGCCATATATAAAACTATACAATAGTGTTCTTAACTACAACGGAACAGGACACAAACGTATTGATATGTTAGATCTGTCTAACAACAATCTAACCGGAGTAATTCCTGAATCGTTCAATTTTGTAACAGATGATATTGGTAACTGGAAACACTCAATGACAAACTATGGCGTTGTAAAATTCAGCCACAACAATATAACAGATGCATCCAAGTATATAGGTTTTGCTATAAGACAAGGATACTACAAAGGTCTTTGGCTTGACCATAATAAACTAGAGAAGTTTGAGATGGCAGATCCATATAAACCACCAGTAAGCAATACCGGTTTTTATGGCCACAGCAGTAGCAACGAATTTGTAATAAACAACAACGAGATAAAAACACTCAGCGTAAAGAGGCTCGGCCAACCAAGTATGGACGGCTCATCGTCTATTATTGGGTGGCACTCTACACTTATCAGGATTGATAACAACCGTTTACCATTTGCTGATATTATTGAGTTAAAAAACTTTATGAAACGTAACAAATCATATATTCCAACAGGAGGAACATCTCCGGGATGTGCCTATGAGTTTATATACGCACCACAAAAGGCTATCGGTGGCGATAATACAGAGGTAGTAAAGAGTGAGGGTGAGACAATACCTTTAACATTCTCACTTGAACATGCCAAGAATCAGTACACATGGTTACTAAACGGAAAACCTGTTAATGTAAACGGTAAAAACCTTACAATTACAAACTTTGATGCTTCACAGGCTGGTGTATATACATGTAAAGTAACAAATCCAGATGCACCGGAATTAACGCTTTACTCATACGATATGGCTGTATGGTACAATAAAGAAGGAAACAGTGCACCTAACAATATAGCGCTTAGCAATACTAATGCTAACAACAAGATGCCTCTATACACAAATATTGCAGAGATTACAGGAACCGATGCCGATAACGATAACCTATACTTCAGATTAGACGATAAGGTAGCAGACAATGCATCGTTTAGAATTGTAAATGGCAAAACACTTGTTACTGCTGAGGATCTGTTTGCCAGACACTATATAGAGAGTTACACAATTGTTGTAGAGGCTTATGACTGCTTTGGTGGTAAATTCACAAAGGAGTTTACAATAAACAAAGGCGAGGTTACCTCTACAATACCTTATCCAACCAGAATAACTCTGTCGGCAAATACCATTGACGAGAACGTTGTTAAAGCAATTGGCACAATTGATCTTGAAGGCGTAAACGATGGCAACTACACAATATCTATGCCCGATGCTCTTGACAACGCAATGTTTCAACTATCCGGCAACTCAATATCGCCAAAAAATGCGTTCGATTTTGAGGAGAGATCAAACTACACTATAAGAGTTAAACTTACAAGTTCTGACAATCAGATAATTATTGAGAAGGATTTTGATATAAAGGTTTTGAATATAAACGATGCTCCACACGGCATTATCATTACAAACGATCAGATGAAAGTAAACGAACCCCTTAACTCAATTATTGCAGTAATAATTGCAGAAGATCAGGATGTTGCCGATGAGAACTTTACATTTGAGCTTTGCGATGGTGGCGAAGACAATAGGTTCTTTAAGATATACAAGAACAGACTTATATCATCTAAAAACTTTAAAGATAGCGATATAGGAAACAAGAATATTAAGATAAGAGTAACCGACCCTGCCGGAGCAACATTCGAGAAAAACTTTGTTGTATCTGTTAAGGCTACAGTAACAGAGAACAAATCGCCTCGAGGAATGGGTATAACCAATATGGTAATAACATCTGCCATGTCGCAAAACGATGTTCTTGCATATGTATATATGAGCGACCCTGAAGGCGAAGCCGGAACATTCAGCTGCAATAACGAGTATATTAGCATAGAGAATAACCAGCTTATTATAAAAGAGAAACCTGCAGAGGGAACATCATTTACTCTTAAAATATCCGGTAGCGATGGTGAGAATACAATAGAGCAGTCGTTTACAGTGTATGCATCAAAAGTGAGTGGCGAAACAGATGTTATACAAACCAGTACAGAACAGTATTTTGTATACCCAAACCCTGCACAAAACAGTATTGCAGTAAACGGTATTGATAATGGTCCTTACACTATATTTAATATAAATGGCAATGAGATAATGAGGGTTATGAGTGCACCAATTAATGTTTCCGGACTTAAGCCCGGCACCTATATAATAAAGTGTAACTCCAACGATATTCAGTTTTCCAAAACCTTTATAAAGAGGTAATCAATTTGTTTGTTAACAAAAAACCACCCTAAGGGGTGGTTTTCTCGTTATATTAATGTGATATATTTAGAGACCAAAACAGATGCTAATTATGAGAACCATATTAATAATCATATTATCCGCTTTATTAGTAAAAACAGCCCAAGGCAGAGATATAAAGCAGCAACCATCGGCAAAATATCTTGATAGTATATATGTGTTTACTGAGTTATCATATACCGATATTAAAATGGCTCAGGATAAACTTGTTGAGATGGAAGCGTTGTTAAATACAGACAACTATCAATATAAGGATGCTGTAATGTATCTGTTCAAAGGTATTGTTGAACGTGGAAAGAACAACAACAGTCAGGCACACACTCAGTTCAAAAGATCAAAAGAGCTTATATATCCTAAACACAACAGCAGCAGCGATGCAATGTACATATACTTCTGTAGTACACTGTCTGAATCAGATCTGCTTATGACAGAATATAAGTTTAAAGAGAGTATTGAGCTAATGTATAAACTAGAGCAACATTTTCTTACAAAAAACAGAGAGTGGCTTATAGATATATATAACAATATTGCAGCAATATATAGCGAGATTGATGAAAATGAACTAACTATTAAGTATCTGGAGAAAGCCCTGGAGGTTGCCATAGATGATAATGCTATAGGTACAATGCTTACCATAAAGATAAATCTTGCATCTATAGAGCACGTAAATAACAACCACAAAGGTGCCCTTGACATACTCTATGAGATGGGAAAACCATCTGATTACAAGGTGATAGGTTACAATGAACTGGATGAGATGTACTGGGCACTTATGGCAAACTCTCTGTATGAGATTGGCGATTATAAAGCATCGTTAAATGCAATTCAAGCACTTGACTCTCTGCCTGAGCAGGATATGTACTACAGGGCTAAAGCACATATAACACACGCCAATATTGCCGGTAAAAGAGGCGACTACAAAACTGTTGCTAATCAGATGCTAAAAGCAAAGCAGATATTTGATCAATATAACAATCCTTACTTTAACAAAGATCTGTATGAGAATATGTTCTACATATATAAACATAACCCCGATAGTGTAAAGAAGTATGTTGAACTATTTATGGCATATACAGATACCACCAGAATGGAGTCATACACTGATAATATTGTAAATCTGGAGGTAAAAAAAGCCATGCGCGAACTCGATAACAGATATACCGAGCTAAAGATATCTAATCTGTACCAGAAAAGAATAACACAGAATCAGTTCTACATAATTATACTTATTACAATACTTCTTATTGCCACCACTGTAACACTGCTGATAATACGTACAAAAAACAGAAAGCTAAGGTTCCATCTAAACAGACTTATACAGAACAACAAAAAAATATATGAAAAGAGAGAGAGTAACAATCGCGATGTACGTATTGGTAATGAAAAGAGAGAGATGCTTATATCTGAATGGGAAGAGATTATACTAAACAAAGAGCTGTTTAAAAATAAAGATATATCGCTACAGATTATTGCGCGTAAACTAAAAACAAATACATCGTACCTATCTGAGAGTATAAACTCATATTACAACAAAAACTTTAATAAACTCATAAACGAATATCGAATAAAGGAGAGTCTTAAATACTTTCATAACAACAACACATCAAACTATACTATAGAGTATGTAGCAACATCATCGGGTTTTAAATCAATGTCGGCATTCTACAGAGCCTTTAAGGAGTATACCGGGGTTACACCAAGTGTATATCTAAAAGAGTTAAACAGTAAGGATAGTGTTAAGGTTTAGCTAAGCAATTTATTAGCTTGTTATACATCTTGATATAGCAAGAGAGCGGGTCACTGGATATGCCCGCTCTCTCTGTACTGTTAATATATAATAACAGTAGCATGGTATCTTTTAGCTGGTTAAAACTGTTTAACCATAATCCTATTCTCATAATCGTTGCCATCCATATTAAAAAATATATGTCCGGCATCTGTGTGCCCCTCTCTAATATAGAATCGTATTGCGGATTCATTACCAGAATATACACTTAACCAATACCCTCTCCTACCCGATCTTTTAAGTATATCTTTAGCTCCGTCTAATAACATAATACCTATACCCTGCCCACAGAATCTACTAAGCACATACAAAACAGTAATCTCAGGATAATTTACCCCATCAACCGGAGCCTTGGCACTATAATCAAGTTGTAACAGCCCAACAATATGGTTGTTACTCTCTGCCACAAGCGTAACCATATTATCACTATTCAGCAGCGTTTTCTCGTTATCTACAGTAAACTCACTAATAACATACTCCGAGAACTCACTCCTTACACCTTCAGTTGCATAGGTATCTATCCACACCTGCTGCTTTACAACAACAATATTTGTTATATCCTCAAATCTTGCCTCTCTTATAGTAAAATTACACATATGCTACAAAAATAGATATCTTACCCTAAATAACAACAACCAAAAGTTAGGAATGAGAGTAGAATAGTAAAAAGCTGTGGATATACTCACCTGCAATATTTCTGCAATAAGTTGATTCATCCTAAGAACATACCTATAATAAAGCGCCGTAAACTAAAGAGCTTATAAGGAATATTAATTACATTTGCTAGAACAATAAAATGGCGATACGCAATGGATAGAGTTGATCTGGTTAATTTATCTGGGAGTGTATGTCATTTAAAAAGCCTATGGATACTGATAAACTAAATATTGACAATAAAGATATTTGGGATTCTAATGCAAAGGGTTAAGAGTATATGGGAGAATATGGCAACGACTGACATAAATGGCTAATAATTCAGTGCCCTTGCTTCAATTCAGGATCTGCAAATAGTCTGTTATAAATGAATTTATTGGGTCATCTTTTAACCCGAAGACAGACAATGGGATTTACTCAAGATTCTCTCCCATATTAATTATAAAGATGATTAATATGAAACGAAGCATAAGAAAGAGTTTCCACACACAAGAAACAAGCATAAGAGTTGCTTACTAGTACACTAAAATGATTATTATGGAATTCAATATGACCATTGAAAAGAAAAAATAAATATATGAAGGATAATAAAATTTTAACGGGAAAAATAAACTCAGTATTTTTCTCCTTTGCAATCCCTGTAGTACTCGGATTGGTTGCATCTTCTTCGGCAGGTATTATTGACGGAATGTTTATTGGTAATTATATTGGAGAAACAGCACTTGCCGCAGTAACGCTATGTGTACCAATATTTCCTTTTTTAATGGGAATTGCTATTCTATTCTCAACTGGTGGCGAGGTATTTAGTGGCAAATTCATAGGCGAAGGTAATCATAAAAGAGCATCCGAAGTATTCACAAAAGTTATAATTGTTATTCTTACAATAAGCACTCTGCTAATGATTATTGGTCTGGTTTTTCTGGACTCATTAGTTAATCTGCTTGGAGCTGATAAGGAGGTGCATCAGATGGCTTCTGAATATTTACAGATAATTATAATTAGTGCTCCGCTTATTGCTACGTTTTCCTTATCCTATTTTGTACGTGTTGATGGTAAACCAAACCTTAGTGCCGCATCGCTGTTAGCCACTGCCGTTCTTAATATAGTTTTAGATTACATATTTATTGTTGAGCTAAATTGGGGTATAAAAGGAGCTGCCTGGGGAACTATTCTGTCATACACAGCTATGCCCATTCTGCTACTACCTCACTTTATATTACGACAAGGAAACTTAAGATTTGTTAAGCCTACAAAATCACTCAAGATACTAGGAGAAGTAGCTTATAATGGATCTTCCGAATTTTTTAGCGAGATATCAGGAGGTATCTTACTGTTTGTTATAAATATTACCATGATGAAATATTATGGAAACAGAGGTGTTGCAGCTTATGCCGTAGTTGGTTATCTCCTATATTTCACCGCAATGGCATGCTATGGAGTTTCAGATGCAATAAAATCTATTGTTAGTATAAACTTTGGAGCAAAGCAGCGCAAACGTATCTCTCAGTTTTTGCGAGTAGCAATAATTACTGTAGTCTCTTTTGGTTTTGTATTAGTAATCTTAACACAAATAAACTCAACCCTGTTTGTACAACTATTTCTTAAAAATAATGCTGATACTACAGTTAGCACTTTAGCAAATGATTTCATATTATCAATCTCACCAGTACTATTAATTATAGGAACAAATATAATATTGTCAGCCTACTTTACGGCAATTCATATGCCAAAACCATCGTTAATAATTTCTCTATCAAGAACACTGATACTACCTCTAATTTTGATACCAATAATTACAAGCCTTGTTGGCGGAGACGGAATTATTACGGCATTAATTATATCAGAAATAGCAACCCTTCTAATAGCAATATTGTTAGTATTAGGAAACAAAAATAAGGTAGCTTTTAAATCTCTTGATTCATAAAACCTATTTTACTGTCTTAAACAAGCTTAAGAATGAATACCACTTATGGTCATACATAGTCACAAATTTGTATATTTCCGCTTTTGTAAATAACTTTAACAAGTATGCTCTGCTAAACATACTGAGCACACACAATAAATATACGTAATGTGGGCAACTGGGTAAATTTGGACATTAAACAATACAGCGGTTTAATAGTGAAGAGCCTTGAAATCCGGCACTACGCATATTCAAGTAGTTAGCTTTAATTTAACATTAATAAAGCACAGTCTTCCATTCTTAATGGATTACAGCTATTCTATATATTTTTATCGATACTAACTAAACTTAACATTAAAATGAAAAAAATAATATTACTGATCATAAGCCTAGTGTTTATTAATGCTATTCAAGCACAAATTATCAATTCAGACTCCATTAAATTGGAACTCACAAAATATTTAAATCAACAAAAAGAGAAATATCAATTACCAAGTCTGGTATTAGTATTGGTTCAGGGAGATAGTATAATTTATTCAAAAGCATTAGGGTATGCAGATGTTGAAAAAAAACTACCGGCAACTATTGATAGTAAATATCCTATAATGTCTATTACAAAGACGTTTACTGCTACTGTTTTAATGCAATTATATGAGGAAGGTAAATTATCATTGTATGACAAAGTGGAGACATATATTCCGGAATATCAAGTTAAGACAGAAAATGGTAACAAGGCAAATACCAACTTGTTTCAGTTAAGTATACACAGTTCCGGTTTGGGTAGGAATTCAGGAGTTGATTTCCCTTATTTTAATTCATCAAATCGCTGGTATTTGAGTAACGGACAAGAAGAGTTAAAATGGTTTGTTACCAATAAAGAACTTTTAGCCTCGTTAAAAGAATTAAAACTGGAATATCCAGCGTATCATTTCTATCCTTTTAGCCGTCACTACTCCAATACAGGTTATGCACTATTAAGTATTGCTCTTGAAAGGATTAATAACAAGAGTATTACAAAATCTATAGAAGAAAACATCCTTCATCCTTTAGGAATGTTTAATACAGGATTTATAAATGAGAAAAACATCAGCAATAAATTAGCAAAAGGTTACGCGCAATCCTGGAAAGATGACAAATTGCTAAAAGTACCAACCATTGATGTAGACAAAAATAATACAGTAATTGGAGCCGGTGGGTTATATTCAACAGGCCGTGATATGAGCAAGTATATCTCTTTTCAGTTGAGTAATAATAAACATAAAGAAGTCCTGTCCCAATTTTCAAAGAACAAAATGTATTCTTTGAGAATAGGTTGGTCTTACTCTTATTACTATCCTTTTTCATTGATAACACACGATGGCGCTTTTATGGGATATAGAAGTCACATGGCATTTAATCCCGACAAAGGAATAGGGTGGATTGTTTTTATCAATAAAAATGGTCAGCAAAGCGGTGAAAATGGAATGAGTTTCCGTAAATTAAATTCAAAAATGGTTGAACTATTATATGATAGCAAAAACAATAATACCGAAGTAATCAATTATGAAAAGTATGTGGGTACATACAAAGCTATAGGAGGTAAAGAAGTAATTGAAATTAAGAAAGATGCTAAAGGTCTATATTCAACTCATTTAAACGACCTAATTGATAATACATACCTTGAACCAAATGGCTATCATTCGTTTATAGTAAAAGGAAATGGTGACCACAAAACCTATTATAAATTTATTATAGATAAGAACCAACGAGTAATCTCCTTAAAATTGGGGCCATTTGTTTGGAATAAAATTGAAAACTAAAGCTAGTTGAGTAGGTAAAGGGGAATCTCACCCCTAAACCTCTCACAGAACCGTACGTGAACCTTTCAATTCATGCGGCACTTATCATGTTATCAATTACCATATTAGATTAACTGACACATAATGTTAAATGATAAAACAGATTAGGATAACACTTATAGGTACACCGAAACTGATCCAAGTTTTCAGCTAAGATCATGACCATTAAAAATGGTTGCCACATATGGCAATACGTGGCAACAAAGTTGTATATTTCCGTTTTGTATATAACTTTAACAATCTACAGTTAGCCACAACTAAACAAATGGAACTTCGAAATCTAATAGGGAAAAAGATTAGTGATATAAGAATGGAAGTAAAAGATTTTCCATATGATGGAAGCATTCCATTGGATGAATCTGTAAGCCATATTATTTTGGATTCAAATGAAATAATCGAAATTCCTTATCTAAATTCAAATTGCTTGTTATTAGAAGAAGCCCTATCGAAGAATCAAAAAACAATCTTTGAAGAAAACGGAAATAAGTCTATACTTCATAAGTTATTTTTCCAGTCAGACTCTGATAATCTGATTACCAGAAATACCAATAATATTAAAGACAAAGAAATTACAGCCATTTTTCAATATGATAGTCTATATTCAGATAAAGGTCGAGAATGGGATAAATGTTTGATCCAAGTTGAAAGTGGTTTTTTGATAAGTGAAAAAACAATCTCTCCTAAAGGGACAGGGCAAGCAGGAATTTGGATTTTTACCTCGCTTGAAGATTTAACAACAAAGATTGGAAGTGGTTTTAGAAAATTAATATAACTAAAGAAGCAGCTAATACAGTAGACGGACATGAGCTGTAAAACCCACGTTGCACCTCTCACATGCTGATCATGCTGAAGTAGAACCATACGTGACCCAGCTTAATTCATATGGCTCTTATCATGCAGTCAATTGCTTAATTTAGGTTAACTGATAACCTAATGTACAATGGTAAAACAGATTCGGGTAACTATTACAGAGGCATCACAGTTGATTACAGCTTTTCAGCTAAGATGATACCACGTATGGTCATACGTGGTCACAAATTTGTATATTTCCGCTTTTGTAAATAACTTTAACAAGTATGCTCTACTAAACATGCTGAGCACACACAATGTATATACAAAATAGGCGTGATAGTAGTAAACTCAACAACTTTGCATATGCTTTCTGTTTTCTACAACGCAGGTGCCACATATAACAATGATACAGAATGATTGATTATGTTGAACCGACAAAGATTTTAAGCAAATACATAAAACACTATTTAGTTGTTGAGTTAGACAATCCAATGGACTTTTTACCTAATGAAAGAGTTTATCCCTGCGGATATGCAACTATGGTTTTTCATTATGGTTCTCCGTCGATATTTCAGAAGAAGGATTCAAGCAAATATATTGAACCCAATTTGGTCATTTGTGGACAACAAACCAGTTATTATGACCTGTCATTATCAGGAAAGACGGGCATGGTTCTTATTGTATTTAAACCGCATGGAATAAAATCTTTTTTCAATTTCCCAATTACTGAATTATTAAATGAGAATCTTTCGCTTCAGGACTTAATTAATAATGAGACTATTGAATTAGAAGACAAACTGTTTAACTCTCCGAATAATAGACAAAGAATTATTCATCTAGAAAACTTTCTTATTAAAAGATTAATTCATAATAATGAATTTGAACGAGTTGAACATGCCATAAAAATAATTGAGAATTCTAAAGGGCAAATTAAAGCTCAAGATATTGCACATGAGGTTTGTTTGGGGATAAAGCAATTTGAAAGGACTTTTTCAAAATATGTTGGCATAAATCCCAAAAAGTATGCAAGTATTGTCCGGTTTCAAAATGTCATACAAATGAAAAGAGAGCATAAAGACCTAAACATGTCTCAATTAGCTTTTGATAATGGTTATTACGATCAATCTCATTTTATTCATGATTTTAAAAGTTTAACAGGATTTACTCCAAAGTCTTTTTTTAACGCCAGAAAATAAAGACCATTTTTTACAATTTCTTCATTTATCTATAAACTATTTTTGAAATAAAAATGGAAAGTATGAATAAACTAAAATTAAAACATAAGGAAGTAGTAGATTTTTATACAAAAAACGCAGATGAAAATGTAGTTAAAAAACTATCTAGATATTTCAAAGAGGGATTAGATGCTTATGGTGTTGATAAAGATACGTTTTTAGCTCAAGGGAAAAAATGGCTCTCAGAATGGGAAAATGATATGACCATTGAAGATTATCTGGATTTTGGAGATATGCTCGTGTCAACCGGTAAATATGAAGAAGCACACTGTGCTACCGAGTTTATAATATCAAAAAAAGATGAATTCACACATGATACGTTTGATAGAATCGGGAAATGGTTAGAAAATGGAATTCAAAACTGGGCAAATACAGATGTATTATGCATGTCAGTATTATGTGAGTTTGTTTTTAATGATATTATACAACCTAAAGACTTTATAAATTGGACTACTTCTGAGTCAAAATGGAAAAGAAGAGCTGTTCCGGTAACATTTGTTGAAACGTATAAAAAAGGATATAAACAAGAAACAATACTATCTGTAATAGAACATTTAATGGAAGATAAAGAAGAAGATGTTCAAAAAGGATTAGGTACGCTACTAAGAGAAATTTGGAAAAAACAACCCGAAATAGCAGAAGAGTTTCTTTTAAAATGGAAAGATAAATGTGGACGGAAAATTATTCATTATGCGACTGAAAAAATGGATAAAGAGAATAAAGCAAAATTCAAAAAGACTAAAAAATAGAGACAATGGAACAAACAAATATTGATCTGGTCTCCTATTGTGGATTTTACTGTGGCACTTGCCCCAAATATACTAAAGGACATTGTGAAGGATGTAAAGGTAATAACCCAAAGTGTGCAGTTGGTTACAAATCATGTCAGGTAAAACCATGCTGCATTGAGAATGAATTTAATTCATGTGCAAACTGTAATAGATTTGAATCAGTCAAGGATTGTAAATTATATAATCCATTTATGATACGATTTGGACAATTTATTACACAAACAAATCGGAAATTAGGGATTGAGATGATAAAGGCAAAAGGGGAAACAGAGTTTGCAAAATACATGATTGATAAAGGTTGGGTAACGATTAAGAGTAGAAAACAATAAAGCTCAGTACACGTAGTAAAAGGGAACCTCACCCCTAAACCTCTCACAGCTCTACTGGGCATTGCCGAAGTAGAGCCGTATGTGCCCCCCTCAATTCATACGGCTATTATCATGCAGTCAATTGCTTAATTTAGGTTAACTGATAACCTAATGTATAATGGTAAATCGCATTGGTTATAGCTTTTGTTAATTTGCTCCTATCCTATTTTCTATTCAAACCATGTATCCGGAATACAAAACCACTAACCTGAAACATCAAACCTATAAACCTGAATTGTCAACCATCAATATTTTTGTGCAGACCATACATCCAGAAACAAAAACCAAACATCCAGAATGCAAAACTGCTAATCTGAAATCATAAACCTATAAACCTGAGTTGGCAACCATCAATATTTCTGTGCAGATCATCCATCCAGAAATAAAAACCAAACGTCCAGAATGCAAAACTGCTAATCTGAAATAACAAACCTATAAACCTGAGTTGGCAACCATCAATATTTCTGTGCAGATCATCCATCCAGAAATAAAAACCAAACGTCCAGAATGCAAAACTGCTAATCTGAAATCATAAACCTATAAACCAGAACTGTCAACCATCAATATTTCTGTGCAGATCATCCATCCAAAAATAAAAACCAAACGTCCAGAATGCAAAACTGCTAATCTGAAATAACAAACCTATAAACCTGAGTTGGCAACCATCAATATTTCTGTGCAGATCATCCATCCAGAAATAAAAACCAAACATCCAGAATGCAAAACTGCTAATCTGAAATAATAAACCTATAAACCAGAACTGTAAACCATCAATATTTCTGTACAGACCATACATCCAGAAATAAAAACCAAACATCCAGAATGCAAAACTGCTAATCTGAAATGACAAACCTATAAAACTGAACCGTAAACCATCAATATTTTTGTACAGACCATACGTCCAGAAATAAAAACAAAAAACAAAACATCCAGAATGCAAAATAACTAATCTGAAATAGCAAACCTATAAGCCAGAACTGTAAACCATCAATATTTTTGTACAGACCTCAAATCCAAAAATAGAAATCATGAATACAGAATATAGAATCATTAACATGAAACATTAATTCACAATGTTATTACAAATATTATTTAACAGCCAGAGACTTATTTGATAAATATTTTTGTTATTGCAATACGCATAAAGGTTAAAATATAGACAGAGATACCATGAACAGTGATTTCTATGATAGAATAAGTTAGAAACCGGAAAAACTAATTTTATATTGACATAGTTATCAGTTATTTGTAATTTAATTAGCGATAATATTATTATAAATTAAAATCCTTTGGTTTATGAAAACTTCAAAATGGTCGTTAAAAGACCTTGCAAAGTTGAACACTGCGTTTAATAACTGTAAGAATCCGGAGATTAAGAGCAAATTGGAGATAGTTGGTGTAGGTGATATATTTGTTGATAAGGGTATAAATCTACATTCCGATATTGTCAAACTGGATATGAAACACAAAAATGAGTTGCAAGAGAAGAGTCAGGCATTTACTCAATACAAAGAGAAGCGTGATGAGTGTAGGAACGATTATGATACCATTCTACACTTTGTACGTATAGCAGCCAGATTTGACAACAATCTGGGCTCACGCATAAGAACAACATCTGTACCGGAGAATCCTGTAAATGAGTGGCCATATCAGATTGATCTCTTCTATGACTCGTTAGAGAAGGAACCATCTATCATGAACTTTCTAAAAGAGCGTAAATTTCCGGATGATATCATTACAATCAACAGAGCTAAAATTAAAACGTTAATTAATCTGCATAACCGCGTTGATACCGAAAAAGGTCAGGCAGAAGATGCACGCAGAGAACGTGACAGCAAGTTTGCCGAGTTAATTGATATGTGGTGGGAACTTAAAGCATATGCTCTATTTGCACTAAAAGAAACACCTCAACTTCTCGAAGAGCTCGGAATAAAGGTAAAAGTTAATCCTACATCAGGATTTATTAGTTCAACATTATGTTCAAAAGCAGTCGGAAGGCTGCTTTTTTTTAAGTAATAATTCGGTTGCTTACTACTCTATTTGATAACGTAATTTGTATATTTCGCTTGGTAAGCAACACTTAACAAGTGAATATTGCTATGCATAAAAGATAAACATAATAAATATAGATATTAAAAGATCATAGCGATTTGGATGGGAAAAAATATGATGTCAAACACCCCATGTTTAAGTGATTGGCAACAATTTGAATGAATTTCGAAGAGAAAATAATAAAATACAAAGACCGAATAGTTTTCATCAAGCTATCTATGCCTTTTTTCAACAGAACATTAAAACGTTATATTGAAAATGAAGCTTGTTTTATGTTCGTCAATAAAGGAGAAGTGAGTGTAAGAACACCTGATGATTATCTTATACTTAATCATGATACTGGAATGATTGCTAAATGTTTAAATTATTTCTTTGAACCCACTAATAATCAAAAAATTTGTACTAAAGGGATAGAGTCTGTAGGGGTTTTTCTTTATCCTTCATTGGTTAAAGATTTATTTGATTTAGATGTTTCCGCTTCAAGTTATAAAATAAACTATAATGTAAAACAAGTGCAAGTAGATTTAATGCTAAATAATTTTAGACAAAGCATAGATATACTGCTAGAGAACCCGGAATTAGTTGATGATAACATCATAGAGACCAAGCTGAAAGAGTTTGTTCAATTACTTGTTAAGTCGCAAAATGCACCATCTCAGTTAGATTTTTTGGCAGCTTTATTTAAACCAAACGAAATAGAATTTAAAACAGTAATTAAACAAAACTTGTATACCAATCTTTCTGTTAAAGAGCTAGCATTACTTACACATTTAAGCGAATCTTCGTTTAAAAGAAAGTTTAAAGAGGTATTTAATGATAGTCCTAAGAAATACCTCACTCAAAAGAAGATTGAGCGTGCTGCTGAGTTACTAAAATTGAGAACAAACCGTGTATCTGAAATCGCATATGATGTAGGTTTTGATTCTGTATCAACATTCAATCGTAATTTTGCTGTTTATTATGGAAAATCGCCTTCAGATTATCGCACGATCTAAAATGAACAGTCTTTGACCTAAATTGCACTTAAGGCTAATACAACCTACATTACCTTTGTATCAATATAAAATACAAGGTTATGAACTATTCCGAAATTTACATATTTATTTCAGAGTCGATCCTGACAACCATAGGAGACTTAATAATTTTTAAGCCAATAAACATTAAGCCTAATGAAGGGATAGAGATAGCAGGAAATGCAAGTGTATTATACTATGTCTGTTCATTTGGAGTATTACTGTTTGCTATAATATTACTTTCACTTTTGGAAAGCCTTAAGGACTCATCAAGTAAATCTGTTGCGATTTCTTCTTTTCCTATCATTAGCATTTGGCAGATTACCAACCGTTTTACTTAGCGTAATTACATCAGGCGGAATGGTAAAACTATAGACTAGAGATCATGTTTAGCCTATTCGGATTTATCCTTCTTTAATTAAATAGCAAGAAAATCTTTTAAAATTAGAATAATATGAAACGAAGCATGAGAAAGAGTTTTCGCACACGAGGATGACTAAAAATGCGGCGTTCCATATGACCTATTAAAACAAATTTAGACATATGAATAAATCAATATTGATAACAGGAGCCAATGCTGGAATTGGTAAAGAGACTGCAAGGCAATTAGCATTAATAGAAGAAACAGAATTAATCTATTTAGCATGTAGAAATCTTGAAAAAGCAGAAATAGCAAAGAAAGAACTAATTGAAATTACAGGAAGAGATATATTTAAAATTATTGTTCTGGATATCTCGAAACCTGATAATGTTAAGCAAGCTGTTTTACAATTATATGAACCAATAGATGCCGTAATAATGAATGCTGGCGGAACAGGAGGAAAAACACCTGAAAAACTTACCAAAGATGGGGTTACAGAATTAACTGCGAGTAATCTTTTAGGACACGTTGTGCTTCTTGATGAGTTAATATTGCAAAACAAATTAAATAATGTGGCTTTATTTGCTAGTTCTGAAGCCTCCAGAGGTATTGAAAGAGTGGGAATAAAAAGACCTGATTTAAAGGATAATTCAGTAGATGAATTTGTTTCAATTTTTGATGGAAGCAAGTTTAAAGGAAACTTTGATGCATATCAGATTTATGGCTGGATTAAATATGGAGGAACTCTTTGGATGAGTAATATGGCAAGAAAACATCCGAACATCAAATTTATAAGCATGAGTCCAGGGGGAACAAGGGGTACCAACGGTATGAATGATTTACCTTTTTTAAAGAGAATATTTTTAAAACATATTGGAATGAAATTAATTATGCCATTAATGGGAATGTCGCATTCAGTAGAGAAAGGTGCAAAACGTTTTGTTGAAGGTATTAATAACCCAAAATTCAAAAGTGGTATATTTTATGCAAGTAAAGAAAAGGTATTAACAGGACAAGTTATAGATCAAAATAGTATTTGGAAGGATTTAGGTAATCATAAATTTCAAAATAATGCAGATATAGCAATTCATAAATTTATTTGATTAGAAACATTAACCAATTAAGTAAGTAAAGGGAGGTCTCACCACCAGATCTCCCTTAGCTCTGCAAAACATACAGAGATAGAACCGTACGTGAACCTCCCTATCCGATGGTATATCTTATTAGATATAACTCAATGCCAATTTGCTCCTACCTTATGCTTTATTCATATTAATTTTTGGTAATGATATTTATCAATGGTATTACCTACAGTAAATGACAAACCTTCTACTCTCAATGTTCTATATCAGTTACGCTAAGTGTAACTAAAGTCAAATGCTATTCAAACTTTAACTATATAATATATAATCAACTATAGCTTGTATCTGGCAATAACAGAACCAGCTTATAGTTTATATTAGTTAAGGTTAAACCCCACCCACAAAGGACTTCTCTTTCCGAACAATTCAGATGCTTACTGTTGTTATATCTAACGTAATTTGTATATTCCGCTTTGTAAATAACTTTAATCCTGAGCACTATGACAGATCAGGTAATTTTGGTATGGCTTACAGATATAGTTAATTAAGAGATTAGTACACCAATGATCTATAAGTTAATTGTGGATAATGCAAAATAATCTACTATAAAATTCAACATATAATTAAGAAGATGATTTCTGAACAAGATAAACTTATTGAAATAATAAGGGGTGAGATTGAATATTTAGAAAATGTTGATTCCTTGCCGATTGGAGTAAATAAGAGCAAAGAAGAATTAATTAGGTTGATTGATAAAAAATTACCTGAAAACGGTGAGGATTTTACCACTGCGTTAGAGAAATTGTCATCTGGTGCAAGATCCGGATTAATTGGAAACAGAAATCCCAGATATTTTGGATATGTGCTTGCAGGAACAACCCCTACAGCTATGGCTGCAGATTGGTTAACTTCAGTATGGAATCAGAATGCACAAGTCTTTAATTCCTCTCCAGCAGCTTCGATATTTGAAGAAATTGTTGCCTCATGGTTGCTTGAATTATTATCGTTACCTAACTATTCATCTTTGGGTTTTGTAACAGGCGGGCAAATGGCAAATTTTACAGCCATTAATATTGCCCGAAATACCGTATTAGAAAAAAACGGCTGGGACTTTGATAAAAATGGGATGCAAGGAGCCCCATTTATATCTATTTATTGTGCTGATGTGTGTCATGGAACAATTCTTTCAGCAATCCGAATGAATGGATTTGGAGAAAAAAACATAGTACCAATATCAACCGATCCGGAAGGAAGAATGATTATTTCGGACTTAGAAGATAAGTTAAGCAATCATAAAGGACCTAAAATAATTTGTAGCCAAGCAGGAAATGTAAATACTGGAAGTTTTGATTTTTTTGAAGCTATTTCAGAATTAGCAAATAAGCACAAAGCCTGGCATCATATTGACGGTGCATTTGGACTTTGGGCGAGAACATCGTCTAATTTTTCAGAATTAACGAAAGGGATTGATAAAGCTGACTCTTGGACAGTTGATGCTCATAAGTGGTTAAGCATACCATTTGATTCAGGGATGGTTATAACCAGACATAAAGACTCTCTTGCAAACCTGAAGAAATCACGTTGCGCATATTCCGGAATACCAGATGATTCTATGCGTGATGGTTCGCAATGGGTTCCAGAGAATTCAAGGAGAGCTAGAGGCTTTGTACTTTATGCAACAATTAGAAACTTTGGTAGAAAAGGGATTAGCAAAATTATTGAGAATAACTGTTATTTAGCTCGTCAATTAGCTGAGTTATTAAATTCTTTTAGAGATACAAAAATTGTAAATGAAATACACCTTAATCAAGTATTATGTAGAATAGAGCCAAAGAATGTGAAGGAATTAGATGAATTTCACAGAAAAACAGCTCAAAGAATTCAGAAAGAGGGTATTTGTTGGCTTGGCACATCTGTTTGGAACGGAGAAACTGTTTTAAGAATGTCATTAACAAATGTCTATACATCATCAGAAGATATAACAATTACTGTTAATTCAATAAGAAAAGCCATTGATTATGTACTCGAAAATGATAACAATCAGTAGAATGCATATTGCCTGAATATAATAGACAAAATGGGAATCTTACACATAAATCTCTCATCAGATTAACCAATAAAAATCTGTATATAATTCGCATCACTTACAATTGAGTTAAACAAATACTACTGAAATTCAAAAGAGATAAGAGAATATCCTACTGCTGGATATTTTGCTGATAAATTGAATGTATCTACTAACTACCTGAGTGATATTGTTAAAGTCAATATAAGGAAAACAGCAAAGGAGCTTATAAATGAGTGCATCTTAAAGCAAGCCAAAAGATATTTAGACACTCAGCAGCATTCAATTTCATAAATTGCATATATGCTTTATGCTTGGCTTTGAATATCCAAATTATTTTGCTTGTTTCTTTAAAAGAGAACTTGGATATTCACTATCTCACTATAAAAAAAGTTTTCCGGTAAATAGTATCTTTATTTCAGGAAATAGTATACACTCCTCTTTTATACGCCACATATCTTTGCATCATAATAGTGTAAATTATTTTGGTGTGCATAATCATCATCCCAAAATGATGAAAATAAAAGAGTTTAAGAGATGGAGAATATACTTATTATTAATGCTCATCAGAAATATCCAAGTGCCGAAGGCAGATTGAATGCAAGTTTGGTTGAACAAGCAGAAATGTTTTTTACTAATAGAGGCGACAGTGTTAAAATCACGAAAATGATTGATGATATTAACATTGATAAAGAAGTAGAAAAACATGTTTGGGCTGATATAATTATCATTCAAACCCCTGCATATTGGATGGGAGTGCCATGGTCTTTTAAAAAATATATGGACGATGTCTACTCAATGGGAACAATGGGTAAATTATGTGATAGTGATGGCAGATCAAGCCAAAATCCTAAAGAAAATTATGGCACAGGAGGTCAATTAAATAACACCAGATACATGCTATCTGTTACATTTAATGCACCAAAAGAGGCCTTTAATAATCCAGATGAATATTTATTTCAAGGAAAATCTGTTGACGATTTATTTGTTTCTATGCATTTGTGTATGCGATTTTTTGCTGCTAAAGCTTTACCAACATTCGCTTGCCACGATGTTATTAAGAATCCTGTAATAAAAGAAGATTTTGAACGATTTGAGGAACATCTGAATAAAACATTTAATGATACTCCCAGCTCCCACATTAGTCAAAAGAACCTAATCAGTAAAATTTAAATAAATAAGATTATGAAGATAACAAAAGTACTTTGTACGATTATTCTTGGCACAATATCTTTGGGATTATTTGCACAGAATGCAGAAAAGCAATCAGACGCGAGCTATAAAATTAGCTTTACAGAAGGGCTTAATAAAGTTAATTTCTTAAGTGAAGGAACACGTATGGCTGGCAATTTATTTGTACCTGCTAATTATAGAGAAGATGGAAAACTCAAAGCCATTGTAGTAGTAACTCCGGCAGGTGGAGTAAAAGAGCAAACAGCAGGTATTTATGCAGAAAAGCTATCTAAACAAGGTTTTATTGCTCTTGCTTTTGATCATAGAACTTTTGGTGAAAGTGGAGGATTGCCTCGTACTATGGAAAATGCTCCGATGAAAGTAGAAGATATCAAGAATGCAATATCATTTATTCGTACTGTAGCAGGTGTAGATAGAGACAATATTGGACTGTTAGGTATTTGCTCCGGTTCTGGTTATAGTATTCAAACTACAATTTTTGACGACAGAATAAAAGCCTTAGCAACGGTAAGTGGTTATAACGATTTTGTTGGGTATGGTTTAAGCGGAGCAACACAGTATGGCGATGTATTAACAGGCGATGGAATTGAGCAATTCCAACAGCAAATGAAAATGGCTAGTGATGCGCGTCAAAAATATTACGAAACAGGAGAAGTTATTTATGTAGATGCAATACCTGTTAAAGGCTCAGGAAGAGGTGTTTTCTGGGATAGAGCTGCTGATTATTACAGAAATCCAGAAAGAGGAGCAGTTGATAATTATAGTCCTTTGCGTGCTGCAATTTCATTGGATACTCGTTACTTCTTCAATGCCCTTGAGCACATGAATTTAATGAGAGACACACCTTTCTTGGCAGTTGCGGGATCTGTAGCATTATCAATAGGACAAAGCGAAGCAGCTGTAAAAAATGCTATTGGTGACAAAGAATTATTTAAGGTAAAGGATGCAACTCACTTTGATCTTTACGATCAAGATTGGGCTGTGGATCAAGCAATAGAGAAATTAAACGATTTCTACGGTAAGAAACTAAAATAAGTAATCTTACTGACACAAAAGTATAGTACATAAAAATGGATTTCGAATGTTACGGAATCCATTTTTTAAAGTAGGATAAAACAAACTAGTTGATTAAATTTTTAATACATAATTTAAGGATAATAAATAACAGCAAACTACTCATAGCAGAGTAGGTAAAGAGTAGTCTCATCATTAATGATATTTATTAATGGCATTATCTACCATATTACCACATGCGTTATTCCGATCTTTATGTACCCAACAATAAACAGAATTTGTTTAGTTTGATAAATGAGTTAAATAGGATAAATTTAAAAAGAAAAAATTAGCTGCAACATTAAATAAATAGTATTAAAACAACGTTTATTATTACCGTTGACACTAATTTAAAAGAAATCTAAATGGGCAAATTCCTGAGTATATTATTACTACTTGTGACTATCTCCTCTTTCGGGCAAACAGAAATTACCACTAAAGTTGATTCGCTGCTTAAATCAAAAATAGAATCTGAATTCGCTCCAGGAATAACTATTGGCATAGTAAAAGGTAATAAACTAATATATCACAATAGTTCAGGATGCATGAATCTTGAGTATAATGTCCCGTATAATGACTCAACAGTATTTGGGTTAGCCTCTGTTACCAAACAGTTTACAACTGCATGTATCGGAGTGCTTGAGGCACAAGGAAGGCTATCTGTAAATGATGATATAAGAACATATATCCCGGAACTGGCATATCACAACGATACCATCAGGATCAAACATCTGCTAAATCATACAAGTGGAATTAGAAATCATAATGTTTTATTAGATCTAAAAGGATTTGATTATGAGCATAGAGGCTATACAAATAAAATGATTCAGGAACTTATGTTCCGCCAGAGAGGGGTAAATAACTTACCAGGTGCCAAAGTGTTATACTCTAACACAAACTATGTTCTGCTGGCATTGGTTGTTGAAAGGGTATCTGGTAATAAGCTCCATGAGTTTGCCAGGAATGAGCTATTCACCCCATTAAATATGAAACAAACATTTTACATGAGTGATATCAGAGCTGTAATCAAAAACAGAGCTTATCCGTATTACAAAGAGAAAGACAGATACAAACAACCCAAAACACTTACTCTATGCGTTGGTGCAGGCGAAATGGGGAGTACTGTTTATGACTTATCGCTTTGGTCACAGGTATTTTTAAATCCTCATCATAAGTTCTCTTACCTAAAAGATTTTATCACGCATCAAGATACACTTATCAGCGGTGAGCTAATGAGTCATGCAAGAGGTATGTTTGTTTCGCCATATAAGGGTTATACTACCTATAACCACAGCGGACGAGGCTTAGGTATGCGTTCACAGTTTATATGTGTTCCTGAATTAAACATTGGAGTTATTGTATATACCAACTCAGAACATATAAATGCCGTAAGTACTTCATACCAAATCTTAGACCTGTTTATAGACAAAACAGAAATGGTAAAGAAGAGAGCTACGCTAAGTAAAAAATACAAAAATAAGAAGTTAAAGAGATATGTTGGAACTTATCAGGAGCTAAATAGCGATTTAAGGATGACTATTTTTATCGAAAGAGATACCTTAAAAGCCATTAGTAGTTTTGGTAATGATCCTGTTCCGCTTATTTACAAAGGAGATAATAGGTTTTGTCGTCAGAACAATTCATTTGTAACATATTCCTTTATATTACAAACATATTCAGAAACAGACTTGCAGGTTGATTTTGGTGGAGCAATATTCTATTTTGAACGTATAGAGCTTTCAAAAAAACCAGATGTTAACCTACAGCAATATACAGGAATCTATTATTCTAAAGAGCTTGATGTTACATACAACATAACCTTGTCTGACAATAAACTGATACTAAATTATCCTAATAATGAGAATATAGTTCTGCGCGAAGGGGAAGAGAATGTATTTGGTGCAAATAGAAGAACAAAATACTCCTTTTTAAAAAATAAAAAGGGAGAAGTAACTTCTTTTAAAGTTGCAGCAGAGGGTACTGTTAAAAATATATTGTTTGAAAAAAGGAACTAATATTTAAGAGGAGAAGAGAGCAGTCAAAATACTGTTCTAAGGAATCAAGGAATTATATTCAGATATGATAAAAGAGTATAGAATATCAGATAGAGAGGAGTTGTTAGGTGTTTTCAAACTAAATATCCCAAAATATTTTGCCCCTAAAGAGGTAGATGATTTTTTAGAATATTTAGATGATCATGGAGACTCTTATCTGACAATTGAAAAGGATAATAAAATAGTTGGAGGAATAGGCTACCTCTTTAATGTCAGTGACAAGTCAGGACAGATTACATGGATATTTCTCCATCCTGAGTATACAGATCATGGACTTGGAAAACAAGCGGTAGAACATTGTATGACTCTGTTAAAATCTAATCCGGAAATTGTTAAATTGGTAGTTACAACATCTCAATTAGCTTTCAGATTTTTTGAAAAGTTCGGATTCATACTTATAAAAACAGGAAAAGATTATTGGGGTCCCGGACTAGATCTGTTCTTAATGGAGATACAACTAAATGATGAATATGTATAATACTACGCACATAGCACAAGAGATAAATGTAAAGCCAATTTTATTTAAGTCCATTAAGAATATAGAACTTCTGGTTTTTGATTATTAATCTGAAGGTTATCCCTTAATAGAACAAGTCGTTTTTACTACTGATGACGGAGTATTCTTAGTTATTAAATCAGAACCTAATTTTGACTAAATTATGCGAGTTCCATATGACAAATGAAAAACAATAATCACCTGCAACTATATTCAAAAGTGATCAAATATTTGTTTAAACAAATCATACTTATATATAATGCCAAATAACATCATACATAACTAGATTTAACGTTGGTGTTTTTATAGATTTGTATTCTAACTAAACTATAATGCCTGTATCATTTAAATCATCATAAAATAAAGTTCTCAATAGTGATATAGTAGATATTCTACACAGATATCATTATTAAATTACTTGTTAGATGACAAGCAATTTTACTCAGCATTTTGGTAAAAATGCACTATTATATGGATATATAAGTAAAAAGAATTCATATATATATTATATAATTGAATAAGTATAATTAAACCCATAAAATATTGGAAGAGACTAAACACAAGAAACAAGTATAAGAAATACTTTACTAACACAAAAACAATCTTAACGCAAATTATATCTGACTTTTAAAAGACAAATTTTATATGAAATGAAGCATGAGCAAAGGCTCTTCTCACACACGAGAGTATCTAAATCATGCAAGTTCCATATGACAAATAGAAAACAATTATAAACATATGAAAAACAGACATCTATTCTACACATTTTTAATAATCTTACTGCATTCATCAATAACTTGTAAATCACAATCTAATGACATATCAGAAGTACATTCATTGGTTCCAGATGATTCAATCTCAGTTCATGGAAAGAAATATAAGATTCCGGATTTTTGGAGGTCAAGAAAAATTAATTCCAAACTACAAGCTAAGATAAGCAGATTAGTGCCACTTCCACAAGAGTTGACATTCAAAAACTACAATATTTATATTACAAAAGAAGCCAGCATGGCCTTTATTAAAATGGCTAATGCTGCTAAAAAGGACTCTGTGTATTTAATTGCTGATTCTGGTTTTAGAAGTATTCGGTATCAAAAAAAAATAATTGAACGATATTTAAACAGAGGAGTCTCATTAGATGTAATCTTCAAAAGTGTTGCTCCTCCAGGTTACTCAGAACATATGTTAGGAACAGTTTTAGACTTTGTTCCCAGTAATTCAAATTTTGGTAATTCAGAAGCATACAAATGGTTAAAGGATAATGCATGGAAATATGGCTTTAAACAAACCTATATGGATGGAGTAATGAATGAACCATGGCACTGGAGATTTTTTCAGATGTAACAAATAGAGATAAAGAACAGGATTCAATAAACAATAAAGCGGTTAGTCACTGACTATAATACAACCTGTTATACTGTTAAAGAGACATGTTTCTTTAACAGTTTTAACACTATCAAACAAACTGTATGAATATAATTATATAGCTATGAGAGAACAGATATTTAATAATTAAAACTGCATACTTTATCTTGCTATTTTCTATATTTGATCTTCTTATAATTATATATAGACTGGTAATAAATATGCAACAGATCTGTATTGATAAATAGTTCTTGTAGTAGTGTTAATTATAAATAAGCAAAAATATATGCACAGATTATTTGTTGTACTGCTAATGATGGTTTTAAGCGTTAATATTCTAGGACAATCAAGGGTGGCTATTACTATTGATGATGTTCCAAATACAAGAGTATTTGAGAAGAATAACTTTAGCTCTAAACTAATAAGTAGATTGGATTCGTTGAATATTCCTATTACAATCTTTATTAATGAGGGTATGATTTACAAAACCAAACATGTGTCTAAAAACTTTGAGCTTCTTACCAAATGGATAAAAAGAGATTATACAACTATTGGTAATCACACATTCTCTCACTCCAGATATTCAAATGTGGGTTTTGATCAGTTTACAAAGGATATACAAAAAGGCGAGGTTATTACAAGAGAGCTATCTGTTATGTATAATAAACCTCTAAATTATTTCAGATTCACATATAACGATTTAGGCAAGGATTCGTTACAAAGGATTTACATAGAGAATTTCTTGGTTAACAACAACTACACTGTAGCACCATTTACTATTGAGAGTTCTGACTGGATATTTAATTATCTTTATGAGTATTATCTTAAGAATAACAGATCTATGGAAGCAAAAAGAATTGCCAATTCATATATAGATATCACTATAAAATACTTCGATTATTTTAAGACATTGTCTTTTGAGATGTATGACAGAGAGATAAACCAGATATATTTGTGTCATGATAACTCTATAAATGCAGACTATCTGGATATAATTACAGATAGGTTAAAGGATAAGGGATACATTTTTATATCGCTTGATGATGCTATGCAAGACGAAGTATATAAACAACGGAACATGTATAATAAAAAATGGGGCATTTCATGGTTTTACCGTTGGATAACAGATAGTAATAAGATTAAATCTATGATGCATAACGAACCTAATATTACAACTATATATAAAGAGTATCATAAGCTGACTAATAATAAGTAGAGATACATAATTGATTACTCCCACATATTGTAATCAATAAAAAAACCCGGTATTAGTCAGATACCGGGCAATATAAACAATCAACTACGAAGCTTATACACATATATATAGTGTATATTACATTGCATTTGGATTAAACGGATTAGAACAAACGTAAAAGTATTTACAAGCATTACAATCCATGATTGGCGAAAAGCTGCTACAATAACATCTCATACGATCCGATGGATCATCTATTGGAATTACAATTTTTCCACCTGATACATTTTTCATCTCTTCGCTATTAAGTCTGAGAGGCTTCTCTTTTAAATTTCTCATAGTTCAATCTTTAAAAATTAATTAATGATCTATGCAGAAATACTTATTACCTGACAGTAGTATTAGTGATAACTGCATATGTATATTTCAAAAACAAGAGATCAAATTAAAAAGGTATTAATACCTATACGTTGGCAATATAGCTCAAAAAGATGTTTAATCAATGCAAATTATTAATAAAATTTAGCCATATAACATCATTATATTATAAGCATCACCTAATAAATGGGTTAACAAAAAATAAAAAATGCAGCATAAATAATTTTTAGTCGTCGTTATTCTAAATAATAATTAATAACAGATAAATGAGAACTCTACTAACAATAATTCTTGTCATATATACAACTACTATCTATTCACAGAAACTATCTCAAATAAATTTCAACTTCACAGGAGCCGAACAGTTCTACAATCTTTGTAATAAAGAGGCCGTTACAGATGGTGATATAGAAAATATGTTAAACATGGAGTGCTATAGAAACATGTTTGGATATCTTGTAAATAATTGGGGTAAGAACTACAACAAAGAACTATATGACAATATATTTAAAACATGTTTTATACCCAACAAACACTCACTCAAACCAGAGAATAGTAATCATAAGTGGATACTCAATTATATTAGTAAACTCAAGAATAATCCAGAGAAGATTAAAAGATATATAGAGACCATAAAGCCACATCTGGATCAAGAGATTATTCTGAAGAGGACTTTCAGCTATCTTCCAAAAAGCACAAAGGAGGATACAGTAAATATATACTTTGTGGTTGGTTTAAATCAAGGATGTGCATCAGAACATGGTGTATTTATAGACAATTACAGAGCAACAGATGAGTATAAAATAAAGCGATATACTCTCCCATGGATTGCACATGAAAGCCATCACTATTACAGATCACAGTTTAACAAAACCGATAACCAAATAAACGATAAACATCCGGAACTATTTCAGGCTTTCTACTGGTTGGAGACTGAAGGGTTTGCGGAGATGGCAGGAAGTATACACAAAGATTTTATTGGGTATATAAATTCTAAAAAAAATAGAAATCAGATATACAGAGACTTTAGTAAGAACATAGATAGTATTAACATAACCCTTACCAAATACTTTAAAGACGAATGCTCTGGAAAAGATATATTAAATGTATTAAGCCCACCAGGAAAACGTAATATATATCATGAAACCGGGCATTTAATGGCATATTATATAGAGAGCGCCTTTGGAAGAGATGTACTGATTAAGCAGATAGGAAAGCCTATTGAGTTTGTGCTTATGTATAACCTAGCAGCTAATAAATTAAACCAATCAGATAGTATTCCGGTTTTTGACAGTTTTGTAACAGACAAACTGATAGCACTAATAACGTGATTTATATTAACATATACTTTTATTGAGTTTTGGTTACTACCGGATTGGAACAAACATTCCAATCCGGTTAATAAAGTTACATTTGGATCTTAATACATATTCTTACACATTCTTGAATATCTACATGTTCCACAGTCCCAAACAGGAGGAACACTACCATCAATACACATAGGTACAAAACGGATATTTCCACCATTTACTTTTTTCATCTCTTCACGGTTAAGTCTCACAGTTTTTTCATTAATCTTTTTCATAATTTAAATTTTAAAATGTTTATTACTATGTATAATCACCATGCAGACACACCTATTCCTGACAATATAAACAGATGACAACTACATGTTTCATATTCAATTTTTGATATCACTTTAAAACATTGCAGGTTATTGTACTAACTACCTGTAGTACGAATTTGTACATCTCATCTTATACCGACATGTAGCGCAATCCCAAACCGGTTTAATATTACTACAATAGCAACGAGGAACATATCTGGAATTTCCTCCGTTTACTTTTTTAAGCTGATCGGGATTAAGCAAAAGAATTGATTTGTTAAGTTTTTGCATAACATCAATGTTTAATTACAGTATATATCAATTATGCAGGCTCATCGGTGTAGTGTTGACAGTATAAATGATGATAACTACATAAGTTATGTTTTCAAAATATCTAAAAACATTCCGGAGGTATAATCATAACTGTAATGGGGATGGTTAAATATAAGATATATAATAGAATAATAAAAGTCGCAGGGAAGTTTTAAGATTTTTTCACAATACTGTAGCAGGTATATTTTTATACAAAAAAGTACATCCACTGGTCTGCTTATCTCTTTTTACCTACTTTTACGAACCAATTCTTTAAATGACATGATACTAAGCATTAATACTAATACAACTCTTAAACAGTTAGAGTTATCCGATTCAACAGATATATTTAATCTCATTAACAGTGAAAGAGATTACCTTGGCAAATGGCTACCATTTGTAGCTCTAACAAAAGAGGTTACAGATACTGAACAGTTTATAAAGTCAATTATTGAGACACCTGAAGATAAGCGCGAATATGTGTTTACAATAAGAAGAGATAACAGATTTATCGGGCTTATTGGGTTTAAAGATACAGACAAGTCGAATGCCAAAACAGAGATAGGTTACTGGTTATCTGAAGCATATCAGAAACAGGGTATTATTACAAATGCTGTTAAGGAGCTATGCAACTTTGCATTTAATACTCTTAACATTAACAGAGTTGTAATAAAGTGCGCCAAAGATAATATACCAAGTATAAATGTTGCTAATAGGCTTGGCTTTATATTTGAAGGTACAGAACGCGACGGTGAGATACTAACCGGAGGTATATATACTGATCTGGAGATATTCAGTATGCTAAAAAAGGAGTTTAAGTATTAGAAGATACGGCATTTTATTGTTACATATTCTTAAAAGTTGGGATTATAATGTGAAGGCTATCACCAAAGAATTAAACAACTAATTGTAGTTTTATCTATGACTGTCTTAACAACTACATTAACATATATGAATGCATTTACTCCATAAAATAAGTTAATAAACTAATAGTATATAATAATGATACCGGAACACATAGCCCCGGTATCAACAATTCAGATATTATGCATTAATGATTGTGTGGCTGTTTTTTGTCAACTACATTATTGTTTAATTATCTGAACTGCATATGTTGTTTTCTCATTTGTAAGATGTAATATATATGCACCACCTCCTAAACTATCCAGATTTATCATTTGTTGATCTAAACCATCTCTTACATCATCAATGACCGATCTGTGTACAATATTACCTGACAGATCGTATACATTTACAATGTAGTTGCCATATGCAAGATTATCTGTTTTAACAGATATGGTACTGTTAAATGGGTTCGGATATACAGCAACACTCTCTGTACCACTATTAATCTCAATAATATCGGTTCCATTACACTCCGATGGTATATAAAGGTTAAGGCTTGCAGTTACAGATTCATCATGATCATCAGTTGCAGTAACCGAAATGGTAAATTTATTGCCATGACCTTTCAACTCTTTTGCAACCTCCAGTACCTGTCCGTTTACTCTAAAATAGTCGTTATCGCCACCTTCGGCAAGTGAAAATGTTCCTAATCCTGCATCAATATCTTTCATAAACAGTATTGCTACCTCTGCCCCATCTGTCCATGACTCTTGCAGAATAAGATTACTAAGTCCTACCGCTGTTGGCTTAGCGTTAGGGGTTGACTCTTTAACCAATATTGAGAAATCCTTCTGAAACACCTCTCCTGTCGGATCTTTTGTTATGCAGCCAATTGTAAAATCTGTTGCCTCAGTAAAACCTGTATTTACTTTAACGATATTATCCTGAAGATACACATATTTATTTCCCGGAGAATCCTTCTTTAATTCATAAACAAACTGCTTATCAGCAACATCCTCATCCTGTGCTACCAGATAACCAATAATATCTCCCCCTTTATTGTTTACATTTATCTCATTATTGGTTAAGATAAGATTGTATGGTTTATCGTTTACATTTTCAACCCTTACGCTAAGAATTGTACTAAATTCAATATCTGCACTATTATGTTTTGCTGTAACACATAACTTATATAATGACTTCTCCTCATAATTAAGTTTTGTTGATACAATCTTATTACCAGACAGAGTAAATTTGTTGTTATCATACTTACCAGCAGCAAGATTCAATGTATATTCTGAGAGTTCTGCCAGGTTACCATTTTTATAGCCCATTGTCTTTATTGTTCCAACAACAGTCTCACTATTCTCCTTTATAGTTTTAAAATCTACTTTAAAACTCTGTATAAGATTTATTCCTGCCAAATCAGGATTCTCTTTTATTTCAAATGTCTTTATCACAGATTCTCCATAAATATTTAGTGCTTCAACCTCTATAATATAACTCTTAATCTCCGGGTATTTAAACAGCCTCTCTGTAGTAATAAGTGTATTACCATTTATAATCTTAAACGATTCATTATCTCTTTTATCAGTAAGCGTATAATACAACTCACCGCTAAATGTTCCAACTACAGCTCCTGAGAATAAGCCTGGAGCAACCTGCTTCTGCGACAGATCAAAATCTTCAATATCTTTGGTTCCGTTTATCAACAAAGGAAAAGGGTGACTATAAAGAGTTAATTCAGGTACATTCGGATTAGTAATCTTACAGGTATAATATCCCGCCTTAGATTCATTAAAACCAACAATAATAAGCTTTTTACTGTTTGCTCCCTGTATCTCGTTACCATTCAGCTCCCACTGATATATATTGTCTGCATGCGGAAGTGAGAACTCAATTTCATACGAATCTCCACTATTAAGGGTAATAGCCGTATTAACCTCTCCCATTGTCTTTTGAGGTGCAACAATAACCTTATTTGCACGTCGGTTTGCTTCTGTTCCTGTATACTTGGCAATACGCTCTTCAATATATGTCTTTACGTCAATAACATCTGAAAAATTCAGATAGTTATTTGATATGTTAACAGTATCAATATTATAGTTCATGCATGAATATTTATATGAACTACCAGCATGAAAATCGGTACTGTGCAACGATTTTATATTATTAAAGCTTATATCCAGCGTATACATACCACCATTCAGATTACTCAAGTGTTTATGAATATTTGCTCTAAACGATGATATTTTATTGTGGCTATAGTCATTTCTACCAACATATATCATCTTTCCGTACAGAGCAAAAAAGTTTTCAGGTATTGCTGTAATATTATTATAGGCAAAACTAACTTTATCATAAAATACAGCTTTATCATAGGTATTACTTTCAACACCATATGGATAGAAAAATTCCTCGGGGATAACTCCTGACAAATTATTAAAGTTTAACGATATCTCAGTAACTCTGTATTTACCAGAACCATTATAGTTTACCTTTTTAATAAAAGGGCTAATCTTATTTTTGAGTAGTGTCTCAAGATCACTTACTGTCCAGTTTGAACCATTTGTAGAGTTAAAGAGTACATCATAAGCTTTCTGATCAACAGGGTTTAATGACTGCCCGAATACAATAACCGGAAACAAAAACATAGTAAAAATTAATGTAGATAATTTAAGTCTCATAACATATAATTTTAGATAAATATTTAACATCCGAAAAGTATCTACATATAACTAAGTAGAGGCAAAACAGGGTATTACAAACCGATTACAAAACAGACAAAACACCATAGAATGTATTACAAATGTATAACAACACTATCCCAATAAATCAGGCATATCCTTATAATTTCCTCTATACAACTGAACATTAACAGCTTTGTTTAACATATAGTAAAACCTATCAATAATCAGAAATTAGCAGAGAATTAAAAAACAGTTTATATTGCAATGCTATTATTTTAAAATCTGCATTATGACCAGAACAGGACTGTTTGTTAGTTTAATACTATTTGCTATATCAACAACACTATTAAAGAGTCAAGAGAATAGTCATGAATTGACAATACTAAAACACAAGAGCAAAAAAAGCATAGCTAATGCGCTAATATATGCTGATAGCCTGAATACAAACTTTAATTTCAACAACATACCTAAGCAACGCGCAGAATTTTTCTATGAATATTCCAGATTGCTGATATCGGCTACAAACTACAACAGGGCGTATCAGGTTATAGATAAAGCCGAGAAGATATATAGGTTTAGTTCGGATTTTTCTGGTCTGGCAAAAACAAATTTTATTAAGGGTACAGTAATGCTAAAAACCGGACATATAGACAAGGCTGAGCTTATATTTCTGAATCTTATAAAACTACAGAACAGAATATCAGATACCACAATAATTGAGACATACTTTAAACTTGTTGAGCTTTATAATAGAAATGAGAATTCAGTAAAAGCCATCTGTTATCTGGACAGTATAAAGGAAAGAAATCCGAACCGGGAACAGCTTGTTAGTCTTTTAAACACTCACGCTATAATACTTAAAAATTTGGGTGATTTTGATGCTTCTGAAGTAAAAATTACGGAAGCTGAGAAGATTGCTATGGAGCTGAATTTAGCAAATCATATTGCAACTATAAATGGTACCAAAGGTTCTCTATATTATAGTAAACGCGATTATAAAAAGGCTCTACAATTCCATCAAAAAGCATATGAATATAGCTCTAAAATATCAGATACCGAGAACATCATTCTAAGAGTTGTAAATATCTCCTCGTGTTACTTTCAAATAGGCAAAACTGAGAAAGCAGAAAGTATGCTTACGGATATTACAGATACGGTAATTGCAGCTAATCAGAAAGAGATTCTATGTACCATATATTACAATATGGGTATATATAAAACTGCTCAGAATAATAACAGTAAGGCTATTGATTTCTTTAACAAAGCAAAAGATATTGCAAAACAACTCGGCAGTGCAAAAAGATTAAAAGATATTTATCAGCAACTATCAGTGATATATTCAGATAAAAAAGAGTATAAAAACGCCTATTGGTCTATTCTTAAATCGAATCACTACAATCAAAAAAACAACGAAGCTGAGATAGCTAAAAAAATTACATTGCATAACTACAAACATCAAATTGAGAGTGAACGTAATATGAGAGCTAATTTGCTTAGAGATATAGAGACAAACAGGTTAATAAACGAGACTATACAAAGGCAAAATATCTACGGTATAGCTGCACTAGTTATGCTTTGTCTGTCAATCTGTCTTTCCTTTATAATTGTCTATCGCAAGCAGAAATCAAAATTAATTACCAAAGAGATTATCCAACAAGAGCATGAGAAGGTTATTGAGGAGAAAACAATTAACCTTAATGAGACATATCAATCGTTAAGTCAGCTTAAGAAAAGTGAAAGATTCACAAATGAAGAGCTAAAACAACTTGCATATGTAATAAACGAAGGAGAACAGAGAATATTAAAACTTATTAAAATTACAGATACAAGAGTTGACAGTGTATCGCAGGGAAATAATATTATAACAAATATCAGACAGAACCTGACTCAATATCTAAATCTGATTAGACAGATACATGCAGTTAAATACAAAACACAGGATCAGAATGCTACATTACGATCAAGAATCAGACAAACATTTGAGAATCTGACGAAGAACGAAGAGGAGCTGATACTGATGCTAAAAATGGGCTTTTCTAATCAGGAGATAGCTCTAAAAAACAACACAGAACCTAAAAGTGTTAATGTGGCTAGATACCGACTATGGAAAAAGTTAAAATTTAATAACAATGCTGAGTTTATTAAGTACTTAAAAGAGATATAAAAATATAATCGCAACAACCTGTATAACATTTTGTAAAACATTTTACTAAACAAAAAACTTAATCCATATTAGGAGCTACAATCCATAAGCAACAAAAAATCAAAAAAAATACGTATATTTGTGCACTTTTTAGAAGATTTAACTAATTAACATATAGCGCACACAACTGCAATGCTGTATCGTATGCATTGAAAAATCTCCAGAAGTTAATAAACGCTAGTGTTAGAATATTTTGTACGGAATATGATGGAAAATAACTATTTTTTTGAACCTAGAGACTACAAGTCAATAGAGATCTGGAAAGATGTTACTGAAGAAGAGTGGAATAACCCAATATGGCAGGACAGAAACGCCATTAAAGATGTAGAGACCCTGTCCAGAATAATAAAACTTAACGATTATCAGAAGTCTGAGATAAAGCGTACTTTAGATGCAATGCGTGCAGAAGGTAAAGAACCAATGCGTATTACACCATACTATGCTACATTAATGCAAGAGGATGTATTTAATCCTGCAATGATGGATGGTGAAAAAGAGCACATACGCCTTGACCCGATATTCTGGCAAAATGTACCTACACCAGCCCACTTGCTTTTCCCGGATACAGGAAAAGAGGGAGCTATGGATGAAGGGTCAAGAACATACGGATCAGCATACCAGAGATATCCAAATCGTGTAGCATTCTTTGTTGGGGAAAACACAGGATGTGCAGCGTTCTGTTCACACTGTCAACGTACAAAATCACTAGATAGCGAATCCTATATCAGCCGAGAGGATATTAATAAAGGTCTTTTTTATATCTCACACAACCCAAACATTGATGAAGTTCTTGTTACAGGAGGAGATGCGTTAAGAATTGGTACTAAGAGATTAGGTTATATTCTTGAAGAATTGGGAAGAATACCTCATGTAAGATCTATCAGAATTGCTACAAGAGTTCCGGTGGTTATGCCAATGGGAATTACAGATGAGCTACTTGATACAATAGATAGCTCTGTAAACAGATATAATGATGGTCCCGATAAACTGGTTTATTTCATGACTCATGTAAATCACTACCATGAGATTACAGAGGCATTCCAGAAAGGTATCAGCAAAATTAGAAAAAGAGGATATGCTGTACGTAACCAGACGGTTCTCCTTAAACACGTAAATGCATACTTTAAAACCCTTGCAACAACATTCAGAAGAATGCATTGGGCTGGAGTATCACCATACTACTTATTACAGTGTCACAAAGAGAAAGGTTTAATGCATTTTATTACACCAATACAGATTGGTAAGATATACATTAAAAACCTTCAGGGATGGCTTTCAGGTATCTACAAACCTATGTTTGCGGCTAATGTAGAAGGTGGTGGAGGAAAGGTTCTTCTTATGCCTACAGGACACGATACAACTAATACTATGGTTGACATTGAGGATAACATATATGACGGATCTGCAAATGTTCACACATGGGACGGTAGAGTTATACAGAATTACGAGGCACTTGGTAGAGCTACAAGAGAGGAGTATAACGAAGCTGTAGAGATAATGGATAAGTTCATTGGTCGTAAAGGGTGCTTCTATCCTTGCCTTAACATTTTTAACGAAGATGGCGAATATGTTGAGACTACAAACAGAAGCATTGATATGCTACCAAAATTAAGTTCTGATTCAAAATCAAAATTGCTTGAGTACGAAACAGAAGAGGACGGGATGCCAATGTGCAACCCTTTCCTTCATAAAGATATGCTTGATGAACTTTTTGATTCATCTAAGTTTAAAGGAGCAAAACCAAATCAAGATTAATTTACTTTTGATATTAATAAAAAGAACAGGTCTTTGGCCTGTTTTTTTATACCCATTAATAGGTTAATTCTCCGAAAGAATAAAAAATAAGGTGATCTTTCCAGATCACCTTATTACTATATAATTGAGATAAATTACTTATTTTTCTGTGTAAAATCTCTTCCGGCACGTAGAGCCTCAATGTTTTTCTCAACAATTGCCTCACCTTTTCTTCCGAAAATTTTTCTGATACCAGCCTCAAGAGTTTCAAAAGGCATATCAATAAACGGAGAAGCTGCACCAAGCATTACAATGTTTGAAGATTTTCTTGATCCTATCTCTGCTGCAATTGCATCTGCATCAATAAGGATGTGATTAGGAAACTTCTTAATCTCTGCGTGTACATCGTCTAACTCAGGATAGTTAGGAATATTTACAAAAGGTGTTGAGTTTGTTACAAGCCATCCACCCTCTTTAAGAAACGGAAGGTGACGTAACGACTCCATTGGCTCAACAGAAAGGATTAGATCAGCTCCACCAAGTGGAATTAAATCTGATGCAATCTCCTTATCAGAGATACGCATTGACGACTGTACATCACCACCACGCTGACTCATACCATGAATCTCTGATTGCTTAAGAAAAAGATTATTTTCAAGCGCAGCCATACCAATAGTTGCTGCAATAGAGAGTATACCTTGTCCTCCTACTCCCGATAATACTATATCTGTTTTCATTTTTTCTCTTTTTTATTCTCAGTTGGTGCAAACCAACCAATCAGTTAAAAATATGCTACCACAATTCTCAGATTGCAGTGGTTATTACTTAAGTCCTAATTCAGCTATCTTAGCAGCCAATGTCTTATTCTTCATTGTCTGAATACACTGACGACGAGGAATAATAACAGAAACTCCGTTATAAGCCAACTCCTCTTCAAGAACGCTAATAACCTCATCCATGTTAGCTTTTGAAGGCTTAAGAACACGGATATGAGCCTCCTCAACACCAATACCTTTAACAATATCCTCAATACGACCAAGTGCCTTAGAATCCTGACCACCAGTCATACCTGTAGTAAAGTTATCAGAGATAATTACTGTAATTGGACTGTTCTCAGATACAGCATCAATAAGACCTGTTAATCCTGAGTGAGTGAATGTAGAATCACCAATAACAGCTACAGCAGGAACAAGACCAGCATCAGCAGCACCTTTTGCCATAGTAATTGACGCACCCATATCAACACAAGTATTAATTGCATTGTAAGGAGGCAAAGCTCCTAATGTGTAACATCCTATATCAGAGAATACTCTTCCTTCGCCATATTTAGCAAGTGATTTGTTAAGAGCTGTGTAAACATCAATATGACCACAACCAGTACACATTGCAGGAGGTCTGCTCTGAACTAACTCAGGAACAGCAGGACCTTCGTTTACATCGTAACCTAATCCTTTTGCTACAACAGCAGGAGAAAGCTCACCAGTACGTGGTAGAGTACCATCCAGACGTCCTCTGATCTTTGTACCAGCTTCCTGATATCCTTTAAGCATCTCTTCTACTACAGGATATCCATCCTCCATAACAATTACCTCATCACACTCTTCAAGTAATTTGTTTACCTGCTTACGTGGAATTGGGTATTGAGAGATCTTAAGTATTGGATGATTAAATTCTTTTCCGTTGATACTCTCCAGAAGGTAGTTTTGCGCAATACCGCAAGCTATAATACCTGTCTTTTTATCAGTACCATCTATATATGTATTAAACTCTGACTCCTCTGCCTCTTTCTCAAGACCTGGCTGAATTCCTAGTAATACCTCATAGTTCTTTCTTGCAATTGCAGGAAGAAGAACAAACTGACGAGGGTTCTCAGGAAGAGAAACACCATTCTCTGCTTTTGAAGGTTTACGCACTACACCTGCACGAGAATGAGCTAAACGAGTTGTAAGACGTAACAATACCGGAATTTTAAATTTCTCAGAAAGTTCAAACCCGTAATATGCCATGTCATAAGCCTCTTGCTGGTTAGTTGGCTCAAGAACAGGAATAAATGAGAATTTAGCGTAAAAACGGCTATCCTGCTCATTTTGTGATGAGTGCATCGATGGATCATCTGCTGCTACAACAATAAGACCACCATTAGCACCAGTTACAGCTGAGTTTACAAAAGCATCAGCAGCAACGTTAAGTCCTACGTGCTTCATAGTAACCATTGCGCGCTTTCCTGCATATGACATACCTAAAGCAGATTCCATTGCAGTCTTCTCATTTGAAGACCACTCTCTGTGAAGGTCTTTATCAATAGCCTCTTTACTGTGCTGAATATACTCAGCAATTTCAGTTGATGGAGTTCCTGGATATCCGTAAATACCCGACATACCACCATCAATTGCTCCTTGAGCGATGGCTTCGTCACCTAATAAGAGTAATTTTTCCATGTTTTATTATTATATATTGGTTGATTTCGATTATATGCTATTATCCCATGTCAATACTATATTCTATAGCTGGCAATTCTTTATAGCTAAAAGAAAGGTCAAAAGAGTGAATTTTATAATCCGCCAAAGAGTTTAAGGTAGCCTACAAGGAAGGCTACAACATAATAGTATATGGCTTTTTCACTTTTCATATGTGGACAAATGTAGCATAATTTTTCTAAACAAAAAAAGTACATTTCCTATTTAACAAAATTATATATATCTGGTTATAATACACAGATACAGTCTGTATAGTTATCTGATTTAGTTTATATTACCATAAAGCAATTATATATATAAATATCAGAAACAGGCAGTGTAGTCAAAGTACTTTAAAACTCTAACTATATATAGTTGCAACAATTACTCTATTTCCTGCATTATTCCTGTGCTCACACAAAAATATTCCCTGCCACATACCCAGATTTAATTTTCCGAATTTTACAGGTATTGTAATTGACGATCCTAACAATGAAGACTTAATATGCGAGGGCATATCGTCAGTACCTTCATCAATATGTCTGAAATATGGTGTATCATCAGGTATAAGCCTGTTAATATAATTAACAAAATCTGTTATTACATCAGGATCGGCATTCTCATTTATGGTAATTGATGCTGATGTATGCTTTATAAACAGGTTAACAAGTGCCGTAGCAGGAAGAGGATCTAGCTGATCCTCTATTATCTTTGTAATAATATGCATACCTCTCGCATACGGAGGTAATATTATCTCTTTCTGCGTTATCATATCTACTTTAATTCATTATCTAATATCTTCTCTAAATCCTCAAGTGATATCTTCTTTGCAATAATCTTTTTATCTCTGTCAAGTAAGAACATTATTGGAGTATAAGATACATCGTAGTTTATCTGAAAATGACTATGCCTGTGCGGATCCCATACATTTATCCAGTTAAGATTGTTTTTATCTATAAATGTTTTCCACTTCTCAAACTCAACCTGAGTATTCATAGCAAATACTGCAATACTCTTATCGGCATACTTCTCCTGATAAACTTTACTAAGCGCGGGTATTGCAGTTTTACAATGTCCACAATCCGGATCATAGAATGTAAGAATAGTAAATTTAGCATCAGTATGCCACAAACTGGTTGGTTCACCTGATACCATAGGAGCCTCAATCTCCGGAGCCTTTCGTCCTAGTAGCGTTGGTTTAATCTTCATCACCCGTTCATCAAGTTTCTGCTTAAAATCATCTGTTATCCACCAAGCCTTTCCACTCAAGTAGTACTTCTCTGCAACATAAACAAACATCTCATCAAGCCCCATAAGCTCAGTTTTATTATAATAATCAAGCAAGAATACCAGCACATACTGCTGTACCTTTCTGTTTGCTTCTGATAATCTAACAATATTATCTACCTCTTTCTTAAGCGAATCCGGCATCTGAAGCAATAACCTTGAGAAATAGTGTTCTATCTTACCCTGAAAAACAGGCGTACGTAACAGACGATCGTCACTAAAATCTAATCCATCTAGATAGTGATTCTTATTATAATTATACCCCATAACCCAACGCATAGAGTCTTTATTTACAATATGATTTGGTATTACAAATTCTGGTATTGTAGGGAATTTCATTGCCTTTATTATATTGGCAAATAGTGTGCCTTTATTATCAGCTATCAATTTATCCCAATATTTTGATATATCATCATCAAGTTCGTCTAATCTCTTCAGAAAATAGTCAACAGAGTCCTTAATACCTCTCACCTTTAAAGCATTTAGTCTGTCTCTGTATTTTTTTGATTCAGATTGCTTCTCAACCATATATTTCTGATAGTTTACAAACTTTGTATTCTCATCAGAACCTTTAAATACAAGATTTTCAGTCAGATTTCCGGTATCTGTTGTAACTGAAAACTTCTGATCACCAGATATAAGCATCTCAAAATATGTGTTCCCGGGAACAATTACCAGATATATTCCTCCAGGTAACAAGGTATCTGCCTTAACAAACCCCTCTCCCACTCCATTAATAGCTATGGTATCTGTAACATATTTCTGGCTTCCGTAGTGGTACCCAAGTATCACTGAGGTATCCTTAAGTCCCTTTATTTTCAAAGATATATCTACCCCTTGCGCCGATGCAAATAGTGCAATAAAAGATAGTGCAAATACAACTAACCCTCTTCTTATCATAATATTATTACAATTAAATTTAAATTACACTTTGACTCATTACATATAACAGAGTCAAAGATTATAACCAAATATAAGAAAAGAAAACATTACAAAACAAAAAAGGGGTGCCATTAAATAGACACCCCATGTTAAATATCGTTAAAGATTGAGATTACTCAAAGCTTTTGAATACCTCTTTAATCTTAGCTATTGCCTCACGAAGTTCCTCTTCTGTAATTGTTAATGGAGGTGCAAAACGAATAATATCGCCATGTGTTGGCTTAGCAAGTACACCAGCCTCTTTCATAGCTACACAAACATCCCAAGCCTCTTTACCATTCTTTGGCTTAATAACAACTGCATTAAGAAGACCTTTTCCTCTAACAAGTGATATCATGTCAGAATCAATTGAGTTAAACTCATCACGGAAGATCTTTCCTAACTTTTCAGCCTTCTCAGCAAGTTTCTCCTCTTTTACTACTTCAAGAGCAGCAATGGCAACCTTACAAGCAATAGGATTTCCTCCAAATGTAGAACCATGCTCACCTGGCTTAATTACAAGCATTATATCATCATCTGCTAATACTGCAGATACTGGGAATACTCCACCAGAGATTGCTTTACCTAAGATAAGTACATC
Source organism: Bacteroidales bacterium UBA6680 (assembly GCA_002454955.1). Taxonomy (GTDB): domain Bacteria; phylum Bacteroidota; class Bacteroidia; order Bacteroidales; family UBA6680; genus UBA6680. The sequence continues at coordinate 95,965 of DKJY01000130.1, forward strand.
TGGACGAACCTCTTCGTGATCAACTGCAAGAAGTTTTCCTGTACGTGCAATACCTGTTTGTACCTCATCTGCAATGAAAAGAACATTGTTTTTCTTACAAAGTTCATGAGCCTTCTTAAGATAACCTGCATCTGGAACAAATACTCCTGCCTCACCCTGAATAGGCTCAACAATAAATCCAGCTACGTTAGGATCTTGTAGCTCTCTCTCTAATGCCTCTAGATCGTTATAAGGTATCTTAACAAAACCAGGAGTAAAAGGACCGAATCCTGCATACGAATCAGGATCAGTAGACATAGATACTATTGAAATAGTACGTCCGTGGAAATTCTCCTCACAACAGATAATCTTTGCCTGATCTGCAGGAATACCTTTTTTAGCATATCCCCATTTGCGGCAAAGCTTAAGAGCAGTCTCATCTGCCTCAGCACCTGTATTCATAGGAAGAACCTTATCATATCCAAAATACTTGGTTACATACTCTTCATACTCTCCAAGTATGTTATTATAGAATGCTCTGGATGTAAGCGTAAGTTTCTTTGCCTGCTCAACCATTGCATCAACAATTTTAGGGTGACAATGACCTTGATTTACTGCAGAATATGCTGATAAGAAGTCATAGTACTTGTTTCCATCAGTATCCCAAACAAAAACTCCCTCACCGCGCTCTAAAACAACAGGAAGCGGATGATAGTTATGTGCACCAAACTTGTCTTCGCGAGCAATATACTCTTGCTGTGTCATCTTTTCCATATTCAATAGTGTATAAAAGTGGTTATTTATTAATTGTATTTTGTAGCTTTATTCATCAGCTGCACAATCATAGCAAAGGTTTTACATTTTTCAAAAAAAAAAATTGTTTTTTTGAAAAAGAGTTTCGATAATTCTTTACAAAACCCGCGCAAATGCCTTTTTATTAAGGATAAAAATAATTTGATGTTTTAAATACATATTTGTACAAAAACCCAAATAGTCATGATTTAGGGATGCATAATTATGCATTAAACCTTGCATATTTTGCATAAACCAAAGTTTCAACAATTATTTTTTATATTTTTGAAGAAACAAAAACTGTGAACAATGGAAAAATACTTAATAGTTGTTGTACTTCTTTTGGCTGTTGCTGTTGCTGTAGCCATCTATACACGTAAAGCAAATAAGAAAAGACTTGATGATATGCACAAACGCAGAAAACTGTTTAAATAAGAGTTATTGATAATAATAACCAATTAAAAATCATAAAAAACAACGTAATTCTTAGAACAGACCAATCCCTACTGGTCTGTTTTTTTTGTAACGCCAGTTCTGAATATCTTTATAATAAGATATAGACTTCCGAGAGTAAGCATACCAGCTCCAGAATACTCCATAACCTGATTACCACTGCTTCCGCCTCCCATTATAAAACCGAAACCAAAAAATATTAATACTGCTGATATAATCTCTTTATAATACTTCATACAAATGTTATATTTCTTCTCAATGGTTATATAAATCAACACATATATTACTATGTAAAGTATAACAACTATCTGTTACTACCAACTATGTGCTGAAATTCTACTTACCTTAACAATAATGATGTAATGTTGTTTATCTGAATCGCTCTAAATTTTACATTAATGTTATGATAACTACATCATCTTTGAATATCTGTAGTTACGAGCAATAATCCATATTACAACTGGTATACCTAACAATGCAGTAACCGAATTTATTGGCAACACCTTATCTGATCCTGGTAACTGTGATAATATATCGGCAGTAAGCATCATTACAGATCCGGTAAATACAGATGATATTATGAGTGTAATATGTTTAGATGATTTAAGCAGCATACGCGATATATGCGGTGCCGCAATGCCTATAAAACCAAGTGGTCCACAAAAAGCTGTAACTGTTCCTGCAAGCAGACATGTGCTTATAAATGACATAAGTCTTAACAGGAATACATTGCTACCAAGGCTCTTTGCATAGTATTCGCCAAGCAGATATGTGTCCAGTTTTTTTGACAACACAAATGCTATAGTTAAACCGGTTACAACAAGCGGAACAATAACATATAATTGATCAGAAGTTACACCAGATAAACTACCCAGCGTCCATACAACATACGATTTAAGAGCATACTCGCTACTAAAAAACTGCAATACACTAACAATTGCGGATGTTGCACCACCAAATAATATTCCCAATATCAGAATTGTCATCACATCCTTAACTCTAACTGATACAGAGAGTATAAGCAGCAAAATAAATGCTGCTCCGGTAAGCGCAGCAATAACAACACCGGCATTAGCCAGAAATCCTGTAAACGAATACCCAAATACCGATGCACCCAATATTACAAGTGCTACCCCAAGACTTGAACCGGAGCTAATTCCTAAAACATAGGGGCCAGCTAATGGGTTCCTGAAGATAGTCTGCATCTGCAGACCAGCTACTGCAAGTGCCATACCTGCAAACAGAGCTGTTACAACCCTCGGAAAACGAATCTCCTTTATTATATAGACATAAGGCTCTGTATTGTCCGCTGATGAAAATATTGAGAATACTGCCTTAAAGAAAGGTATATCAGCACTACCAATATATAGATCAATAAGAAAAAGTACTATTGTTACAAACAACAATCCTGGAATAACATATAAGTATCTAAGATTCATTTGTCTAAATCTATTTTTTAATTACCTGATGGATTTGCATAATTCAACCATTTATCTGTCATAATTGCCTCTTTATTGCCAAATAGAACTCGCATTTATAATCA